>JAGWSR010000064.1 GCA_028869385.1 bacterium
GGCGGCGGCGGGCTCGGGCGCGGCACTCTGCGCCGCGCTCGGCGCGATACCGAGCTTGGAGAGCGTGATCGCCGCGAAGTCCACGCTCAAGCGCGGCATCAGCGATTCGCCGAGCATCACCGCGCCTTCGTAGGATTCGAATGGCGGCGGCGGCAGCAGCGTCGCATCGGTACAGAGCGCCGCGTGCACGCCGTCGGGCGAGGCCCCGATATCCTTGGCCAGCTGCTCCGCCATCGCGGTCGCGATCTGCGATACCGTCTCCGACGCGATCGAGAGCTGCATCGGCCCCATCTCCGCCATCTCGTCGCCGCCGCCGAGCATCAGCCCGACGATCGCCTGCATGTCGGAGGTTGGGACGCGCACCACGATCTGCGCTCCGAGCGAGGCGACCTCGGCGATCGTCACCAACTCGTCGGCGTCAATGCGAACCGAGCCCTCATGATCGTTGCGCGCCGCGGGCGTCGCGGTCGCGGGCTGTTCGACCAACCGGCCGAGCACGGCACCGGCCGAGGCCAGCATCGAATCGGCGAGTTGCTGCATGTCGGGCATTGATTATTCGTCCTCGTTCGATATGACGTGTGCGACTTGCATGGCGAGATGGTCTCGATTCACGCCCGGGAAGACCTGAAACTTCTCTTTATCGTTCACTTTGGCCAAGAGCGGCTCGTTCGTCTGTTTATCGAACACGACCACGTCGCCTTCGCGCAGGCTCACCAGATCGCGCAGCGACACCATCGTCTTCCCGAGCTCGACCTCCACTTCGACGCCCGCGCGTTCGACGTTGCGGGTGAGTTGGGCGATATCTTCTTCCGTCATGCCGCGACCGGCGATGACCGTCGGCGACCATTGAAAATCGGTGAGCTGTTGGCTGATGGACTGCAGCACGAGATAGGGCAGACAGAAGTTCATCACGCCGGCCATGTCGCCGATCTTCAGCTCCATCGAGATGTACGAGACGATCTGATCGAGCGGAATGATACGCGGGATGAACTGCGGATTGGAGTCGAGCGCCTCGATCTTGAGCGAGAGCGTGAGCAGATAATTCCACGATTCGCGATAGCTGTTGAGCATGCGCGCCATGAAACGCTGCATGAGCGTGCGCTCGATATCGGTCAGGTCGCGCAGCTTGTTCGGAAACCAGCCGGGGCCGCCGAGCAAGCGGTCGATGATCGAGAAGACGAGGTTGAGGTCAACCTGAACGATGCCGCTGCCCGGTAGCGGATCCATCGAGTAGATCGCGAGGATCGACGGAATGCCGATCGAGGCGATGAAGTCCCCGTAGCTGATCTGCTCGATCGAGACGATCGTCGCCTCGACGCGCGTACGCAGATAGACCGAGAGCGAGTTGTTCAGCAGGCGCGTGAAGTTTTCGTGGAGCGTCCGCAGCGTCTGCAGCTGGTTGTTCGTGAACTTATCGAGACGCTTGTTGAAGCGAAAGTCGAACGACTTGACGCGACGCCCATCGATCGCCTCCTTGGCCGGCCCCGCCGTGCCGGAGAGCTGATTGATGAGTGCGTCAATTTCCTCTTGCGAAAGACTCGACATGACGGAGGAGTTACGGCCCTTTCTCTTCGCTCGACGCTGCGGCGTTCGCGTTGCCGTTGAGCAGCACGATATCCACGCGACGATTCTGTTGGCGTTCGCTTTCCGTGCGATTCTGCGTTCGCGGCTTGAACTCACCGTACCCGGCGGCCGAGACCCGCGTCGGCGCGATTCCTTCGTGTTCGACCAAGTAGCGCACGACGCCCACCGCGCGCGCGGTCGAGAGCTCCCAGTTGCTGGGAAACTCGGCGGTCGAGATCGGCACGTTGTCCGTGTTCCCCTCGACGCGAATTTGATTGCGATTGCGCTTGAGCAGCGGCGCGATGGTATCGAGAATTTGAAGCGTTTGCGGACGCATTTCCGCGCTGCCGCTATCGAAATAGGATTTATCCGAGAGGAGCGTGATCACGAGCCCGCGCGTTTCGTCGTGCACCTGCACTTGCTGCTGGAGGTGATTCTGTTTGACGTACTTTTCGAGCTCTTTCTCGATCGCCGGGATGCTCGAGCTCGCATCGAACGACTGCGAGCCGTTCGCGCCGCCGTTGGGCGGCTGGTTGATCGACCAAACGTTGTTGAAACCGCCCGAGACCGACTTCGCGAAGGCCTGCACCTTGACGCGGCTGATCGTGGACATCGCGAAGAGAATGATGAAGAGCGCGAGCATGAGGGTGATCATGTCCGCATAGGTGAGCAGCCAGCGCATCATGCCGGCCGTCTCGAGCTTCTCCTCGGGTTTCTTGGCGCGCAGGCTCGATTCTGCCGCGCGCGCCGCACTCTTGATCGGTTGTGCCATCGTGCGCGCCGACTATGCCGACGACGCCGAGTATCCGGCCTCGCCCGCCATCGCGCCGCCCTCTTCGATCTCCGTGTCGCGTTCTTTGGGATCGAGGAAGGCCAGGAGCTTCTCTTCGAGCAGACGCGGGTTGTCGCCGGCCTGAATGGCGAGGATGCCCTCGATCATGATCTCGCGCACGAGCAGCATCTGTCCGTTGCGTTCCTTGATCTTCGTGCCGATCGGCAGCCAGAGTAAGTTCGCGAACATGATGCCGAAGAACGTCGCGACGAACGCGACCGCGGTCTCGGTACCGATCGATCCCGCGATATTGGTGCTTTGGCTCGCCTCACCGAGGCTTTTGAGCATGCCGATGAGCCCCAGCACCGTACCGATGATTCCGAGCGTCGGCGAGTAGCCGCCGAGGTTCATGAAGACCTGTTCGGCCTTCGCGCCCTGCTCTTGCGCGTTGCTGACCTCGGTCTCGAGGACTTTGCGAATGATCTCCGTGTCGCGGCCGTCGATGACCAGCTGAATGCCCTTGCGCATGAAGTCGTCGTCGAGCGCGGCGGCCTCGTTTTCGAGCGCCAACAGGCCCTCGCGGCGCGCCTTCTCGGCAAACGAGACGAGCGTCGTGATGACGTCGCGCTCGTGATAGTTGGGCTCGGTAAACGCGGTCTTCAGACCGCCGAAGAACCCGCGCAGAAAGGTCCGCATCGGGAACGAGGTCAGCGTCGCTCCGAGCGAGCCGCCGAGGATGAGCACGAAGGCGTCCCAGCGTCCGAAGAAGATTCGGGGATCGATTCCGCCGACGAACCCGGCTAAAAAGATGACACCGAACCCCAAAACGAGACCTAGTAAGGTGGCTAAATCCAACGCTCGCTCTCCGTCAAAGTATGACCCGCGCCTTTACCGGGTATCGGCCGCCGCCGCATGAATATCAAGGTACGGTAAGGGTTCGGACGCCTGCCCCCTTGGTGGAGGCGACGCGCCTACCCTGCCTCGGGCGGGCCGTAGATGCGCCGTTTGAACTCGACGATCTTCTTCTGTACGTCGAGCATCGAGTCGCGCACGATGATTCGGTTTCCCGAGGTCAGCGTGACGACCGTGTCGGGGGTCTCCTCGATCTGTTCGATGAGGTCGCTGTTGACCATCACCGGATGGCCGTTCAATCGCGTCAGGGCGATCACACCCGTGCTCCTTTCGCCTTCGCGCGGATAGGGGGTGCGGGGGCGACGCGCGTGGCGCCGCCCCCGCGGTACGTCTACTAGTTCTCGCTTGCGCGGAGGTTTTCGACGGTGATCAGGTTCTGGTCTGCGGTCGTGATGCCGCGCGAGTTCGCTTCGAACGCGCGTTGCGCCACGATCAGCTTCGTGAACTGATCGGCCAGGTTGACGTTGGACTGTTCGAGCGAGCCCGAAACGATCTCACCGTAACGGCCCGTCGCCGCGGTACCAACCTGCGCGAGGCCCGACGCCGCGGTCTCGCCGAACTGGTTGCCGCCCAAGCGCTGCAGGCCTTCCTCGTTTTGGAAGGTCGCGAGTGCGACTTGTGCGAGCGTCTTTTGCTGGCCGTTGGTGAACGAGCCCGTCACCGTGCCGTCGAGACCGACGGAGATGTTCGAGAGCGTTCCGGCCGCGTAGCCGTTCTGCGAGATCACGTTCGCGCTCGACGTGCCGGCAAGGCTGGCATTGTTCGAGAAGTCGATGCCGATGGCACCCGGCGTGGGTGCCGCGCCGCCCGCCGTCGGGGCGCTCGCGTTGTTGCCCGCGCCCGGACCCCAGGTCGTAACGTTGATCTGGTTGCCTTGGGCGATTGCCGGGGTGCCGCCGCCCGCGGTATGCAGGTAGGCCGCGGCGTTCGCGCCGAGGCTCTGGCCCGCCGCGACCGACTCGATGGACGAGGAGTTGATGAACTGCCCGTTCTGGTCGAAGTACACGTATCCGATCGTGCCCGAGGAGCCCGTGCCGTAGGTCGGCGCGGTGATCGCGCCGCCTGCTCCGACCGAGCCGGGAGTCGAGATCGTCGCGAACTGCGTGCCGTCGGCGAACGAGACGTTCACCTTCCAGCGCGTCGAGGGCACGTGCGTGTTGCCCGAGGCGTCCTGCACCGTCGTCGGAAGACCGTTGGTCGCGCCGGTAACGGTCACGGTGTCGGTCGTGCCGGCGGCGGTCTCGGGGCTCGAGAGGGTGAAGGTGGCGCCGCCGACGGTGACGGTCTGTCCCGCGGTGGCGTTGATCGTCGATCCCAGCGTATCGGTGATCTTGTAGCCCGCGCCCGCACCGTTCGACGCGATCGTGATCGTGTCGTTCTGCGAGGTCGAGGGCGCCATCGAGACCGCGCCGCTGATGTTGCCGTTGGCCGTCGACGTATCGGTCGCGGCCGTGGAGCCGCTCGCGTCCGGCGAGTAGGTCAGCGTCGCTTGGTGCGCGTTGCCGAGCGAGTCGTAGAGCGTGGTCGAGATGGTGTAGGTCTGTCCACCGTTGGCCGACGCGCCGACGGCGTTCAGGAACTGTTGCGACCACTGGGTTTGATCGAGATTGCCGCCGAGCGACATGTCGAAGACCTTGTCGGTCGAGTTCGGACCGACTTTCACGCCCGCGCCTGTCGCCGTCGCCTGCTCTTGCAGACCGATCGGGATCGTGATGTCGCCCGGGTTGCCGGTCGCGGTGATGATGCCGTTCTGGTTCGCCGTGTAGCCCTGAACCGCGAGTCCCGACGCGGGATCGTAGAGCAGGCCGTTCGAGTTGAGCGAGAAGGCGCCGTCGCGCGTGTAGACCGGCGAGCTCGAGCCGTCAACGTTGCGCAGCACGAAGAAGCCGTCGCCGTTGACCGCGAGATCGGTGTTGATACCGGTCGTCTCGAGTCCGCCTTGCGCGAACTGCGTGTCGACCGTGTTGACCTTAACGCCCAGACCTTGGTCGATCGGGTTGATGCCGCCGCGCGTCTGCGACGGTCCCGACGGATAGCCGGTCTGCTGATAGAACAGGTCGGCGAAGGTCATGCGCTGACCCTTGAAGCCGACCGTCGCCGTGTTGGCGATGTTGTTCGAGAGCATGTCGATCCAGCTCTGATATGCGTTCAGGCCGGTGATGCCCGTAAACAGGGAATCGAAAGCCATGTAGTGACCTCACATGGGATCCGCAACGCATCATTCCATCCGCGTCGCGGCCGAGGCTCCGCATGCGGTCCGCCTCGGGTTGGTGTGAAATAGGATTCCTAGATGATCGCCGCCGAGTCGATGTTGGTGAACACGTTCTCCTTCATCGAATCCGAATCGACCGCCGTGATGACGGTGCGGTTCTTGATACTGACGACCATCGCGACGTCGCGCACGATGAAGAGCGAATTCTTTGCGCCCTTCGCAGCGGCTTTGTCGGCCATCACGTTCATCTTCTTCACGTCGTCTGCCGTGAGGCTGATGTTGCGCGATTCCAAGCGCTGCATTGCGTGCGCCGAGAAGCGTAGCGGTTCGCCCGCGCCGGTCGAGGGTTGCGGCGCCGTCGTGCGTTCGAGGACCGAACGAAAGCTCGGGCCCGATGACGGCGGAATCTCGACCGGTCGTCCGACCGGACGCGGTCCCGGACCCGGGATGATCCCGGGTTGTTGAACGCGATTGATCTCGTTGTTGTCCACGGATTAGCTCCCGATACCGACGATCTCCGACGTCGAGAACAACAGGGCATTCCCGTTGTTGTCGCTGATCGTGTTTCCGCTCGCGTCTTTCATCGTGAAGTACGGCTGCCCGTTCTGCACGCTGATGGACGAGATCGTTCCGGTGACCGTCGATGCGTTGCCGTTCGCGCCCGTGGCTCCCGTGTTCACCGTGGCCTGCTTGCCGATCAACGATGCGGCTTGCATCACGCCGAAGGTGCTCTGGAATCCTTGAAACGCGTTGGTGAGTTGCTGCTGGTACTGCAGGGCCGACATCTGTGCGAGCTGCGTGACGGACTGCGTCGGGTCTTGCGGCTGCGTCGGATCCTGGTTCTGCAACTCCGTGGTCAACAGTTGGAGAAACGCGTTCGGACCGAGCGACGAATTCCCCGAAGACGAGGTATTCGAGCTCGGCTGATTGACATTGATGAGCGAGCTGATCGGCGTTGGAGCCGTGCCCGCCACGAATGCCGATGGCATACGTTGCTCTCCTTATGCTAGATAACTGAACAACTCGAGGCCGGTGCCGCTCACGAGGGGCGGTCCGATTGCCGCGAGGGTTGGGCTTTCGTCGTGCGCGGCACCGGGCAGTTCGTGCACGGTGTAGCGTCGTCCGAATCCCGAGGTGCGATCGCGGTTCTGATCGCGCCCGGCGTCACCGCCGGAGACATCGACCGAGAATCCCGCCAGCGTCAGGCCCGATTCGGCGAGAGCGCGTGCGAGATGCTGCTGGTTGCCGAGCAGCGCCGATTTGACGTCGGCGTTTTGAGCGACGACGCTCGCGCTGATCTGCGAACCTTGCACCGTGATCTTCATCGTGACGTCGCCGAGATTTTCGGGCTGCAGCCGAAGCCGAATCTCCGAATTTCCCTGCGCGTTGGTACGCATCGTCATGCCCTTGACGAGTTGCGCGATCACCGCTTCGGCATCGGCCTTGGCGGCGAGGTTCTGCGAGTCGTGCAGTTGCTGCACGATCGTGTGCAGCGTGGTCGTGGGAGCGGCGACGACCGGCGCGTTCGTCTGCGCGGCAGGCGAAAGCGTCGATTGCGGCCGGTCGAACGGCGACGCGGCGTGGTCGTGGGCGAAGGCTCCGCCGCCCGCATTCGAGCCCGACGATCCCGATGACGCGGCGGTTGCCGCGGCGCTCGAGAGGGTCGCGACCAAACGCGCGGCGATCGCCGACGGACTCTGCGCGCCCCGATCGGTCGGGAGCGTCGCGTTCGCCGCCGGTGCCGACGCCTGGGCATCGGTACCGCGAGCCGCGCCGGCCGCACGTACGAGCATGCGCGCGAGCAGATCCGGCGCGTTCGCGATCGTGATCGCGGATGCGTTCGAATAGCCGGCGAGGTGCGCGTGCGAAACGGTGGCGAGGGTGTTGGACGGAGGGGTGGATTGCTGGGGCGAGCCGGGCGACGGCGCGGACGGCGGCTGCGATTGCAGCGCCGCGGCGGCCGAGGCCATGAGCGAGCGCGCGAGCGAAGAGACCTCGAGCTGACTCGAAGTTCCGTTCGTCTTCTGCTGGGCCGGGGGTTCTTTCGCCGAGATGGCGTCCAAGAGCGTACCCGAGATCTCGTTCTGCTGCCCTGCACCGTTACCGTCGCCCCTCGCGAGTGCGTTGACCAGATCGGTCAATCGTTGCGCGAGGGCTGCCACTTGTTGCGTGGCCGTCGGTGGGGCGGTGCCCGGTGGAGCAAGCGCGTTGGCGAGCGCTTGCGTGAGCTTCGAACTGATGCGATCGAGATCGTGCTGCGGCAGTTTTCCGGTAAGGAGTGACCGTACCGAATCGCCGACGCGCTGCGCGATCGTGCGAGCGACCGTCGAGAGCGGCGTTCCTTGCGAGACGAGCTGTGCGAGCGAGGCTTGCGGATCACCATTTGACGCGGACGTTGCGGCGGGGGTGACGGCATTCGCGTTCGCGCTTGCAAGCAACGATGCGAATTGCGACCCGAAGAGTCCCGACAGATCTATTCCGGCAAGGCCGAACCAATCGGTTGACTTCGAGCCCGAAAGCCCTTTGAACAGCGACTCACCGGCCGGCTTCCCGGCCGAAAGAACGCTTGTGTGGAGTGAAGTTACGTTCAATGTTCACCTCCTTTCTGTTTCTGTTGCTCGCGCGTGCGCGAGCCGACACGGGCTCCCCGAGCAGTCCGTGCGTGGCGGACTAGTGAACCGCGCGCGGGCGTCGGGGATGACGCGTTCGGGCCCGTGGCGAGCCACGGTCCCTTCTTAGCTCATCGGCATGCGGAGGAAGCGACCTTAGGCGGACGGATCGCCGCGAGGCGCTCCATCAACTCGGCAAAGGCGTCGAGATCGAGCGCCTGCTCGGCGTCCGAGCGGGCGCGCGCGGGTTCGGGATGCACCTCGACCATCGCCCCGTCGAGGCCGCAGGCGGCCGCGGCGGCCACGAGCGGCGCGATGAGGCTGCGCCGCCCGGTCGCGTGCGACGGGTCGACGATGACCGGGAGATGGGTGAGCTCCTTGAGGCGCAGCGCCCCGGCCAGGTCGAGCAGATTGCGCGTGTGGGCGTCGAAGCCGCGCACGCCGCGCTCGCAGAGGACGACGTGCGGGTTGCCTTCGAGCAGCGCGTATTCGGCCGCATAGAGCAGCTCGTCGAGCGTCGCGGCGGGGCCGCGCTTGAGCAGCAGCGGGAGGCCGGTGCGCGCGGCGGCCTGGATGAGCGCGAAGTTCTGCATGTTGCGGGCCCCGATCTGAATCATCCCCACGTGCTCCGCCAGCACCGGGAGCTGCTCGACCGCGAGCGCCTCGACCACCGCCGGAAGCCCGCTGCGGCGCGAGGCCGCGGCGATCAGCTCGACACCGCGGTCGCCGAGCCCCTGAAAGGAGTACGGCGAGGTGCGCGGTTTGTACGCACCGCCGCGCAGCAGCCGCGCGCCGTGGTGCGCGACACCGCGCGCCGCGCTCTCGATCTGCATCTCGTCCTCGATCGCACAGGGACCGGCGATGACGACGAAGTCGTCGCCGATGGTGACGCCGGCGACGTTGACGACCGTGTCCGCGCCCGAGGTGCGCCGCGCAAGTTCGTACATGATGCTCTCTTGACTCCCGAGTTCTAGTGATTGCAATGCGGAAAAAGACGAGGGCCGCCCGGTGTCCCGGACGGCCCTCGATCGTATCGGATTTCGCGAATTACGCTATCGCGAAGACGACCATGGCGCGCTCGACTCACCGGCACGGAGTGCGGAGAGGGGACGCCACCACCACGAAAACGTGAACGTCGTCATGTTGCGCATGAACGTACCACGCGGCCGCGACGCTGTCAACCGCGGATGAGCCCGAGGAAGTTGCGCGCGAGTTGCTCGCCGTGCTCGCTCAGGACCGACTCCGGATGGAACTGCACGGCATGCACGGGGCGTTCGCGGTGTGCGATGCCCTGCACCACGCCGTCGCCGCTGCGCGCCGTGACGCGAAGCACGCTCGGTATGCTCTGCGAGTCGAGGCAGAGCGAGTGGTAGCGCGTTGCCGTAAACGGCGTCGGCACGTCGACGAAGAGGCCGCTGCCGTCGTGTTCGATCGCACTCGTCTTGCCGTGCATCTGCGTCGGCGCGTGGACGACGCGCGCTCCGAGCACTTCGCCGATCGCCTGCGCTCCGAGACACACTCCCAAAACCGGCATGCCGCGCTCGATCGCGGCGCGCAGGACGGCGAGCATGCGCGGCTGCTGCGACGGATTCCCGGGCCCCGGACCGATGACGAGCGCGTCGAACCCGTCGAGCACGTCGGACGCGAGACGCTCGTCGTCGTTGAGCACGACGTCGAGGTTCGCTCCGGCCGACGCGAGCAGATGCACGACGTTGTACGTGAAGCTGTCGTAGTTGTCGACGAAGAGCACGCTCACAGGGTCACCCCCAACACCTCGCGCGCGATGCGCGTCTTGTGAAGCACTTCGGCATATTCCGCCGCAGGATCGCTGTCGGCGACGATGCCGGCGGAGGCCTGCCAATACGCGCGACCATCCTGCACGTGAATGCTGCGCAGGGTGATGCACGAGTCGAAGTCGCCGTCGTAGGCCATGCGCCCGATGCTGCCCGCGTAGAAACCGCGCGTCACCGGTTCGAGTTCGTCGATGATCTGCATCGCACGAACCTTCGGCGTCCCCGTGACGGTGCCCGCGGGAAACCCGGCGCGAAACAGATCGAGCCCGTCGCAGTCGTCGCGCAGGCGCCCGACGACGTCAGAAACGATGTGCATCACGTGACTGTAGCGCTCGATCTTGAGCAGTTCGTCCACCTCGACGCTGCCGTACTCGCAGACCATGCCGAGATCGTTGCGCCCGAGATCCACGAGCATCACGTGCTCGGCGCGCTCCTTTTCGTTTGCGAGCAGCTCGCGTTCGGCCGCGAGATCTTCTTCCGCGCTGGCGCCGCGCGAGCGCGTTCCGGCGAGCGGACGGATGCGCGCCTTGCGCCCTTCGAGTCGCACGAGAAACTCCGGCGACGCGCCGAGCAACTGCCCGAACGGCGTATCCACGAAGAACATGTACGGTGACGGATTGCGCCGCCGCAACGCGCGGTAGAGATCGAACGGTTCGCCTTCGAGTTCGACGCCGAATCGGATGCCGAGCTGGAGCTGATAGCAATCGCCGTCGTAAATGTGCTGTTTGACGAGCGCCACGCGCTCGAGGTAGGCGTCGCGCTGCAACGACGCGAGCACCGGACCGCGCCCCGCGACCGGCGCGGCGAGTCGCGGCGGCGCCGCGAGCATGCGCGCGAGGTAGCCGTCGAGACGCGCGTCGATCTCGCTCGCGTCGTCGCCGCACCCCCAGAGTACGAGCGTGTGGGTGAGGTGATCGAAGACGAGCCACGTTCCCGGAATCGCAACGTACGCCGCGGGGCTGCTCGGCGCGTCGGGAGCGCGGGCGGGCAACTGCGCGAACGGACGCGCGGCGTCGTAGGCAAAGACGACGAGCGCGCCGCCGAGGCCGCTCTCGTCAACGGCGGGGCGATGCTGCTCGACGCAGGCGCGGACGCGCGCGAGCACATCCGGCGTCGCGTCGAATGCGTGCGCCGCGCGATAATCGAGCCCGACGAATGAGTAACGCGAGAGTTTGCCGCCGTGCTCGACGCTCTCGAGCAAGCACGAGGCACCGGCTTCGCCGACGGCGAGGAACGCACCGATCGGCGTGAGCACGTCGGCGGGGATGGAACGCGTGCGGACGATCAAATGGCGGCGCGATTACCGCTTGAGTTCGGGATGTTCCTGCGTGAGCTGCGCGGCGTACGACGCGGGCAGCGCGTCGAGAATCGCCCCGACCGCGTCGGGCGACATCAGCGCCATCACCTGCGCGACGTACGGAACGGGCAGCTTTTGCACGAGCTTCGCCGCGTTCTCCGGCTCCATGTTCGCCCAGTACGACGCGGTCCGCCGCATGTTCGCGGTCGCGCCGCTCGCAAGATCGTTCGCCGACGACGCCCCCGCCGCGTTCCCGAAACCGCCGCTTGCTCGGCTCGCCGACGCAGCCCCAGCCGCGCCCGGCGATGCGCTCGCGTTCGGCTGCGCGTTGCGCGCGGCGGCGGCCTGCGCTTGCAGCGTGCCGAGCTGCGCGCCGAGCGCGGAGATCTTCTTGTCCTTCGCGTCGTCCTGCGACTTGAGATCGGCGACCTGCTTCTGCAGAGCGACGATCTGCTGGTTGCGTTGCGTGAGCAGTTGGTTTTGCGCCGCGAAGTGGAACGGCGCGGCGATCGTATCGAACGCCGACGAGCCCGATTTCCAGGCCGGGGCGAGCGGACCGTTCGCGATGACGTTCCGCGACGGCGCCCACACGAAGGCGACGATCGCGAGCACGATCGCGATGACCGGAAGGATCAATCGCTTCCACGGAAACGGCTTGCGCCGCTGGCGGGTAACGATCACGGTTGACCTCCTGCTGCACGCCCGTAGCGCCGGGCATTGCCGTCGTCGAGTTCGTTCTGTTCGATGGTACGCTCGCTCGCGAGGTGCGCCTCGTAACGCCGCTCTTTGAGCTTGTCCACCACCTTGCGCTCCTTCGTCGCCTCGAGCAACTCCGACCGCGCGCGGTCGAGCGCGACCCGCCTCTCGGCGACGATCGTGATCTGCGCGACGATGCAGCGATCGAGGAACTGCCCGTGCGCGTAGTGACGGCGCAGCGCGTCGCCGTCGAGCTCGTTGTGCGAGGAGCGCAAGAGATCGGAGTTGGCTTTGAATTCGTCGTTGAGGCGGCGTAGTTCCGCCTCGGCGGCGTCGAGATCGCGACGGCGCTCGGCGAAGACTTGCTGCTTTTCGTCTTCGATGCGCTTGCGATGTTCGAGCACCGGTTGGAGCGTGAAGCGGAATCGTTTCATGCCACGCTCATCAACTGCGCGAGGGTGTGCTCGTACGAACTCGTCTCATAGATGCCTTGGCGCAGGAAGTGACGGATCGCTTCGATCTTGGAGATCGCGAGATCGACCCGGGGATTGCTGCCCTGCACGTAGGCGCCGATGTTGATCAGGTCCTCGGCCTCGCGATAGGTGGCGAGCACGTCGCGAATCGCGGAGGTCGCCGAGTAATGATTCGCATCGGTCACGTCGGGCATCACGCGGCTCACGCTCTGCAGCACGTCGATTGCCGGATAGTGGTTCGCGGACGCGAGTTGGCGCGAGAGCACGATGTGCCCGTCGAGGATGGATCGCACGGCATCGGCGACCGGTTCGTTCATGTCGTCGCCGTCGACGAGCACCGAGAAGAGTCCGGTGATCGTTCCACGCTGCGAGGTTCCGGCGCGCTCGAGCAGCTTCGGCAAGAGCGCGAAGACCGACGGCGTGTAGCCGCGCGTCGTCGTCGGCTCGCCGATCGCGAGCCCCACTTCGCGCTGCGCCATCGCAAAGCGCGTGACCGAGTCCATCATGAACATCACGTCGAGCCCCTGGTCGCGAAAGTACTCCGCGATCGTCATCGCGGCGAAAGCGGCCTTGATGCGCACGAGGGCGGGCTGATCGCTCGTGGAGACGATGACGACGCTGCGGCGCAGGCCCTCTTCGCCGAGATCGCGCTCGATGAAATCGCGCACCTCTTTGCCGCGCTCGCCGACGAGCGCGATCACGTTGACGTCGGCCGCGGTATTCCGCGCGATCATGCCGAGAATCGTCGACTTGCCGACCCCCGACCCCGCGAAGACGCCGACGCGCTGCCCCTTGCCGCACGTGAGCATACCGTCGATCGCGCGGATGCCGAGCGCGAGCGGCTCGGTGACGCGGCGCCGCGAGAGCGGGGGCGGCGGCGCGGCGGTGACGATCGCGCGCGTGTCCGCGACGATCGTGCCCTTGCCGTCGATGGGGCGCCCGAGCCCGTTGAGCACGCGTCCGAGGAGATGATCGGTGACGCCGATCTGCAGCGGCGCGCCGTGCGCGACGACGTCGCTTCCCGCCCCGATTCCCATCAGCTCGCCGAGCGGCATGATTAGCACCTTATTATCGCGGAATCCTACGACTTCGGCGAGCACCGGCTCCGCGGTGCGCTTGTAGCTGATTTCGCAGGTCTCGCCGATCGCCATGTTCGGGCCGAGACTCTCGATGACGACGCCGATCACCTGACGCACCTTGCCGTACTGGCGCACGAGATCGGCTCGACGCAGTGCTTCGAGATAGGGTTCAGCCGAAAAGACCGGGGTCTCCACGCGCCGTTAGCTCGCTTGCGCGGGCGGGTGCAGTTCGTCGTCCGCGGACGGCCCGAGCGCGATCGAATCGTCGCTCAGGATCGCGCGCCGCGCCTCGCGCAACTGCGTCGCGATCTTGGCGTCGATCGTTCCCGACTCGGTCTCGACCAACACGCCGCCGCGATCCACGCGCTGATCTTCGATGATGCGCAGATGCTCGATATCGGCCGCGGCGACGAGCGCATCGCGGTTGCCGCGAATCGCCTCCATGTCGGCCGGATTGATGCGCAGCGTCACGACCTCGCGCGCGAGCAGGCGGGTGAGCGCTTGACGCACGTTCTCCACCACGACGTTCGCATTCTCGGCGACCTCGGTATGCACGACGCGCTCCGCCACATCGAGCGCGAGGCGCACGATTTCGGGAACCGCGGTATCGAAGATCGCATGCCGTTGCTGCCGTAGGCTCGCCGCGAGTTCACGCAGCGTCGCGAGTTCGGGCTCGACCTCGGCACGCGCCGCCGTTTGCGCGGCTTCGCGCCCCTCGGCCATTCCGCGTTCGCGCGCCTGCGCTTCGATCTCGGCGACCTCGCCGCGCGCACCCTCGACGAGCGCGAGCGCGGCGCGCTCGGCCTGCGCGAGCAACGCTTCGGCATCGGCCAGGGCACGGTCGATCACGCTGTCCGCATCGGCGCGCACCGCGTCCCAATCGACGGTGGCCTCGGAAGCGGGCGCAGACGCGGAAGCGGGCTCGAGCGGCGACGAGGCGGGCGCCTCGCCGAATGCGTGCGCGGCGAACGCCTGCGCGTTCCGATCGCCGAAGGGATCGCCAAATCGCTGCTCGCGCGCGGGAGCGGGCGCGGCGTCCTCGATGCGCGGCACCGCAACGACGTACGCCGTGTCGGTAAACGCTGCCGAGCGGACGATCTTCCCCATGCGCGCCTAGACCAGGCGCTCGTCCTTCGCGCCTCGAGCGATCACGATCTGACCGTTCTCTTCGAGCGTGCGAATGACGTCGACGATCTGTTGCTGCGCTTTGCCCACGTCGCGCATGCGCGTTGGGCCGAGCAGCTCGATCTCTTCCTTGAGAAGCGACGCCGCACGCGACGACATGTTCTTGTACACCCGGGCCAGGAGCTCTTCGTTCGCGACCTTGAGCGCGAGCGCGAGATCCTTGCCATCCACTTCCTTGAGGATGCGCTGGATGGAACGGTCGTCGAGGTTGATGATATCTTCGAAGACGAAGAGCAGGTTCTTGACTTCTTGCGCGAGTTCGGGGTCGCGTTTGGTGAGGCCATCGAGAATATTCTTCTCGGTCTCGCGATCCACGAAGTTCATCACGCTCGCGAGCGACTGCACGCCGCCGGCCTTGGCGAAATCCGCTCCGCTCACGAGGAGGCGACGGCCGAGCAGTTCGTCGAGCTGCTCGAGTACTTCCGGGGCGGTCTTCTGCAGGATCGCGATGCGCATGGCGACCTCGGCCTGCAGATCTGGCGGCAACGCGGAGAGTACGGCGCCCGCCTGTTCGGCGGCCATGTACACGAGGATGAGCGCGATCGTCTGCGGATGCTCGTCCTGAATGAACTGCAGCAACTGCGCGGGCTCGGTCTTCTTGATGAGTTCGAGCGGGTTGCCGTGCTTGAGCGCCGCGAAGAGCCGCGACGTCATGTCATCGGCTTGACCCGAGCCGAAGCTGCGCTCCAGAATCTCCTTGGCGTACTCGATGCCGCCTTCGTTGATGTACTTGAGCGCGATCGCGCGCTGATACGCCTCTTGGATGACGGCGTCGCGCTTTTCGAGCGGGACCGTCGTGATCTTCGCGATCTCGAGAACGATGCGTTCGACTTCGTCCTGACGCAAGAACTTGAAGATCGTGGCCGAGAGTTCGAGGCCGAGCGTGATGAGGAGAATCGCCGCTTTTTCGGGACCCGAGATCTCGAGCTGCGGCATCTCCGGCATCGAGCCGAACGGCGCCTCGGGCATGTCCCCGAAACCAGAGAGATTGACGATCGGAGACTCCATTATGAGGGCGCTCCGGACGGGGCGGCGGGAGCGGACATGGCGCGGGACCTCGTCGAGCGATTCGTGCTATGCGGCGTAGGTGTGTGCGTCGTCGTCATTCTGCGAGCCACAGTTTGACCAGTTTGGCGATAGAGTCGGGATTCTCTTGGGCCACGGTCGTGACGTACTCGACCATCTGCTCGCGTGTGAGGTCGGCCGCCGATCGAATCGGCGCCGCGATCCCGGGCGCGCCTTCGAGAATCGGATGCTCCTCGAAGGGCGGAAGCTCTTCGGCGAGCGAGGTGTCGAAGGACGGCAGTTCGGTCGAGGGCATGAATCCGCGTTGACGACGCTGACGGCTCACGAGCAAGCCGAGCGCGGCCAGGAGGCCGATGCCGCCGAGCGCCAGCAGCGCCCACAGCGGGATACCGAGCACGGTGGTCGTTCCGACGGTCGGCGCGTTGCTCGCGGTCACCGACGGGTTGAACGGAATCGCTTCGACCGAGACCTGATCGCCCTGCGCGAGGTTGAGTCCGGCGGCGGCGATCACCGCGTTGCGGATCTGCTGAACGTTCGCGGGCGTCAACTGATACGACGCGACGGCGTTCGGGCCGGTCGTCGGACCGTTCGCGACCGGCGCGTCGACGAGCACCGAAACGCTCGTCTGCAGCACCTTCCCCGGCGCGTTGATGTGCTTGATGTTCTGTTCGGAGATGTCGTAGTTCGTGGTGGACTTCGACTTGTTGTATCGTCCGTTCGCCGTCTGGTTGGTCGGCGCTTGATAGGTTCCGATGTTGCTCGTCGTGCCGGGAACGCCGACCGCCGGCTGACGCACGGGTTGCGTGCCGTTGTACGACTCACGCTCGGTCTGCTGCGAGAGCACCGTGCCTTGCGGCGAATAGACTTTGCTCTCGGTCGACTCGGCGTCGAAATCCATCTTGGTCGAGACGCGCGCGACCGCATGCTTTTTGCCGAGCGTATCGTCGAGCATGGACTGCACGCTCTGCTGCAGCGCGGACTCGTAATGCTCTTTGGCGAGCAACTGCTCTTGCGTCATCTTGAGCGCGTCGGCGCCCGAGGCGTCGGAGCCCGATCCGGTCGTTCCGGCGCCGGGCAAGAGAATCTGCCCGTCTTGATTGACGATCGTCACGTCCTCGGGCTTGAGCCCGTCCACCGCCTTGGCAACGAGCATCGTGATGCCCTTGACCTGACTTGGATCGAGCGATTGCCCGGGCTTGGTTTTGATCGCGACCGACGCGGTGGTCGGCTCCTGCGTGGAGGTGTAGAGCGTCTGGTCCGGCTTGGCGATGTTCACGCGCGACGATTCGACCGGATCGAGCCCGTCGATCGTTCGCTGCAGTTCACCCTCGATCGCGCGCGTCTTGTCGAGCTTCTCTTGAAACTCGGTCATACCGAAGTTCGTGCGATCGAAGAGTTCGTAGCCGACGCCGCCGCCCTTGATCAGGCCGGCACCGGCGATGGCGACGCGCTCGTCGCTGACGTTCTGCTCCGGGACGTACACGGTTTTGCCGTCGGCCGAGAGGTGATAGGGAACCTTGTCATCTTTGAGGCGCTGGGTAACCGTCGCCGCGTCTTCGGATGAAAGGTTCGAAAAGAGCGTCTCGTACGCGGGCTGCCGCCCGAAGTAGAGCCACGAAAGCCCCGCGATCAAGGCGACGAGCAGTACGCCACCGCCGACCATCAACATGCGGGACTGACGGTTCTGCCCGTCCCAGAGGATGCGCAAGCGGCCGGCTAGATCGGACCAGATCGATGTAAAACGATCCACGCCTATGTTACCTATTTCTCCATAGCCGGCCATGGCTGCAGCGCCGGACCTCCATGCCCGACGAGGGAGAAGTCCGACGATGCCTCATCGGACTACTATCCCGTGTATCGGTCACGGCCGTGCCTGCATTTAACGCAAAACCGCTTGCTCGCGCGAAAACTTCACGTTCGCCGCGGTCGGGTTAACGGGCAAGCTGCGTCCGCTCCCTTCCTACCGAGACGAGTTCGACCGGGACCGCAAGTAACTCTTCTAAGCGGCGAACGTAACGACGCGCCGCCGACGGAAGCGCGGCAATCGTGCGAACATCGCCGAGCGGCTCGCTCCACCCCTCGAGTTCCTCGACGACGAGTTCGAGATCGGGCGACCCCGCCGCAGCGAAGCCGACCTCGTTGCCGCGCTCGCGATAGCCGGTGACGATACCGATGCGCTCCATGCCGGAGAGCACGTCCAACTTCGTGATCGCGACGGCCGACAGGCCGTTCAAGCGTACCGCGTAGCGACCCGCGACGGCATCGAACCAGCCACATCGGCGCGGACGGCCGGTCACGGTGCCGAACTCGCCGCCCGCGGCCCGCAGTTGCTCGCCCCGCGCATCGTCGAGCTCCGAGGGGAACGGCCCCGCGCCGACGCGCGTGCAATACGCCTTCACCACGCCGACCACGCGACCGATCGCCGTCGGTCCGAGCCCGAGTCCCGTGCAGGCGCCGCCCGCGATCGTGTGCGAGCTCGTCACGTACGGATAGGTGCCGTAGCCGACGTCGAGGAGCGACCCTTGCGCGCCTTCGATGAGCACGCGCTTGTTCGCTTCGAGCCGGTCGTGGAGAAAGGCCACGCCGTCCACGACGTGTCCGACGAGCCGCGCGCCCGCGTCGAGCGCGGCGGCCACGATCTCGGATTCGCTTGGCAGCGCTTCGCCGTCGAGCAGTGCCGTGCGGCCGAGGAGATTGTGGCGAATCTTTTCCGCCAAGACTTCCGGACGAGCGAGATCGCCGAAGGTGATGCCGTTGCGCGCGACCTTATCCATGTAGGCCGGGCCGATGCCGCGCCCGGTCGTCCCGATCGCTTGCGATCCGCGAGCGCGCTCGTTGGCGCGATCGGCCGCCGCATGATAGGGCAGCACGATGTGCGCGCGATCCGAAATCTTGACGCGCGAGATGTCCACGCCGATCTTCGCGAGACGATCGAGTTCGTCGAGCAATCCGGTGAGGCTGACGACCGTGCCGCCGCCGATGAAGAGCTCGACGTGCGGGTTCAGCACGCCCGAAGGAACGATGCGCAGCGCGAGATCGACATCGCCGACCTTGATCTGGTGACCCGCGTTGTCGCCGCCGCCAAAGCGCGCGACCACGTCGTACTCCTGCGCGTAGAGATCGACGATGCGGCCCTTGCCTTCATCTCCCCACTGGATGCCTACGATGATATCGGCTTTGCTCAA
>JAGWSR010000065.1 GCA_028869385.1 bacterium
CCGCCGCGACCGAGGCCGCGATGCACGTACCCACGCCCGATAAGTTCTTAGGCACCTACGACTTGAGCCCGATCGATCCAAGCAACGTCGGCATGATCTACTATCGCAAGATGCTCGCGACGCTCTGCGCTAAGAAGATTCCGACCCTCGTGTTTCTGACGCCAACCAATCACACGCTCTTGCACGACTACATCGACACGCCCGACTACGATGCCAATCTGCACCTGCTCATGCGCGTGCCGCACTGCTCGTCGGTACGCATCGTGAACCTGGACCGCGCGATTCCGGGTGACGAGTTCATCGATAACGACCACCTGACGCCCGCCGGCAATCAGCGGCTCGCCGCGCTGCTGAAACCCTACGTCGAGGATCTTCGGCCGTGATTTTCAACACCTGGGTCTTCGCCGCGTTCGCGCTCGCCTCGCTCACCATCTATTGGACGTCGCCCGCGCGCTTGCGGCCGCTCGTGCTGGTGCTCTCGGGCATCGTCTTCTACGCATACTCGTATCCACCGTACCTCATACTCATCGGCGGCCTCGCCGTGGTGACGTATGCGACCGCAAAAGGGATCGTCAACGCACGTGCGGCCGCGCGCGGAGCCGCCGCGCGCTGGTGGCTGACCGCGGGCGTCGTGGCGAGCGTCGGCGTGCTCTTCGTGTTCAAATACACGCATCTGTTCGCTGCTTCGCTCGCGTCGATCACTCACGGTCACGTTGCGCTCAGCGTGCCGAAACTGCTGGTGCCGCTCGCGATCTCGTTCTTTACCTTCGAATTCGTGCACTTCTTGGTTGACGTGTACAAGGGCAAGATCGAGGATTTCGGCGTGCGCGAGTTCGCGACGTTCGCGATGTTCTACCCCACGCTCGTCGCCGGCCCGATCAAGCGCTATCAAAATTTCGAGCCGCAGATCGGCCACACGCGCACGCTGAGCCAGCTCTTTATCGCGGCGAACGTGTATCGCGTGCTGCTCGGTCTCGCCAAGAAGTCGATCATCGCCGACTCCATGACGCCGCTCACGCAGCCGCTGCTCACGCCCGGGGCCCCGTATCACACCGGCGATTACTGGATCGCCATGCTCGCGTATACCGCGAAGATCTACTTCGACTTCACGGGATACTCCGATATCGCCATCGGCATGGCGGGCTTGCTCGGGTACCAGATCCTCGAGAACTTCGACCGCCCGTACTGGTCGCCGAACATTTCGCAGTTCTGGCGCCGTTGGCACATCAGCTTGAGTTCCTGGATTCGCGACTATATCTTCATTCCGCTCGGCGGCAGCCGCGGCAACAAGTTCGTGACGATGCTCAATCTCACGTTCGTGATGGCGATCGCCGGCCTGTGGCACGGCGCGTCGTGGCACTTCGTCGTGTGGGGCCTGTGGCACGGGCTCGGCCTGGCGGTGCACCGCGTGTGGTCGCTCACGGGAGCCAAGTTGCGCGTGATCGCAAACGCCCCCGCGCCGCTGCTGGCCACAGCCTCGATCGTGACGACGTTCGCTTTCGTGGCGGTCGGATGGATTCTCTTTGCTTCGCCGAGCCTCACCGCCGCATACGAAGCGGCGCGCGGGCTACTATGATTGGGAGATATAAAATGGTGCGCTCATCGAGGCGAATCTTCTTCACCCTCGCAGGCGCGATCTTGGTGATTTCAAACTTCACGTTGCCGGCCCACGCGTCAATAAGCGCGGACGTCGCGACCAAATCCACCGTTTCGACGATCGCCGGAAGTGCGAGGCTCGGCTACGAGGACGGCATCGGTAAAAACGCGTCCTTTTCGATGCCGACCGGCGTCGCAGTAATGGCAAACGGTACAGTCATCGTAGCTGACAGCGGTGCAAACGAGATACGCGCGGTGAGCCCGTCTGGAAAGGTTACGACTCTCGCCGGCACGCACCCGGCAGAGCGATCGATCTGGGCGCAGGGTGGCTTCGCGAACGGTCCGGCAGCACAGGCGCGCTTCAACCATCCTAGCGGCGTCGCCGTCGAACCGGACGGCACGATCCTCGTCGCCGATACTGGGAACGGCTGCATCCGTAAGATCGAAAAGGGCATCGTATCAACATTCTCCGGCGCGTGCGGCATGCAGCGCAACGTCGATCGCGGTGCGAATGCGGTTCATTTCTCTTTCCCCGTCGGCCTTACGATCGACGACCGCGGAAACGTATATGTCGCGGATCGCCTCGAAGGCGTTCGCGTGATCAGCCCGTCGGGAAGCGTCACACCGCTGCAAGTCAAATACCAAGACGGAACGCTCGGCGTCTCATTCGGAAAGGGATCGAACGGCGCACGATCGCTCTTCATCGCGCATCTATCCGGCCTCGACGTTTACAACCTCAACACCAAGCAAGAGACGCTCTACAACTCCACCTACATTTACAAGTTGAACGTCGGCATTCAAGGTGCCGTTCCTCTCGGCTACCCACAAAGCGTGGCCGCGATTAACGATCATGAAGCTGTATATACGGATGCGCAAAACTCCACACTTAATTACATAAACTTCAATTATGTGCGCGTCATTGCCGGGACGCCTCGATTCGATTCAGGACAACGATCGACAGGCTTTGCCGATGGCACGGGACACGCAGCGAGGTTCTGGGCGCCGACCGGCGTTGCGATCGCGCGAGACGGTTCGATCATCATTGCTGACTCCGGAAACCGGCGAATTCGCAAAGCGACCGCATTTGATCGGCACTTCTATGCGCAGCCCGGTGGGGATATGGCCTATATGGACGATTACGCCCCATCGGACCATCAAACCGCGATCGCCATCGTCGGCAACTCACTTTCGTGGACCGACACAACGTGGCCCGATTCAATCGCGGGTAACGTACAGAAGACGCTAAACGCTCGCCATCCTCACGCGTTCAGCGTAATCCCCATGACCTCTCCGGGCGCACCGCTCGACGCGCTCACCAGCGCTATTCAGACGTATCTCTCGGAAGGGCTTGCCCAGACAGTCGTCTTGCTCTTCAACTCTGCGTTTGCGACCAACTATGGGCACACGTCGTATCAGGCGGCCCTTGACGATCTCTCGTGGCAAGCGGCCGCAGTCAAGACGCTCAAGGAGACAAACGCGGCTTTGGCCCAGAACGGCGTACATTTCGTCGTCGTCCTCGATCCCTACGGGTACGAAGTCAATCCCGCGGAGACCGTTCGCCTGCAGGAGCTCGTGCCGCAATATAGCTCCGTCCTATTTCCCAAGTTCGAAGCGCTCCATCAGGCGATGCGGCACACGCTGGACGAATCGGGTGTTTCATACTTTGACTCATGGGATATGTTCGCGAACGATGAGGCCACAAGGGCTGTGCCACTATTTGGAACCGTTGATCCGCACATGAACGCCGCGGGCCGACGGCTCATGGCGGACGCCATCGTAAGAGCGCTTATCCAAAATCGAGCGCTCACCGGGCATTAGCAGGCACGAGAAACAACTACCAAGCTCTTCGGCGCATCGTTACAAGAAGAATGCGTCGATTCTCTCCATAGCTATCCCATGCTGCGCCGCAGCAACTCTTGGGATTCTTGATCGGCAAAGAGATATTCGGAACCGCTCGATGCCAGGGTTCGGTATCGCAGGATCGCTTGTAAGAGCGATACCCGCTTGAACAAGCGGAGAATTTCGCGGTCGCGCACCACGCGGGTGCGTTGGCGCTCGGTTCGCACGCGCAGCGTGGTCGGCGTCAGCTTGATCGCATCCCACCAGGCTCGGGCGTAAGCCTTGCCGAGTTCGGCGTATTTGCGATAGATCGTGGTGCCCACGATGACCGCAATACCGTGCACGACTTCGTTGAGCGCGAACCAGAGCGCGTTCCCGAATTCGAGATTCTGCAGGCTCATCCGAATGCGGTTGCGCGTTTGAAAGTAGAGTTTGCGCGGCGAGGCGCCGCCGAACGTGAACGAGCCGATATGATACACCAAGCTCTTCGGCTCGTAATAGCACGCGTACCCGCGCAGACGCAGGCGCCAGCAGAGATCGGTCTCCTCCGCGTAGCACCAGAACGACGTGTCGAGCCCGCCCACCTCGCGCAGCGCGTCCGCGCGAATGGCAAAGGCCGCACCCGAAGCGTACGCAACTTCGTCCGCGATCTCGTATTGGCCGCGATCGGGTTGCAGATAGCCGCGCGGCGGGCCTTCGCACAACGGAAACTCCAAATCGCCGCCGGCCGAATCGAATTGCTTGGTTACGCCCGGGCGCCCGCGATAGACCTTCGGTCCCACTACGGCGATGCGTTCGTCCGATTCGAATCGCGCGACCAACGGCTCCATCCAGCCAGGCTGCACGAATGCGTCGGGGTTGAGAAAGACCACGATGTCGCCCGTCGCATGCTGCGTGCCGAGCATGTTCGCACCGGCGTAACCCAGGTTGCCGCCGCTCGGATAGAGCGCGACCCACGGATACTCGCTGCGCACGCGCTCCGGGCTTCCGTCGGTGGACGTGTTGTCCACCACGATCGTTTCGTGCGGACGCCCGGCGCGCTCGACCGCATCTAAGCAGTCGAAGAGCACCTTGCCTTCGTTGGTGTTGACGATGATGACCGATACGCGTTTCACGTGCGAATCCGAGGGCGAACGGCGAGTGCCGCGAGAGTGATGAACGCGAGGAGCGAGACGCTGAGAAGCAACCACACCCTGCGCTGTGGAGCGTATTCCATGACGAAACGATGGGTTCCGTCCCCGCTCACGATCCAGGCGTTGGCGTAGCCGTCGGCCCGCACGTGCGCGCGCACGGTCGCGCCCTCAACGCGCAACCGCCAGCCCGGATCGTACGCCGTGCGCAACACCACCACGCCGCGTCCGCGCAGCCGAACGCTGCCGGTGGCGCGCCAGGGCGTGACAAAAGTCCCGGTTGCGTCGCTCGGCGCGAGCGGCGTCGCGATCGGCGCGGCTCCGATCTCCCCGAGTGCGGTCGGGCCGAGTGCGACGATGCGCACGTCGCGACCAACCGGCAGCGAAACGTCGCGATAGCGCGGCGCGACCAGGCGCGTGCCGTCCACGAGCGCGCCTTGCGGCGCCCAGATCGAGAGGCGTCGCTCCGAGGTTGCCGGTGCAATGGTGAGGCTCGCGCCACGTCGCGTCGTCACGAGGCCGAGCGCCGGCGAAGCGGCCGCACCCGGCACGAACGCGAGCACTTGCTGCGTCGTCACCCAGCCGCTCGCCGGATCGGGGCGAAACGCGAGCGGATGCCGCAGCGTCGTCGCCGAGTTGCCTGGAACGTCGAGATAGGTCGCGCGCGGGTCGCTCAGATCGCGAAAATCCGCCGGCATCGCTTCCGTTCGTGCGGCGCCGCCGATGAGCCCGAGCGGCTGCGTGCGCGCGAGCGTCGCGCCGTCGCCGAGCGCAACGCGCTCGCGTGGCGCGAGCGCGCGCATGAGTGCGTCGGCGCTCGGCGCCGGATGCGGCGCCGCGGCGATCGACGTGATGTCCGGTCGAAAGATGATTCCGGCCGCATTCATGCGCGCCAGCATCGCCGTAACGCCGTCGGCATCGCCGTTCGCGAGCTGCGCGGCGACGAACGCGACCGGCTGCGGCAAGAAGAAACGATAGAGTGACGTGTGCTGCGCTCCGGCCCAATCGAAGCTGTCGTCGCCGCCGCTCGTCCCTCGCACGGAGAGCGGCTGCAGCACCGGGTAAAAAAGCAGGCGCGACGGCGTCGCCGGAAGGGCCTGTCGCACGCGTGCGAGATAGCCGGGCGGCGTGAGAAACGGCAAGATGCGCCCGTATCCGCCGCTCCAGCTCGGAAGCGTCGCGCACGCGACGAGCAGCACCACGCCCGCGCCGAATGCGATCCGCGCGCGCGGCAACACACGATCCACCGCGAGCGCAAACAACAGCGCGGCACTATATGCGCCCAACACCGCGGCATGAAAGAACTCACGCAGAAACGCGACATCGGCCACGTGCGTGAAGAGCCACTGCCAAGCAAACGAGAGCGGGCCATAATACCCAGCCACCCAGACGAATCCGACGACGCCGAGCGCGAGCAGCCAGCGCGTCGCGAACGTGCGCAGCGAACGCACCGCGAACGCCGCGCCGATCGCCACGATCGCGAGCGTGGAGAATCGCACGAGCTGCTCCGCCGCGGCAAACCACGTGGCCGCCGCACGCGCCGGATACTCACCGGCATACCCCATCCACGTCAGCGCATCGAGCCACGACGAACTCTGCGCGTACTGCCACAGCGGATAGGGCTGCGGAACGTCGGCCCCGCGCGCGGGACCGAGCCCGCCGAGCAGCGCGAGCGACGGCAGCGCGATGCAGAGCGACGCACCGAACATCACCATCGCCGGGCGCCACGCCGACGCACGCCGCGTGCAGAGCGCACCGAGCGCGATCGCGATCCACGCAAACGGCAAGAACTGCAATTGGATCGTCGCGATCGCAAAGCACACGCCCGCGCGCAACGCCGCACGCAGATCGTCCGCTTCGAACGCGGCGAGCAGAAACGAGCAGCCCCAGGCAAACGCCGCCGTCGCGATCCAGTACGACGATTGCCCCGACGCCGTCTTCGAAAAGTAGAACGTGCCGCCCACAAACGTCGCGCTCGCGCACGCCGCCGCGAAGATCGACGTTCGCAGGCGCATGCGAGCCGTGGTGTAGATCGCCGCAGAGGCGAGCCCTGCCGCGAAGAGCAGGTAGAGCTTCTCCGAGTCCCAAGCGGGCACGACCCAGGCTAGACCCACCTTCAACCAAGCGGCCGGATTGATGGTGGGAACGGCATTGGGGCCGCCGAGGCTCACGTGTTGCCACGCCGAGAGCAGCAGCTGCCACTGCGTTCGCGTCTGATCGGCGAAGAGCGACCAGACCCAGTCGTGAAAGAATCCGGGAACGCCCGTACGTGCGATAAAAGTCCACAGCATCAGCGCCGGTATCGCCGTCGCCGCGAGCGCCGCGCCCACGGCCTCGCGTCGCGAAGTGTTCGCATGGGGCATCGTGGGCTCAATACTGAGCCCTAGCTGCAAACCCTGGCAGGCAATCGAATAGGGAGCGCCGCGAGCGCAAAGGAATATCGCGGCATGAAATTTCTAGTCACGGGTGGCGCCGGGTATATCGGCGTTGAATTGTGCCGCCAGCTCCTGGATGCGGGGCACGACGTCGTCGTCGTGGATCGCTTCTATTTCGGGCTCGACCCCCTCAAAGATATCGAAGGCCGCCTCACGCTGATCAACGGTGACCTGCGTTCGTGGAAGGACGAGTGGCTCGACGGCATCGACGGCGTCGCGCATCTCGCCGGTCTCTCCAACGATCCGACCGCCGAGTACAATCCCGACGCGAATTGGCAGATGAACGCGGTCGCGACCGACGTACTCGCGAAGGCGTGTCGCCGGCTCGGCGTCCCTCGCCTCACGTTCGGCTCGAGCGCATCGGTCTACGACGGCCTCGGCCCGGGCATGTTCGACGAAACCGCCGACGTCAAACCGCGCGGCGCATACTCCACGTCGAAGAAGGCCGCCGAAGAGTTTCTGCTCGCCGCGGCGGACGATCGCTTCTCACCCGTGATTCTGCGCCAAGGCACCGTGTACGGCTACTCGCCGCGCATGCGCTTCGACTTGGTCGTCAACACCTTCATCAAAGACGCGCTGCTGCACGGCAAGCTCTTTTTGCACGGCGGCGGATGGCAATGGCGCCCGCTCGTCGACGTGAAAGACGTCGCGCGCGCGCACGTGATCTGTCTCACCGCACCGCGCGAAAAAGTGCACGCGCAGATCTTCAACGTGATGCAGGAAAACTATCAGGTTCGCCAGCTCGCGATGCTCGTCTCCGGGTCGCTCTCGCTCTACGAGCGCCGCGTGCAACTCGTGGATGCGCCGCTGCCGTCAATCGTGCGCGACTACCGCTGCAACAACATCAAGATGACGCAAGCGCTCGGTTTCACCCCGGCGATCACGGTGCTCGAGTCCATCGACGACATCCTCAAGCGGGTTCCGCTCGATCGCATTCAGGATCTCTGCCACCCGCGCCACTACAATATCGCATGGATGACGCTTCTCGAACAGGTCCACGTCTCGCAGCGCGAGTACGCGTCCATCTACTAAGCGCCGCCGACGCCGCGGAGTCTCGCGCTATCCGAGCGAGGCGCGATACTCCGCGAGCGTCATCGCAGCCTGATCCTTGAGGCTCACGCGCGGCTCGCCCACGAGCGGCCACTCGATGCCGAGCTCCGGATCGTTCCAACGCACCGCGCGTTCGCGCGACATATCGTAGAGCGCGCCGTGCTTGTACGAAAACACCACGTCGTCGGCGAGCGCGATGAATCCGTGCCCGAAGCCCGGCGGAATGTAGAGCTGGCGGTGGTTGTTTTCGGAGAGAAAGAACCCTTGCCAGGTGCCGAAGCTCGGCGAACCCTTGCGCAGGTCCACGATCACGTCCCAAATCTTGCCGCGTAGTACCTGCACGAACTTCGACATCATCGGGTCGAGGTGAAGGCCGCGGATCACGTTGCGCGTCGAGAACGAGACACTGTCCTGAACGAAATCGTCCATGATGCCGACCGCGCGATACTTCGACGTCGCATAGGTCTCTTTGAAGAACCCGCGATCGTCCTCGTAGACGTCGGGAACCACGATCTTCGCCTCGGCGAATTTCGTATCGAGTACGGTCAATGCCATGTTGCTTCGTGCTCCTGTCGTATGCCTAGTCGTTGACGACGCGCGAGAAGGGCGCATCGTCGGGATACTCGCCGAAAACGTACACGCGCTGGCCGTGGCGAAGCGGCGGAAAATTCAATGCGGTATGACCGTGCACGACGAGCGTGATGATCTGCGAAGCGCGCGGACGATACCAGGCGTTTGACGCGAGAATCTGCGCCACGTTCTGCGCGGCGAGAATCTCGTCGTCGAAACCGTCACCAAAGAATACGACGCGCCCGTGCCCGTACGGAATCACGTTGACCGACGAGTTCGCCTTGTCGTCGATGAACCCGAGCGGTGCGCCGCCGAGGTGCAGCATCGGCCCCACGTTCACGGCGAACGTCGTGCGCGCGAACGTCGAATTCGTCTCGCCGTAGTACATCGACGGAAGGGTGCCGCGCCCGATCGGCGGGGAGAACCTTTGAACCTCTTGCGGAAAGAGCGAGCCGACGGCGTACCAGGAGCGCCACGCGGTGTAGTCGGTCACCGTATTCTCCGCGGTCGCGCCGCCGCTCGCCGGCTTCGCATAGAGGAGATCGAACGGTTCGCCCGCCCAAAACACGACGCCGCCGCGGGCGATCCACGCCTTGAGCGCATCGTGCTTGGGATCGTGCAAGCCGATCGGCAGCATCCCGTCGAGCACGGTGAGCGCACGGCCCTCCGCCGGCCCGCGCAGCACGCGAGCGAGCGTATCGGCGTCGACGTGAACGACCTGCATCGCGTCGTTGCGGAGCGCGAGATCGGCGCGCAGATGCATCGCGAAGCCGCCGCGGAACGTGGCGGAGACGCCGCGTCCGTAAGGGTAGCGCGCATCGAAATACGCGTACACCGTGTGGATCGGTACCCGCGGCGGACCGAAGCGCACGTAATAGAGATGTCCGTCGAAGCCGCGCGCCTCGAGCAACAGATTCGCGGGCCCGGAGTGGAGCTCGACCGACGGCGCCTGCGGAAACGGCGCGAGCGCGCCGAGCGCGACGATGAGCGAAGCACCGAGCGCGATCGCGGCCGGAAATTCGATACGCAGCCCGGGCCGCTCGGTCGGCTCCGGAGCCTGCGACGCGGGTTCGCGCGAGACGATCGCTCGTATCGCGAAGACGAAGCCCACGATCATCACGACGCCGATGCCAAAGCCGGAGAGCGCGTCGATCGTGATCTGGAGGTTATCCGCAAGCGGCGTCGCGATCGCGCGATAATCGAGCGAGGCCTTGGCGAACGCCACGGGATCGCACGCGTGCGCGAACACGCAGAGCGGCATCAGCAAATCTTGCACGCTGCGCACGCTGTAGAGAAAGAGCGAGGCGAAGAGCGTCTGCAGCAACGCGTACCAGCGCCAAAAGCGGTCGCCGACCGTCGCGAGCACGAGCGCGATCGGCAGCATCCACAACACGTAGGTCGGCTGCGAGAACGGGCTCGCGATCAGCACGATCGAGGCGATCGCGAAGAGCATGCAGAGGTAGGTACGCAGGTCGGCATTGCGGCGACGCAGCGTGAAGACGACCGCGGTCGCGATCCCCCCAAGCAGTACGAGCGTCGAGGCGTCGAGCACCAGGACGCGGTGCGTCTGGGCCCACGCGCCGAGCGCGCCGAACGGCCGCAGCGACGCGAGCGCCCAGAGGTTCGCGCCGCCGACCGAGAACGACCCGACGCGCGCGAAGACCGCCTGGCGCAGCGCCGCGAACTCGCCCCACGCCGCGAGCGGAATGAACGCCACGACGAGCGCCGCCGCGATTCCCAGCCCGCAGAGCAGCAGGCGGCGGATCCAGTCCGCTAGCGTGCCACGCGAGATCGCCATCACGCCGACGGTGAGCAGCGCGTAGAGCGGCGTGAGCTTGGTGAGAATGCCGAGCGCGATCATCACGCCGCTGCCGGTCCAGGCACGGCGCCACGCGAGCAGCACCGCTGAGAGCATCGCGAGCGGCACGATGCAATCCCAACTCGCATTGATCGTCGAGCCGAAGAGCACGAGCGGATTCAGCCACCACGCGAGCACCGCCGCGCGCGAAGCCGCAACGCTCGCGCCGAGTTGCCGCGCGAGCGCCCAGACGAACCACGCCACCGCCGCGTCGCCCGCGAGGATCGGCGCCTTGATCAGGAGCGAAAAGAACGGTTTGGTCAGGTCGTAGCTGGTGAGGCCCGGAATCGCGTACGGCACGAGCGCGACCACGCGCTGAAACGGAATAACGTGCGCGAGCGAAGAGAGACGCCCCATCGCAAGCAGCACGTATCCCCACAGCGGCGGATACGAAAAGAGCCCGTCCTGATAGAGCGGCCGATGAAAGGATCCGTCGAGCAGCACGGATCCGTAGAAGCGCATGTCGAGCGTGTTCGAAACGAACGCTCCCGCCACGATGCGAACGAGCGCGCCCAATGCGAGGAGCGCGAGCCAATAAGGCGTCGCGCTAACGGCGTCGAGCGTGCGTCGCGCAAGCGTCTGCAATGGGCCCTAAACCGTCTCCAGGTCCTTGTGCGCGGGAGTCTGCTCCGATTCGAGCGACTTGGTCGTCGCGACCGGATCCCACACGCGGTACTTCTGACGCGAGCGCGCCACGTGATAATCGTAGTACGCTTTCGCACGGGCCGCGAGCTCGATCGCCGCGACGCCGACGAGCCAGTCGAGACGGGGCTTGGTCTCGCGGACGTACGAGGCGGTCGCCTTCAGCAGCATGCCCGGATCCATCGTCGAGACGGGCAAGTGATAATCGGCGATCACTTGAAAGTTCGCGGCGATCCAACGGCAGCGCTGCCGAAAGAACTCGCGCAGCGTCTCGGGGCCCTTGTTGTACACCGCGGCATCGGATGCGTACACCACGTCGAGGTCGGCGGCGCGAACTTGGTTTTCAACCGAGAGCTCGTCGCAGAGCGCTTCGGTCGGCAAGCTGCGCAGCACGTTGCGGAAAGCGATCAGTTCGCCCATCTTCGGCTTGCGCTGCGCGATCGTGTGATGCAGATCCCACATCAAGTGCACCGCGAACCCCACGAAGGAGCGCTTGTCGTTGATCGGCACCGGATGCGCGCCGGTCATGCCCACGCGCTCGCGCTCGAGCGGCGCGCAGAGCTTTTCGATCGTGTCGGGCTTAAAGATGAGGTCTCCGCACGAGACCACGAGGTACGGCTCCTGGGCCGTGGCGAGGAACGTGTTGATCGCGGCGATCTTGCCCGCGCGTTGACCCTCGGCAACGAGCTCGATGCGCGAATCCTTCGGCAGAAACTCGGTTACGATGTCGCACGTGCGATCGGTGCAGCCGCTCGCCACGACGACGATGCGCGCGATGCGGTCGTCGTACGTCTGGCGCAGCAGACTCTCGAGCAGCGCTCGAATGTTGCGCTCCTCGTTATAGGCCATCACTCCGATCGCGATCGGACGTTCTGCAGTTGCTGTGCTCACGTTAATCCCTACTGATCCACGTGTCTTCGGTCGTCAGCCAACTCGTGGCGCCGTGCTCCTCGAACTGGAAGTCCACGATACGGGCACCGACCGACTCCATCGCCTCACGCACCCGTCCACGCTTGGTGAACGGCACGAAGAGCAGCAGATGTCCTCCGCCGCCCGCGCCTAAAATCTTCCCGCCGACCGCGCCCGCGGCCTTCGCCATGTCGTAGAGCGTCTCGATCTGCTCGTTGGAGACGCCGCTCGCCAAGTGGCGCTTGAGCTGCCACGCCTGGTCGAGCAGGTCGCCGAACTCGTGGAGCCGGCCGCGAAGGAGCGCCCGCTTGAGCTCGATGGTGAGCGCCTTGAGCCCGGAGAGGCTCTCCATCACGCGCCCCTCTTCGCGCATCACGTTGTCGGTCTGCTCGTTGAGGATGTTGCTCGAGAGCCGCGTGGTGCCGGTGTAGCAGAGCAACAGGTGATAGTGCAGTTCCGAGAGCAGCTCGGTCGAGAGGCGCAGCGGCGTGACGTAGACGCCGCTCGACGTAAACTCGATGAAATTGAACCCGCCGAATGCCGCCGCGTACTGATCCTGCAGCCCACCGATGATGCCGAGGTCGTTCCGCTCGATGTTGAAAGCGAGATCGGCTTTCTGATAGTTCGTGAGATGCAGCCCCTGGTGGCGCGAGAGCGCCTCGATCAGCGCGACGATCATCGAAGACGACGAACCGAGTCCACTTCCCGGTGGGGCGTCGGATTGAATGAAGCACTCGAGTCCGCCGCTGCGGAAGCGACGAAAGATCGCCTGCGCCAGGTCGAGCTTGCCCTCCAGATGCCCGCCGCCGGCCTCATCGAAGAGCACGTCGATGCCCTGATGCTCCGAGATGACGCGAATCTGCGGCTGCGCGTGATTGCGCACCGAAACGTAGGCGTATTTATCGATCGTGCACGAGAGCACGCAGCCGCCGTATAGTTCGGGATACGGAGGCACGTCGGTGCCGCCGCCGCAGAAGCTGATGCGCAACGGTGCGCGGCTGCGCGTGGCGGTGTACCCGCTCGTCAGGAGGCCGATCTCTTCGTGGGTCTTCATCGTCATTCGTTTCCGACTCGAAGCGGCGCCGCCGTCAACCGGTACGCCTGCTCGAAAGCTAAGAAATACCGCGCTTCGTCGGCCGCGTCAACCAGAAATGTGGGACATCCCGCCCGTTCGCCGGCGGTCGCATCGGTCGCCGAGTCGCCGATAAAGGCCGATTCGCCGAGCCGAATGCCGAAGCGACGCTCCGCTTCGAAGAGCAGGCCCGGTTCGGGCTTTCGACACGCGCAACGGGCATCGGGTGCGTGCGGACAGATCACGTATCCGGCGATCCGGATGCCTCGAGAGCGTAGCGCGGCGATGACGCGGGTCATCACCTCGCGCATCGCCTCGCGACCGATGAGCCCGCGACCCACGCAGCTCTGGTTCGACACGATCACCGCGGGGATGCGCGCATCGCAAAACGGAGCCATCGCGCGCTCGAAGGCGTCGATGAGCCGAAAGTCCCGGTCGAAGTCGAGGACGTAGCCGTCGTCGATCTTGACGTTGATGACGCCATCGCGATCCAGCAGCAGCGCGCGCTCGAAGCGCCCGACCCCCGGATCGACCCAGGCGAGCACGTCGTTCGCGAGCTCAGGCGATGGGTGCATCGCGGTTCTCCGGCGGTGCGATCAGATGCTTTTCGAACTTCGCGATGATCGTATTCCACGCGAGATCGAGCTCCTCGATGCCGAGCGCGCGCGCGACCGCGAGGAATACGGCTCCGCCGATCGCGATCGTACCGACCAGATACCACACGCGCGAGGCGAGCGAGGCGTCGACCGAGACGCCGAGCGCTTCGATCCAATGCAGGGCGGCGAACATGGCCGCCGACGCGACGACGATCTTGAGGGTCGAGCTCCAGAGCTCGCCCCACGCGATACTGCGCACGAGACGCGTGACGAGCAGCAGCAGCAACAGCGCCTGTAGGATCTGACTCAAGCTATTCGCGAGCAGCAATCCGCGCGCGCCGAGCGAGGGCAGCCACAGCATCGAGAGCACCACGTTCATCAGCACGCTGATCACGGAGATCGCGACCGGCGCGGCGGTCTCGCGACAGGCGAAGCAGCAGCGCGTCAGCACGACGTTCGCCGCAAGCGCCACGAGACCGATCGCCGAGAAGGGTAGGAGCGATGCCGTGAGCTGGGTGGCCGCCGGCCCGAACGTTCCGCGCTCGAAGAGCGTCTGCACCATCGGGTAGGCGAGCACGATGAGCGCGCAAACCGACGGAATCGTGATGAAGTTGACGAGCCGCAAGCCGGTCACCACCGACCGCGCGACGCCGCGCCGGTTGTCCCGCGCGAACTGTGCCGCGAGCAGCGGAAAGATCACGGTCGCGATCGCCGCGGCGAAGATCTGCTGCGGGAAGTTGACGAGCTTGGTCGCGTAGTTGATGCCGGCGATGTAACCCGGCGCGAGCGTGGAGGCGAAGAATCGATCGAAGAAGAGCGCGAGCTGTCCGGCCGCTCCGCCGATGACGATCGGCCCGAGCAGGATGCCGATCTGCTTGATTCCCGGGTGCTTGAGATCGATCACGAAGCGATACTTGCCGAGTCGCAAGAACGACGGAAGCTGCACGAGGAACTGCGCGACGAGCCCCCACGCCGTGCCGAAGACGAGGGCGAAGATGCCGTAATGATGATTGAGCACGACCACGAAGCCGATCGTCACGACGTTGATCGCGATGCCCGTCAGCGCAGCGGCGCGAAAGCGGTGGTACGCGTTGAGCATCGCGGTGAGCACGCCGCTCAGGCTCACCGCGACGATGCTCGGCATGAGCGTGCGCGTCATGTGAATCGCCACGCCCATCTGCGGCGCGGGAAAGCCGTGCGCGATGAACGGCACGTACCACGGCGCGAAAATGTATCCGAGCACCGCGCACACGGTGAGCACGATCGCGAGCAAATTGAGCACGGTGCTGCCGAGCCGCCACGCTTCTTCTTCGCGGCCGTGCGTGATGTACTCGGAGAACGTCGGCACGAGCGCGCTCAAAAGCGCGCCGTTGAATACGCCGAACAGGATCGTCGGAATGGTGGCCGCCGCGAGAAAGGTGTCCATCTCCCACTGCGTGCCGTAGTACCGCGCGTTGACGACCTCGCGAAAGAACCCGAGCACCGTCGAACCGAAGGTCGCGGCCATCACGAAGATCGTCGATGCCGCAAGCGAAATGCGCGGGCGGCGCGGCGCGGGGCCGACCAGCCGCAGCTGCGGTTTAATGAGCGCCGTCCTTGCGCAGCACGGCGGGAATCGTCTTAACGAGAATCTCCACGTCGCCGAGCGGGGTCCACTCGTCCACGTAGCGGTTGTCGAGCTCCATCCACTGCTCGAACGAAACGTCGCTGCGCCCGTTGATCTGCCAGAGTCCCGTGATGCCTTGCGGAACGAGCAACCGGCGCCGCGCATACGCGTCGTAATGTTCGATCTCGCAGGGGAGCGCCGGGCGCGGTCCCACGAGCGACATCTCGCCGCGCAGCACGTTGAGCAAATTCGGCAGTTCGTCGATGCTCGTGCGCCGTAACAGGCCGCCGAGCGGATGGAGCCGGGGATCGTTGCGAATCTTGAAGACGGGGCCGTCGGCCTCGTTGAGGTGCATCAGTTCGTCGCGCAGGTCGTGTGCGTTCTGCACCATCGTGCGCAACTTGAACATCTTGAAGCGGCGCCCGTGCTGTCCCACGCGCTCCTGCGCGAAAAGTGGCGAGCCGCCGGTCACGAGCACGATGCCGAGAGCCGCGAGCACGACGATCGGCAGCGAAAGCACGAACAGCACCGCGCCGAGCGCGACGTCGATCGTACGCTTGACCGACCACCACGCGGCGGGGACTTCTCGCTCCGCGATCCGAACGGCGACTTGCATCTGCCTTTACGCTCCGAAGGCCTCCAGAACGGTGCGACCGACGTTGTCGAGCCCCTCGAGTTCGCCGATGACGGCGCCCGGCTGCGCGCTCAGATGCACGAAGGGAACGAATTCGCGCGTGTGGTCGCTCCCGGGCGCGGTCGGATCGCAGCCGTGGTCGGCGGTGAAGATCACGTGGTCGTCCGGCCGCAGCAGCGATTCGAGGCGAGGAACGAGCGCGTCGAGCGCCTCGAGGGCCGAGGCGTACCCGCGCACGTTACGGCGGTGTCCGTATTTCGAGTCGAAGTCGTTGAGATTCGTAAAAATGAAGCCATGCTCGACGCGCTCCAGGAGTTCGAACGTCTTCTCCATGGCGTCGCGGTTGTCGGTCACCCGCACCGACGACGCGATGCCATGTCCACAGTAGATATCGCAGATCTTCCCGACAGCGTGCACACCCACACCGCGCTGCGCGAGCGTATCGAGCACGCTCGGTGGCGGCTCGATTGCGTAATCCCGACGGTTCGGCGTCCGCGCGAAGGCCCCCGGCTCGCCGACGAAGGGGCGAGCGATCACGCGATTCACGTTGTGGGGCTCGACGAGCATCGCCCGGGCACGCTCGCACCAGTCGTACAGGGTGGCGAGAGGAATGACCTCTTCGTGGGCGGCTACCTGGAAGACCGAGTCGGCCGACGTGTAGAGAATCGGGCGCCCGGTCGCGATGTGCTCGGCGCCGAGCTCTTCGATGATCTCGGTTCCCGACGCGGGCACGTTGCCGAGCGGCGGCTTGCCGACGATCCGCGTGAACTCCTCGACCACCTCGGGCGGAAAGCCCTCGGGGTAGGTTGGGAACGGCACGGCGGTTACGATGCCCGCCATCTCCCAATGCCCGGTGATCGTGTCCTTGCCGCGGCTCTTCTCGCGCAGGCGCGCCACGCGCGCTCGCGGGTCGGGTACCGCCGCCACCCCTTCGACCGAGGTCAGGTGGCCGAGCCCGAGCCGCTCGAATGCCGGGAGGGCGAGCCCTCCGACGCTGCGCGCGACATTGCCGATCGTGTTGGCCCCGTTTGCATCGCCGTACTGGGTGAAATCCGGGAGCGCGCCGATGCCGCCCGAGTCTAAAACAATCGTTACGAAACGCATGACGTTACCCGCTTCGTTCGGCCCGCGCGAATCTCAATCTTGCCCTCCACTCTAGGAGAAAATGATCACACGATTAAAACACGAGCCCTCGGCTCCATGCGTCATTTCATGCACCCTCGACAAAGATCGCTCGTCATCGCGCTCTTCGCGCTCGTTCTCGCACTCTCGTGCGCGCGCGCCGAGGCTGCCGCACCCCCGACGACCATCCGCCTGCACGCGGATCGCATCGCATTCTATTACGATCGCTACCTGATCGAAGCCGACGGCCACGTGCGCGTGACGACGAGCGACGGCACGACGCTCACCGGCGACACGTTCTCGATGGACCTCAAGCTTAATCGCTTCTTAATCGCGAGCAACGTAACGCTGCGTAGCGCGGGCGGCAATCTGAGCGGCGCGGCCATCGCGGACTTTCTCGCATTCAAGCGCGTCTATTTCGTGCCGGTGCTCGAGAAGCCGGATCGCTGGACCTACGAAAACGGCGATTTCGAGCATCCGATCAAGGGTCGCCAGATGCCCGGCGACACGTTCTACTTTCCCGATCTTTCGAACACGCGCCTCAACCTGACGGCAAAATCGGCGACCATCGGATCGAACGCATACGTGCGATTCGGTGACGTCACGTCGTACGTGTTCGGCGCTCCGATACCGCTACCGTCGTTCTACGTGTACTTCGGTACCAATCAGGACCTGGCGCAGAACTCGCTCTCCGGGGCGAACCTCGATCTCACCTGGAACGCGACCGGCAACAACAATTCGATCACCGCGCTGCACGTGCGTCGCGACACCGAGAACGGCAGCTACCTCTCGCTCGAACAGCACCTCGCCGGCGCGCACGAGTACGCGGTCTTCTCGGTGAATCCGGGCACGAAGTTCAACAAGTTCTGGAACCTCAACGCCGCCGACCGCATCGGCAAGAACTTTCAGCTTAACGTCTTCGAACAGCTCTACACGCAGCAGCACGGCCTCCGCAGCCCCTCCGCCGCCGCGAGTTCCACCTTCATCACACTCGCGCAGGCGCTGCCGCACTCGTACCTTCAGGCGGCGATCCAGCAGACGTACTACAACCTGATCGGCCCCTCGTCGCCCGCTATCCCGAATCACCCGATGCAAGCCCACCTGTACGGCGCGTCGTTCAATCAGCGCATCTTCAAAACGCCGTTCTACGAGCAGATCCACTGGGGCTTCGGCTTCAACCACGATACCTCGACCGGCTACTTCAACGCGCGCGGCTTGCAAGATTACGGCGGCGTCGTCTATACGACGATCTGGGATCACTCGCTCGGCTACACGGTCTATCTCCCCGAGTACAAATTCGGCGACAAGTACAACCCGTACCACACGTACTATTTCAACGCCGTGCTCACCGCGCAGCGCCTCTGGTACACGGTGCCGCACCACGTGAATACCGCAACGACGAACTTCTCGGTGAGCCGACAGTTCTCGCGCGAGGTGAGCGCGTACGTGAACTACAACGTGAACAATACGGGCGATTACTACAACCACGGCGGCTACACGCCGTACGCGCCGCTCGACGCGAACGGTCAACCCGACTACGGCTTCCTCGCGTTTCGCGGGGCCTCGACGCTGCGCACCGCGACGCTCGGCGTCACGTACAGCGCGCACCCCGAATTCTCGACGACGCTCACCTTCGATCGGCACAAGGACTTTCCGGCGGCCGTTCCCGGCGTCTTTCCGCTGCCGCCGACGAACGTCATCGGCCAGTATCTCTACTCGAACTATCTCGGTCAGCCGCCCTACGACATCACCGCCAACGTGCGGGCGCGCGTCATGCGTCACCTGATGATCGACGTGCAGCGAACCTACTACTTCAACTTCGGGACCCAGCGCTGGAGCCCGCAGTTCTTGGTGCAGTTCACGCAATGAAGCACGGACGTCTTCGCGCGCTCGCCGCGCTCCTCGGATTCGCGCTGCTCGCCGCGACCGCACCGATCTCGATCACCGGGCAATTGCTCGCGTACCAAAACGGTTACGTGTTCTTCACGACCGGTGACGGCTTCCGGCTCGCGCCCGACGTCCGCATTCTCGACGACGCGACCAAAAAGCCCGCGCTCGAGACCCCGAAGCCGCGCCTCTACGCGCGCGCCACGTTCGACGATACCGGCCACGTAGTCGAACTCGATCTCTCGCGCAAGCCCTTACCGGTGGGCCCGCTGCCCGACGCGGCCGAACAGTATGCGGTCGCCGCATCGACCCCGTTCCCGAATCCCGAACTCGCACCGAAACCCGCGAGCGCGACCGGCGGCGTCACCGAGACGTTCTCCGGCAAGCTCGTTTTGGTCACGATCACCGTGCAGGTGCCGGCCGACACGCCGTTCGGCTCGGAGGTCTATATCACGACCGACACGAGCGGTTGGGATCCCAAAGCGATCGCCATGGACCGCATCGACGCGCTGCACTTTCGCGTGACGCGCCGCATCGCATCGGGCACCATTCTGCACTACCTCTACACGCGCGGATCGCTGCAGACCGAAGAGCGGGCCGAGAACGGAATCGACCGCACGCCTCGCGAGATCACGCTCAACGACGCCGACTTGCGCGCCGTCAAAGACGTCGTCTATGCGTGGGCCGATCTCGGCATTCCGGGCGGCATCCAGGCGCCGCAGCCGAACACGATTCCGACGCCGTTCAACCCCGCGCCCTTCCCGAATCTCCCGTCGGGCATCCCGACGCCGCATCCGCGCTAGCGGATACGAATGCTCACGGAGCGGCTCACCGTCGCTCCGGCGGTGTTGCGCGCGATCACGTCGAGCGCGTAGCTCCCGTGGAGAAAGAACGGCAGATTGGGCACGGTGTAGGCGAGCGCGAAGTGCCCGGGGCTGATCTTCGGAACCGCAATGCTGAAGTTCGCGATGCGCGCCTCGACGCTCGCGACGTTCGATGACGTCACGACCATTCCCGAAACCGTCTCGCCGCCGTGGAGCACCGTCTTATCGATGTGGAGCGCCACGATCTGCGGCGGCGCGTTCGGCGCGAGCTGCGGCACCGAGGCACGGGGTTTCGCACGCGGCGTCGGCGTCGGCGTCGGCTGCGCGCTCGCCGTCGGCGCGGCGCTCGGCGCAAACGTTACTCCCGGCGTCGGCGTGGGCGCGCTCGTCGGCGCGGCCACGGGCGTCGATGTCGAAGTCTCCGGTCGGCTCGCGGCCGTCGGGGTAGCCTGCGCCGTCGCCCTCGCGGTCGGCGCCACCGTTGGCGCGGCGGTCGGCGTCGCGGTCGGAGTCGGAGTCGGGGAGGGATCGTCGGCGGGCTTCTGCGCGGAAGCGCACGCCGTGAGGGCGAGAAGAAGCACGAGGAAGGTGTTCGGAAAGCGCATCGCATCGGTAACGTTCGTCCTCGGGCGAAGCGTTCCGTGCCAGGATGCACGCGAGCGACTTGTGTCGAAAGGCGGGCCGCCATGCATCAAACGACCGAGGCGCCGCCGACCCTGAGCGTCGTCGTGCCCCTTTACAACGAAGAGGGCAACGTCGCACCGCTCCTCGAGCGCATCGTGGGAATCCTCGAGCGGCTGCCCGGAACGCCCTCCTACGAGATCGTCCTCGTGAACGACGGCAGCAAGGACCGAACGCTCGAACGCATCCGCGAGGAGCTTCGCGCGCGCGCGAACGTCGTGCTCGTCAACCTCTCGCGCAACTTCGGCCACCAACTCGCGGCGACCGCGGGCGTGGAGATCGCGCGCGGCGATGCCGTCGTGCTGATGGACGGCGACTTACAGGATCCGCCCGAGCTCATCGCCGATTTCGTGGAGCAGTGGCGCGCCGGATACGACGTGGTGTACGCGGTGCGCCGCACGCGTAGGGGCGAGAGCCCGTTCAAGTTGCTCACGGCGCGCATCTTCTATCGCACGATCAAACGCCTCACCAAAGTCTCGATTCCGGTGGATACCGGTGATTTTCGGCTGATGAGCCGACGCGTGGTCGAGGCGCTCAAGCGCTCGCCCGAACGCCATCGCTTCTTGCGCGGCCTCGTGAGCTGGGTCGGTTACAACCAGATCGGCGTGGAGTACGATCGCGACGAACGCCTCTCGGGCGAGACGAAGTATCCGCTGCCGAAGATGATTCGCTTTGCCATCGACGGCATCACGTCGTTCTCGGACGTGCCGCTGCGATTCGCGTCGTATCTCGGGTTCGTATCGAGCGTCATCGCGTTCGTGTACGCGATGGTCGTCGTCGGATTCAAGATCTTCAGCCTGAACCCGCCGGGCTACACGCGCGGGTGGGCCTCGACGATCGTCGCCGTGCTCTTCCTCGGCGGCGTGCAGTTGATCAGCCTCGGAATCCTCGGCGAGTACATCGGACGCATCTACGACGAAGTGAAGGGTCGTCCGCTCTACTTGATCAGCGAGGTCGAGCGCAGCTAGATCGTCGCGTAGGCGAGCGGACGCGCCGGCGGCGCCTCCGCGCCGATCGCGAACGCATCGGCGACGCGCTTGGCGTTCGCATGCGCGCCGTACGCGACGGCGATAACGTCGCCTCGCTCCACGCGCGCGCCGACCCGCATCGCGACGCGAATCCCTCCGGTCGGCTCGTGCGCGCTCCATTCGCGCGCCGCGTGCCCGAGCGCGACCGCGTCGATCGCCGTGACGAATCCCGCGTGCGAGGCCTTCACCTCGTGAGCGCGCGCGGTCACGCTCATCCGCTCCAGCGCATCGCGCGATCCGCCCTGCGCCTCGATCATCTCGACGAATTTTTCGTACGCCTTACCGCTCTGCAACGCGCCGAGCGCGGTCTCGCGCGGTTCGCGCACGCCGGCAAGCGCCAGCATCTCGACAGCGATCTGCAGGCAGCCCTCGCGCACGCGCCCGTCGGCATCCTCGCCGCGCAGAAACTCACGCGCCTCGATCACTTCGATACCGGTGCCGATCGAACGACCGAGCGGTTCTTCCATGTCGCTCACGACGGCGCGCGCGCGACGCCCGAACTCGTGCGAGACCGCGACGAGGGTCTGCGCGAGATCCGTCGCCTGGCGCACGTCGCGCATGAACGCCGCGCCGCCGCATTTGACATCGAAGACGAACGCGTGGGCACCGCCCGCGACTTTTTTGGAGACGATGGAGGCGGCGATCAATCCGATGCTCGGCACCGTCGCCGTGTGATCGCGCAGGCGATAGAGGCGTTTGTCCGCCGGCACGAACGCATCGCTCTGCGCCGCGATCGCGCAGCCCACGCGCTCGACCTGGCGCACGAAGGCATCCATCTCGATCGTCGTGCGCAGCCCCGCGATCGTCTCGAGTTTATCGATGGTGCCGCCGGTGTGCCCGAGCGCGCGCCCCGAGAGTTTGGCAACCTTCACGCCGCACGCCGCGACGAGCGGCACCGCGACCAGCGACACGATGTCGCTCACGCCGCCGCTCGAATGTTTGTCCACCACGAAGACGTCGTGCGGATAGTGCAGCGACGCGCCGCTTGCGACCATCGCGCGGGTGAGCGCGACCGCCTCGCCGAGATCGAGCCCGCGCCACACGCAGGCCATCGCGAGCGCCGCCATCTGCGCGTCGTCCGCCGTGCCGTCCATATAGGCGGCGACGATCGCTTCCCACGTCGTCGAATCGAGCGTCGCGCCATCGCGCTTGCGCTCGATCGCGAGGCGCACCATCGAAGCATCCATGGGCGCAAGTGTTCGTCGCATCGCGGCTCGAATCGTTCCGCCGTGCACTACGCGCCGGTCGTGGACCGCTTTCCGATCGTGCCCGCGCTCGATCCGCTCGCCCTCGCGCTCTTCGCCGCGACCTTCGTCGCAGCGGCCCTGCTCACGATGCGCCGGGCCGCCTACGGTGCCGCCGCGCTCGCCTTCGTGCTGCCCTTCGCATGCGCGCACGCGGTCGGCGCGACGACGATCTCGCTGCCGAAGATCGTGTTGCTCGGCGTCGCAACGGGGTTGCTCGGCACGCGCGCGCCGCTCGCTGCGCTGCGCGATCGTCCGGCGCGCGCGATGGCCCTCGCGTTCGCCGTGCTCTGCGCGGCCGTGCTCGCGACCACCGCCGTCGCCGCCTACCGCGGCGAGGCGCTGCGCGAGGGCGCCAAGTGGCTCGAATACGCGCTGCTCTTCGTAACGGCGGCCTGCGCCTACCGCAGCGATCCCGACGCGAAGCTGCTGCGTCGCGCGTTCGCCCTCTCGGTCGCGGCGGTCTGCGCGAGCGCGCTCGTGCAAGAGGTGATCGGCGCGCCGTGGGGCATCGTCTTCGCGCCCGGGCTCGCACCGCGCATCTCGGGCGCACTCGAAGGCCCAAACCAACTCGCGGGCTATCTCGAAATCGCGCTCGCGATGCTCGCCGCATGGAGCGTCGCCGCGCCGTCGCGCGCGCGCGCCGCGCTGCTCGCCGTCGCCGCGACGACGCTGGCGCTGACCTTTTCGCGCGCGGGCATCGCG
>JAGWSR010000066.1 GCA_028869385.1 bacterium
GGCGGGCCGCCGCGCCCGGGCGGCGCGCGGCCGGGAGCGCGTTCTCCGCTCGTGGTCTTCGCGCTGCAACTCGCGCGCATTCCACCGGTCACGATCGATCGCGGCGATGCGATCGTCACCATCGCGCCGAGCGGGCCGCCGTTGCTGCGCTTTCTCACCATCGACGCCGCGTTCGCGCTGGCGGCGATCGTCGCGATCGCCGGGTTCGGGGTGCGGCGCGCGAGCCTGCAGGTGCGGGGCGAGCGCGCGGCCTTGCTCGCAACGCTCGATGAACGCCGCGCCGCCGCCGAGCGCTACCAACGCTTCCTCGCCGAGACCGGACACGAATTGCGCACCCCGCTCACGATCGTCTCCGGTTACGTGGATATTCTTCATTCGAGCCAGGCGCTCGCGGGCGTGGATGGCCGTATCATCGAGGGACTGCGGGCGGAGACCACGCGCATGCGCACGCTGGTGGAGAAGATGCTCACGCTCGCGCGTTTGAACTCACCCGTGAGCGTGCCGCGCCTGCTCGATCTCGCCGACGCGGCTGGCGAGATCGTCGCGACCGCGCAGCGTCGGTTTCCCGAGCGTTCGATTGCCTTCGAATGCACGCGCTCCGCGAGCATCGTGATCGACGGTGACGATCTCACGGAAGCGCTCGGCAATCTCATCGAAAACGCGGTGAAGTATGCTCCCGCGTCGCCGATTCGCGTGCATGCCGGCGTACGCGGTGCGCTGGCGCGCATCGCGGTGAGCGACGACGGGCCCGGCATTCCCACCGACGAGCGCGATGCGATTTTCGAACGCTTCTACCGTGCGCGCGATCGCAACGGCGCCGAAGGGCTGGGCTTGGGCCTCGCGATCGTCAAGCGCGTCGCCGATCGGTGGAGCGGCGCGGTAGAGCTCGAATCCCAGCCGGGACACACTGTTTTCACCCTGCAGTTCCCTTTGGCCGATGAGGAGTCCGATGCCGATTCTCGGTAAACCGACGGTGCTCGTGATCGACGACGAGCCGAACATGCGCGAGATGCTCGAGATCGGGCTCTCGCAGCACGGCTTCGTGGTGACGTGCGCGAGCGACGGCGTGCAAGCGCTCGCGCATCTCGAACGCGAGCAACCCGACATCATCGTGCTCGACGTGATGATGCCGAAGATCGACGGCGTCTCGCTCGTTCCGATGATTCGCCGCGTCACCGAGGCCCCGGTCGTGATGCTCTCGGCGCGCACCGACACGCAGGATAAGATCGCCGCGCTCACCGCCGGCGCCGAAGATTACGTCGCCAAGCCCTTCGACTTAGGTGAGATCGCCGCGCGCCTGCGCTCGCAACTGCGGCGCCCGCAACTCGCCCAACGCGACGTCATCCGCTACGCGAACATCGTGATGGACGTCACCACGCGTGCGGTGGAGCGGGACGCGGAGCCCGTCACGCTGACGACCCGCGAGTTCGATCTGCTCGCGACGCTGCTGCGCGAGCCCGGTCGAGTCTTCACGCGCGAGCAGTTACTCGACCGCGTATGGGGGCGGGACGCCGCGGTGGAGCCGAACGTCGTCGAGACCTACATCTCGTACTTACGCTCGAAACTCGATGACCGAGGTGATAAACCGCTGATCCGAACCATCCGAAGAGTGGGATATACGGCTCGCGCAGATTGAGGGAGGTTCGATGCTCGCCGCGCTGACGTTTCTCCTCGCCGCGGCGACCGCCTCGCCTGCACCCGTGGTGCCCGCGCAGACGCCTCCGCCGGAGCCAAATCACGTCACGCTCGACATCCAGGGCGGGCCGCTGGTCACGTCGGGAAATGCCTGGATCGGCGGCAACGGCACGATGACGCAACTCGGCGCGCGTTACGAGTTTCAGGCGACGCCCAAGGCGCGCTTCGCGAATACGTTGCAGTGGCAACGCCTCGCCTCGCACTACGCCTTTGCGGGCGGCCCGCGCTGGAACTTCGACTACGATCAATTCGACGACGAGTTCGATGTGGAGCTTGGGCGACCGGATCTGCCGACGGGCGTGGGCGTGGGGTATTTTTCGTACAACCCCGTGTATGATTTCAACGAGACGTATGCGCTGCACGGCTTCGGCATCGGCGTGGATCGCTGGGCGAACTACTACATGCCGCGCTCGTACTACTATAGCGCGTGGTACTACCCGAGCTTGCGCGGCGCGACGCTCGATTACGGCAAATACGCCGTGCTGCGCCTCGACGTCGGCGTGAATTTTCGCCCGAATCTGGTCGGCCCGTGGAACCTGCGCGTCGGCTTCATGAGCGACACCTGGTTCGCACGCAACGCCAACGCCAGCGATTCCGGCTTCAACGGCCCATACGTCGGCGTTTCATTCTGGCACTAAGGCGGGACTTTTGGTTCAAAGGGGGCGCATTGCGCCCCTTGAACTGATCGGCAGCACGGTATTCTCGAAAGGCTGCATGTTGATGGCTTTCTCGGTAGCACGTTGCGCGTCTATGATCGCGCTCGTTTTTGCGTTCTCACTCACGACCGGACTTTGCGGTACCCCGTCCCCAGTCTCCTCAACAATGCCGGTTCCTACAACCGTGGTCGTTCCGGGTGGAACGCCGGTTCGCGTCGCGGTAACCGATCCGGTGTCGTCGGCGACTGCGAAGGTCGGAGACACATTTAACGTTCGGTCGACGGACGATATCGTTGTCGACGGTTGGATCGTCGTCGCAAAAGGCGGTGGCGGGCAGGGCGAAGTGGTTTCTGTCGACCGCGCGGGCTCACACGGACACCCGGGGAACCTCGGAATAAAAATCGATTGGATCTATGCAGTCGATGGCGAGAAAATCCGTCTGACGAGTCAAGAAAAAAATGAAGAGGGCAAAGGCGAACAAGGCGTTTCTTCCACGATGACCATCGTGTCGTGGGCATTTCTGGGCCTTCCGGGCCTCTTCGCGCACAACTGGGTCAAGGGACACGACGTGGTCCTCGACAGTTCGCACCCACTAAAGGCGTACGTAGACGATACCGTTCACATCGCGGCAACGACAAAGGCAGACGACGCGGGGTTCGCGCACTAGCGCTACTCCGTTACCTCGTCGCGTGTCTTGCGCGTGTCGCCGGCGTAGAAGCCGTAGCGGCCCTTGATGTGCTCCCAGCCGGACTTGGGTTCGCCGTAGACCCAGGCGATATCGGGAACCTTGGTCATTCCATCCACGTAATCGGCGTAGTGGCACGTGCCTTTGTAGGGGCAGGTGTAGTCGTGCTGGGTGAGCGCGAGTTTCGAACTGACCGCGGCGGGATCCACGTACCAGTTGCCCTCGACCTTCTGCGCCTGGCCGTCGGCCGCGTCGGCGAGCACCGCTCCGGTGGTTTTCTCGATGATACGAACGCGCATGGTGACCTCCGAATGGGACGTTTGACCCGCAACTTTTGTGCATTTGCGCGATACAGCCTCTTTGGAACACCGCTTTCCCTATCGCAAAGGAGTCTCTTTTCGTGGCGCTTCGCAACGTCGTCTCGACCCTGAACAACGAGGGCAAGGAAGTTATGGGCCCAAACGTGCTGCTTTACCACGTCCCGTCGGACGGGATTGCGAACGGCACGCTGCTCACCGTCGAGAGCAATCACTTTTGCGTGCTTAAATCGCGCGGTGCGATTCTGAATGTGTACGAAACGGGGCAGTATCAGGTGGAGACGCCGCAGCATCCGCTCTTCGGCTCCATTCAAACCGCGTTCTACGGCGGCCAGAATCCGTGGCAGTACGAAGCGATCTACCTGAATCGCGCGAAGCTCGTCTGCACGACGCAAGGTCAGGCGCTTTCGAAAGAGATGGCCGAAATGGAGTACAGCGTGGATTACTATATCCACGTGGACACCGGCGAAGACGCGGTCAACGTTGTGCAGCACATGCCCTACGCGGGGCACTTCATCACGACCGAGAACGTGAACGCTTACGCGGGCCCGGTGATCGAGCAGGCGATCAATCAGATCGTGCAGTGCACGCCGCTCGAACAAGTGAACGAGAAGATCCAAGAGATCACCGAAGCCGTGCACGAGAAGCTCGCGACCTTCCTCAAAGAGTTCGGCATTCACCTCAACAGCGTGAAGGTGCTGGTGCGCCCGTCGGATGAGCTGATGAAATCGCTCATCTCGCTCAAAGCGTTTGGGCTCTCGGAGATCGACGCGGTGCGCTACTACTGCGCGCTCGAGATGGCCAAGCGCGGCGTGATCAGCGCGCCGAACATGGCGTGCGGTGAGGGCTTCAACATCACGGGTGGTTCACCGATGCTCAACGTGCCGATGACGAGCGCGCCGGCACAAGGGGGCAACGGTAAGCGCCCGACGGAGAGTGCGTAGTGGACCGCCGTCTCCATGAGATCGAAGACGGCCTCGGGCGCGAGCTCGGGGCCTTCCTCGGCTCGGTCAACTTCAGCGGCTACAGCGATCGCGAGCGGCTGCGTAGCGACGACCTTGCCGTACGCAGCGTCGCGAGCCAAGAGGTGCTCGTCGCAAAAAACGCGGTGAGCGAGGCGATCTCCGCCTGGTGGCGCGACGCCGCGGGTGAGCCCACGCGCGAGCAGCCGTTCCCGAAGCCCGAAGTCAATCACAAGTTGCGCGAACTGCGCGCCTTCGAGCAGTCGCTCGCGGATCTGGAGAGCGCAATTCGCTCGGCACCGGCACCGGATATCGACGCAGTGTGGAATCGCCGGAGCGACGGCGCGCAGGTGCTCAACGAACTGCTCGCGCTCGACAAAGCCCTGCTGGAGTCATCGCGTCGTCTCGCCGATTCGGCGCACGGCATCTCGGCAAGTACGCTTGCCGACGTGGAGCCCTTCGCGTCGCTTCGTGCGCCGCTTTCGGATCTTCAATCCGTATCGGAGCAACGCAAACGCTTGATCGCGAACGCACGATAGGCAACGGAGAGCGAGCAGGCGAGCAGACCAGACGATAGATGGTCGTATTCCGCCCGCCACGAACGCTTTCGGAGCTGGATAGAGGAGGGTTCGATGACTGCGTCTCCATGGACCGTCGGCGACTTCCACATCATCGGCGCGGGCACGACGCTCGTGGGAGAGGTTCTCTGCGAAGACGCCGGCATTGCCGCCGGCGCCAGCGTTCTCGACGTAGCTTGCGGTAGCGGAAACACCGCCTTTGCAGCCGCGCGCCGGGGATGCGTCGTCTCGGGTCTCGACCTGTACGACAAGCTGATCGATCGCGCACGGCTGCGGGCGGCAGCAGAAGGCTTCGACGTCGATTTTCGGGTGGGTAACTGCGAGCAGTTACCCTTTGCCGACGCGCAGTTCGAAAGCGTGCTCTCGACGTTCGGCGCGATGTTCGCGCCAAATCAGCCGCAGGCGGCAGCTGAGTTGCTGCGCGTCTGCAAACCCGGAGGCACGATCGCGCTCTCGAATTGGACGTTGGAGAGCCTGCCGGGCGGCATGTTTGCGCTGAGCGGTAAGTACGGCCCGCCGCGCCCCGCCGGAGCGCATGCGCCGATCGAGTGGGGAACCGTTCCGGGCCTCAAGCGCCTCTTCGGTGAGCGCGAGATACGGCTCCACGATCGCGTGGTCTACTTTCGTTTCGCCTCGGTCGCGCAGATGATCGCGACCTTCAAAGAGCACTTCGGCCCGATGAAAATGCTCTTCGCCGGACTTCCGCCCGAGTTGCACGCGCAAATCGAAGAAGAGCTCACGACGCTGATTTCCAGATACAATCGCGCAGCCGACGGCACGCTGTGCGCAGCGATGACGTACGTAAACGTGATCGTAAAGAACGGCTAGCGGTCGCTTACGCGAAGAAGGAGCCCTGCTGTTTTATCCGCAAAATGTGCGGTTAAGATGCGGCGGATGTACGTCTGGGAGCACCGGAACTGGCCGAACTTTAGCTGGGATGGTCACGTCATCGCGACTGCCCTCGGCGAGGCCAGGCGTGCTCAGGGGCTCGCATTGGGCGCCGTTCGGGCGATCGGCTTGGCCGCCCAGGACGCTCTCGTCGTCGATACGCTGACCGACGAGATCGTCAACACCTCAGCAATCGAAGGCGTGGTGCTCGATGCGGCCTCCGTTCGTTCGTCCGTCGTGAGGCGTCTTGGCCTCGATGGTATTGCCTCGCAGGCGCTCGATCGCGATGCGGAAGGCCTCGCCGAGATGCTCCTTGACGCAACGACGAACTACCTCGCGCCGGTGACGCCCGAACGCCTCTGGCGTTGGCATTCGGCGCTCTTCGCATCCGAAAGCGGCGCCGATTGGATTGGCCGCTGGCGCGACGATTCGCAAGGTCCGATGCAGGTCGTCTCCGGGGTCTATGCGAGCGCCCCGCGCGTACACTACGAAGCTCCGCCCGCAGAGAGAGTCCCAGAAGAGATGGAGCTGCTTTGTGCGTGGATCAATAGTCCGCCGCGAGCGCTCGACGATGGTATCGTGCGAAGCGCGATCGCGCATCTGTGGTTTCTTACGATCCATCCGTTCGAGGACGGAAACGGTCGCATCGCCCGCACACTTGCGGATCTTCTCCTTGCGCGCGACGAGCAATCGCCACGGCGCTACATTAGCATGTCGAGCCAGATCAACGCGGACAAAGCCGAATACTACCGGGTCGTCGAAGCGACTCAAGCGGGAAGCGGCGATATCTCGAATTGGCTGCTCTGGTATCTCGGAGCCTATCGCATTGCCGCGGAACGAACGTTGCATACGATTGAGTTGACGCTCAAAGTGAAGAGCTACTGGGAAGCACATGCCGGCGCGTCCGTATCGGAACGGCAGAGAGGCGTGCTTCAACGCTATCTTGCGGGCGATTTCGAGGGCTTTCTCAACGCGAAGAAATACGCAAAGCTCGCGAAGGTCTCCGTTGACACGGCAGAGCGCGATCTCAAGGATTTGCTCGAAAAAGGCTTCATCGAGCGAAATCCCGGCGCCGGCAGAAACACCAGCTACGACACGCGCCTCGGCGATTAGAATCTACGCGGCCCGTCCGTCGAGGCGTTCCAGGCTGCGATACTGGATTGCTTCGGCGACGTGCTCGGCGTGGATGGCGTCGCTGCAGGCGAGATCGGCGATGGTGCGGGCGACGCGGGTGATGCGGTCGAGGGCGCGGGCGGAGAACTGTCGCTTCGCGCTCGCCGCCGCAAGGAGTTGTAACGCGGCGTCGTCGAGCGGACAGTAGGTCTTCATCGCATTCGCTGGGATATCGGCATTCGCCGCGATCGAGCTTCCGGCGAAGCGCTGCTGCTGCAAGGTGCGCGCAGCCATGACGCGTTCGCGAATCGTTGCGGAGCGCTCGGCGCCGTCGCGTCGGACCATGTCGTCGAAGGGTACGCGAGCAATCGCGATCTGGATGTCGATGCGGTCGAGGAGCGGGCCCGAAAGTTTCGCGACGTACTTCGCGACGGCGGCATCGTCGCAGCGGCACTCGGCGTTGCGCATGCCGCGATATCCGCACGGGCATGGATTCATCGAGGCGACGAGTTGGAATCGCGCCGGATACGTGAAGGTGCCCGCCGCGCGCGCGATCGTTACCGCTCCCTCTTCGAGCGGTTGACGCATCACCTCGATCGCGCTGCGGCTGAACTCGGGAAGCTCGTCCAAGAAGAGTACGCCGTGGTGGGCGAGCAAAATTTCGCCGGGCTTCGCGAGGGCACCACCGCCGACGAGCGCGGTCTGGCTTATCGTGTGGTGCGGAAAGCGAAATGGCCGCGCGTTCACCACGCCGTCGTGTGCGCGCAGCAAGCCGGCGACGCTGTAGATCTTGGTGACGTCGAGCGCTTCGCCGATCGTCATCGGCGGAAGAATCGAGGGCAGGCGTCGCGCGAGCATCGTCTTGCCGCAGCCGGGCGGCCCGACGAAAAGCAGGTTGTGCCCGCCCGCCGCGGCGATTTCGAGCGCGCGCTTCGCACCGAGCTGCCCGCGCACGTCGGCGAGATCGCCGTGCACCACATCATCGGCCGGGCGCAGATCGGGCGCCTTCGTGTAGCGCCGAAATGGTCCGCCGTTGCCGAGCAGCACCGATACCGCCGTTTGCAGCGAATCCACGGCGTAGAGTTCGATGCCATCCACCAGTGCGGCCTCATCGGCGTTCTGTTGCGGCACGATCAACTTCGTGAACCCGGCACCGCGCGCACCGAGCACCATCGGCAATATCCCATTCACGCCGCGCAACGTGCCGTCGAGTGCGAGTTCGCCGAGGGCGATGATGTTCTGCAGGGCGAGGCGATCGATCTGTTCGTCGATCGCGAGCAACGCGAGCGCGATGGCAAGATCGAACGCGGGGCCTTCTTTGCGCAAGTCGGGGCCTTGCACACCATTGCGATGTTTCTCCGGATTTGGGAGTCATACGTGCGAATTCGCAGGCACGACGTCCGCTTGCGCTGAGCAATCCCCAAAAGCAAAGCCATCGTCTCAATCGGAAAGGGCGCCTTATCGGCCCGAAAAAGCCCTAGGCGCCGAGATCGACTGGCGTATCCGATCGAAACAGGTTCACACGGCCGCCGCGCAACTGCCTGCGCAGCCGCCGGCGCTCCCCTTTGCGCCTACGACGCAAGCGAGCCGCGGCGCGGCGTGGAAGGTCTACGTCCCTCTCCGCGTCAACCGACAGGTCGATAAGGCGTTGAATTCGCGAATCAACGCGAAGCGGGGCGGTGCGCATAGCTGCCCATAGCGCTTGCATCCGGTCAATAGCGAGTTGATTTTCTCTAATCGAGTTGTAGAGCTGCTGCAGCTGACTGGTAGGGCTGAACGCGAAGGTACCCAGCAAGCGTTCTAGATGTTTTCCGGGCGAGAGCGCAAGGCTGCTTTGGGCAATCTCGGACAAATAGCTCGGGGCGGGCCACGCTGGCAATTGTATGCGTTGCAACTCTAGCCACGACGGGTTTTTCGGGTAGTTGCTGCGGAGTCCCAGTGCTGAGGCGATCGACGGTCTGCCACCCGCAATAGAGTTCCAAAGGTCTTCATTCTTGCGACTTAGCGCCCCGAAATCACGCATCGACCACAAGCCAGCCTGCTCTAGCACTGAACGTGGACCGAGGCCAGCCGCCAGCTTGTTCTGCAGATTGGCAATCAATTTGCCTAGCGAAGCTACGCCAGAGTTAGCATTGGCAAGCTGCTCGACGTTCAATGTCGGCAAAGCAAGCCCCAGCGTTCGCTGCAGTCTCTCGAACGCTGGAACCTGTATTGCAAATCTATTAGCCAATGCTTCCGCGGCAAGCGCTTGCGCCAGAAAACTCGAATATGTGAACGCAGGCCAAGCATATGTAGCCGTGCGCTTCGCGCTCTCATATTGAGGAACGAGTGTCGGTCCAAAAATAAGAGCGACTCGCTGCCCCGCTTCTGCAAACATCTCGAATACTAGAGCCGGATGGGTTCCCTCAAGGTTCTTGCCATCGACCCTCCACCAATCTTTCTTGCGTTCATTAGTCACTAAGAAAATTGGTGCTCTGCGCACGCGCGCGATCGCAATCAGCTCGAACCAAATTATCAGGTCGTTAAATCTTAGGTCTAGTGACTTCGTCGCATCGGTAAAACCCGGCGGAATAGAACGTGCATAGCGGAAAGGGGCCGTGCGTCGGATTCGGTCGTACTCTGCCGCGGGCAACGGCGCGCATGTTCGTGAGTCGACGGTCTCGAGGACTTGATGAAGGCGCGCCGCCGCCGCGCTCCTCCAAGTCGCTTCGTAGCGCGCTTTGATCGTCGCGAACTCGTTTTGGATCGATGAACGTTCCGATTCTCCAATACCGCGAGACACGGAGCGCACGGTAAAGGTTATACCATTGCCGGACCGACGAACAGCCTCTTCAACTTTTGCTGCTCCAAGTCTGCGGACCTCACCAGCAACCGTCGCCGGAACAACGAGGCGGTCGCCGAAGTTGTCGAATATCTTCTTCGTCTCTTGGAGCGATAGGCTATCGCTGTCAATGACTGACAAGAGAAATGAACTATCGACAGCTAAGACCGCGCTCGAACCTGCGAGCGTCATCAGTTCACGTGCCGACAAACCCTTGACGGATAATGGCGTTCCGTTGTGCTCTACCCGCAGCATAAGGGCAATCCGATTCGTACCTAGCGCCTTGACGCCCTAGTTCAGGCGAACTAGCGAACCTTATATTAAAGTCAAAGGCGAATGGTTCGAAGGTCCCATTGAGCGCCACGAATTCCAGCCCTTATCGCAGATAAGAGCCTTGTGGCAACTCCGTCAAAGTGCGGCGCGATTGCCCAAACTCTCGCGGGTTGGCGCTCCACGAAGCTGGCGGAGCTATTCATTGTTATCGTCATCGTAAGGTGGCGGACTATGAAGGGCTTCGTTTACGTCATCCTCTGTAAACAATCCAAAGAAATCAGCGGCAGAGCGCGTAGAAGTCGTTTTGAATGGAGTACCGAGTCCGCATGCCGCAAGCTTGGCAAGACCGGAAACTTTAAAGCCGCAAGCAATGCACTCGAACGTCGAAGGGACGACAGTCTGCTTTTGAATGATCTCATCATCTTCGGATATCTCAGTGGAAACGTCGCCCTGGGGTGTGCCGCGAAGCAAGCCCACTTGCTGACATGCTGGGCACGCAGCGCGGTGGCCTTTATCCTTCGACGCCCATACCTCGGCTAATCGCGCTGCCTGTTCTCTGTCATCAGGGGTCTTGTCCATCCAGACGGCCCTAAATTGCGCGACGTCCTGTCGGACCGATTTTGCTGCCGCGTCTTGCGACGCTGCGATCAGTTCTTCCGCAAGGTCTGGATCCTTGAAGAAATCAGCGAGACCAAGTCCCATGTGAGCCAGGAGCGCTTTGCACGCCATATAGTACTTAGGAAGCCAATCGCCCGCGCTTTCAAACGCGCTGGTGCCGCTGTGCAACTCTGAGTTTCTTCGCTCTATATGGTGGACACAAAAACTCTGTGATGACGAAAAGCCGGGGACCAGTACGGCGAGAATTTGGAAAATCTCAGCTATTCCGCGCGATCGAGGCACGAAGTCAGTCGTTCGCGGAGGAAACCCAAGGGCATGGTAGGTGTTCTGCCAATTGTTCTTGTCGGCCAACAACGTTGGTGACACGCGGGCCAGGGCAGCTCTCGCGAGAAATTCCAAACTTAAGCCAGAGAACAGCCCGTACTCCCAATCGCTCCGGTCATGTTCGTGCATCTTCTGAGCGTAGAGCAAAGCTTTATTGAGTAGGGCTTCCTTAGACCAGCCATGTTCACTTGGAGTTGCCGCCACTACTTCACCTCGTCTAGGTAGATTCGTTGAATAAGCCTACCTCTATCTTCGTTCGACACGGCCTCTCTGCCATGTACTGCGCGCCAATTATCCACGAGAATGGCGTCATCGATGTCTCTCAGAACAACTCTCTCGCTTTCGATCTGAGCCACACGATCGTCCCAGCTTTTGCAGAGTTCTGCGGCGACCGCATTCATAGGGCTCAGGGCAAGAGGGTCCCAACGAAAGAGCTCTGTATCATCGTGCGTTGCTAGTGTTCGCCTGAGCGATGAGAACCCTGTCTGTTCGCTTTGAACGCGGAAGACCGCTCTCGACATGCTAGCACGGGGAATCGCCGAAAGGATTTGATTCAAGGCCAAAACGGTAGTAGCCACGGCAGAGCCGCTTACGCATCGGAGGAGTAAAAAGCGCGGAGGAACAGCCCAGCGTGCGAGATCCGTATGCAGCGGGAACGGCGCAAGGCCAAACTGCCCACTGTAGGTGTTTTTCCTAGCGGTCGCGGTGTCGCTCGGTCGAAGGTTCTTCACCTCAATCCTCACGACTCGCAGCTCCGAAGCACAAAATGGCTCAAGGTGGATGGCCGCGTCAAAAATCGAATCGCCTGGACGCCACCTCGGTAAGAATAAGAACCCTCGCTCAGCTAGTCTGGGATCCACCAATCCTCATCGCTTCCGAAGCGCCCGACGTTGTTGTACGCTCTATGATAACGAAAACTCTCTCCGAAGAGTTATGTTGCTCCTTGGGCCGATCACCCCTTTATCCTAATGGCTGTTTTCGGGCGATGTGCCCGCGCGACCGTGCGGGTTCCATGCCTGACTGAGCGGGCTTCATTAGCGGAGAAGCGTAACCCGTGCTAAACAGATCAGAAGTATCGCGGCGCTCGTAGACGAGGATGTTGATGGCCGCCCAGCAAGACTAGGCATCCCGCGAACTTCCAGTATCAGCGGCGCACCGTAAGACGAGCAGAGGTCCATGGGATGTTACGGGTCGGACCCGCGCGTTCTCGTATGGCTAACTGGACTTCTTCCGGGCGCTTCCCGACGCTGCAACTCCGAGCTTGCCTTCACCCACTTGTTTCAATAGTTGGTGGCTGAAAGGGTGCTCTTGGGCTAGGCAGCTACGAACAAGGTCACGGCCATGCTCGTCGAGAGGTTCGGAAATCAAGATTCCAAGAAGTCGCTGTCCGTTTAGGCGTTTTCGTCCCTTGACGCCGATGAGGCCACTCTGCGCTCTAAACTCCCAAACGTCGGCAAATATGAGTAGAAGCGATCATGACGATCCACAAGTGTCGGGACTTTTGGACTACTCGGCTTTGGTGGCGGCGCACCACGCTGTTCCAGGGGCATCAGCTGCCGTCTAGGAAGAAAGGTGAGCAGAGCTTATAATCTTCCTGTCGGTTGCTAGTCTGGTGATGCGCACAGCATTCTAAATAGCTAGCCGTTCAGAGTACGTGCTCTTGGGGGTGTCAAGATGGCGGTTGCATCGAGGGTTCACAAGAACGGTAGCCTTGTCAAAAAGGATTCCGCAACCAAGAAGATTCAGCAGGCGGAGAAGCGTTACACAGCGAGCATTGCCCCTGCAAATCGGGGGTTCGTGGATCCCGGATTCGCTGCTGCGCTACGAGCTGTCGAAACCGCGATAGGGCGGCCTCTCTGGCTACTCGTCCAAGACGATGAGACTGAAGGTCCATTCGCCCAATTTAACGAGATCGGGCCACGCGTCGCTGATGCATTCTTCAATGCGCGCGCCGATCTTGAAAGCGGAACGTCTCCCGTTCTGCTGATTCATTCAAGTGGTGGATTCGGTAAGGACGCGTATCGAATTGCGCGGCTTTTTCAAAAGCAATGCGACGGCTTTACCGCAATCGTTCCGCGGCGTGCAAAAAGCGCGGCTACCCTTCTTGCTTTAGGCGCGCAGGGCATTATTCTCGGGCCGTATGCCGAGCTTGGTCCTTTAGATGCACAAATGGTCGATTATGATCGCGAGATTCGGATGTCGGCACTCGATGAGGTGAAGGCCTTAGAGCGTCTACACGCATCTTCGCTTGAAGCGGTCGACCAACTCGTTATTGCATTGATCGCGCGAACGCAAAAGAAGCTCGACACCCTTCTCCCCGTGGCACTGAACTTCGTTGCCGAGACGGTGAAGCCGCTTGTCGAAAAAATAGATACGATTCATTTTACGCAAATGTCTCGGACGTTGAAGGAGGCCGAGGAATACGCAAAGCGACTCCTATACCTGAACTATCAAAAGGCCCGAGCCGACACGATCGCAAACCAACTAGTCGAGACATATCCGACTCACGGCTTCATGATTGATTTTGAAGAGGCCCGTCGGCTGGGAATAAAGGTTTCGGAGCCTAAGGACGGACTAGCCGAGGCCTTGAATGCTTTGATACCTCACATTCGAGGAACGGTTATCGGCAGACTTGAGGAGGTCCAGGATGACGACTAAAGGGACCGCTCTGGATGGAACGCGGAGTCTCGTCGAAAGCGCGATGCGCCTCTCGCGCTTAGACCGCGCCAGCAGTTGGGAGCATGTAGCGGCGATCGTTCGCAACCACTCCATCGATCGAACCGACGAAGCGGATTCATCTATGGAAGATGAGATAAAAGTTGAAAGTCGCGGTGTTTCGGTAACGCCTTAGTGCGGAATGTGAAAACCAAGATTCACGAGTCGAAACTGCATCGCGGAGTCACTCACCCCGAACTTCCTGGCCATTTTCGCTATTGCGGAATCACTGAGGCCATGCGCAGCCTTGAGGCGATCACGAACTTCCTCAGTCGGCATTAGCAATGCTGCTGCGAACTGGTTCGCTTCCGTCTCCTCGCGTTCCGTGGCAAAGCCAGCCGTAGGCGTTCGAGCATTTATTCGTACAGATGCGTCAACCAGTAATGGACGCCCCGGATGCATTACGAGATGCCCGATCTCGTGCGCGATCGTGAACCGTTTACGGACTTCGGCATTTGCTTGATTTACAGCGATTATCGTCTTATCGGCCTCTCTAATTAAAAGGCCTGAGACGTCGTTGTCATTTTCGAAATCGTGCTCGACAACAATGCAACCGAGATCTTTCGCGAGCTGCTTTACATCCACTGGAATTCCGCAGTTGTGCGCTTGCAGCAGCTCTTTCGCCGCGCGCTCAGCCGCAAAGGTCGCCCTAGCCACGAGTGCTGTGCTTTACAATCTGCCGGGCGATGGTGCCATAACGCCCCTGCGTCTCGTTTAGCGTGGGCATATCGTCTTCTATTTGAACAAGATCAGTTGGGCTCGCGTTCAGCACACGGCATAGCTTGACGAGTAGTGGCACAGAAACGGCCTGCTGGCCGGACTCGATGTTCGTGATGGAAGTGCGCTCGAGGCCAACAGCAGCAGCGAGCTGACCTTGGGTGAGCTTTTCCCTCGTGCGTAGTCCTTTAAGGGCTTCGCCCAGCCGGCGATTCACCTCAGCCGATTCCGGGAGACTCACGTTACTCATGCGAGTCAATATTACTGACATCCGATCGGCCCGTCAAGTGCGATCAGGCGGCGATGTAGGAGTCAGCGATAATCACGTGACTTTGCTTGACATTTTTGCGGTTCGGCTGTTATCGTTGGCGAGCAGCGCTGTGGTGCGCAATGGAGGTCTTCGAAGTGAGCCAGGAGTTGAATTCGGAACCCGAGCAGCAGGCGGCTGGCGCCGCAAAGGGCATCATCGTCCAGATCAACGGCGAAAGCGTCTCGTTCGACGCGAAGCAAATCACAGGCAGCGAGATCAAGCAGGCCGCCGTTATCCAGGGCGCTCGCATCAAACTCGACTACGCACTAGCGGCGAGACGGGGCCATGTTTGGGAGTGGATCGGCGATGAGGAGCCTGTCGATCTTCAAGAGTGCGACCGCTTTTTGGCGATAGAGGCGCTTGAGCGCGAAGATGGGCCGCCCTGCGGATGCGAGCGACCTCGCACCGAGATCACGATCAAAGTGAATCGGAAGCCTGTAATCATGCAGCGCCACGTGGCGACCGGTGCGCAGATCAAGGCGGCGGCGATCACGCAGGGCGTCAACATCAAGCCGGATTACGTCTTGAGCGCCAAGGAGCCTGACGGAAAGTGGGAAGTTGTTCCGGATGATCGCTGGTTGCGTCTCCACGACTGCGAGCAGTTCATGGCGGTGAGCCCAGAGGAGCACGCATGAACCTGACTGACACGGTCGCCATCGCCATCCGAGAGCTTCAGGACCAGTTCGGAGCAACGCACGTAAGCTACGATGATGATGGATCCGGCGGTGCATACGTGCGGATCGACAATATCGAGCTCCCCGCGCCCTACAATTCTCCTACCTGGCTTGCATTTCACATCCCTTTTTGCATACCGAGCGCGCTGATCTATCCGTTTTTCGTGCGCCATGATCTTCGCACGGATGCTTTTACGCACGTCGCGGTACGCGAGGCTAGCTGGCGCGCGACGCCCGCGACGCAAATTTCACTTAAGCCGAAAAATGCATCGGATCCCGAACTCGAAACGGCCGTTCAGAGAGCGATCAAGGTAATCGCGTGGCTAAAGGCCGCAGCATGAGCAGGATCCTGATCCGAATCTCGGCTGCGGATCACGCGAAGCTCATGCGGCACCTTTTTCCAGGTGACGCGCTCGAACACGCCGCGGTAATGGCCGCGTCAGCGATCAATCACGGGGATAAACGCATACTTCTCGTTCGCGAGGTTTTTCTCGCCAAAGACGGCGTGGATCATCTCGTGGGCCCCGCAGGCAAGCTCGTACTCGCCGCTCCATTCGTCACTGAGAAGGCCGACTATTGTGCTGAGAATGGTCTCGTCTATCTCTCCGTACACAATCACGCCGGTACTGATCAGGTTAGCTTTTCCGCGACGGATATTAGGGCTCATGAGCAACTCTATCCGACCCTTCTGCAGATCACGAACCAACCGGTCGGAGGACTCGTCTTCGCGAAGGCGGCTGTCGCTGGCGACATTTGGTCACCAGCAGAGCCGCGAGTCCCGCTCACTTCATACGTCGTGGCTTCACTTGCGCGTACTGAGCTCCGCGGCTCCCCTCGACGGGCCGCCGGAGTTGATTCGACCCGTCACCGCCAAGTGCTGTTCCTCGGAGAGCGTGGACAAGCATTGCTGCGAGAACTCAAGGTCGGCGTGATCGGGGCCGGTGGTGCCGGCTCAATCATTGTCGAGTTGCTCGCCCGACTCGGGGTCGGAAACGTCGTCGTCGTCGATCCTGATCGCATTGAGGAGTCTAACTTCTCTCGTGTCCTCGGCAGCCGGAAACGTGACTACCGCCCGTTCTTTTGGAGTAAGCCGGCTAGAAAAGTGGATATCTCGAAGCGCGCTTACATAAATGCGAATCCTCGGGGCGCGATCGAATGTATCTACGACGATTTCCGCCGGCCATCAGTCGTAGCCCGCTTCATAGATTGCGACTATCTCGTGCTCGCAGCCGATCCTCCAAGCGTAAAGCTCCTCTTTAATCAGATATGCTTCCAGTATCTGATCCCCGGAGTCGCCGTCGGAGCGCGTGTCTTGGTTGAGCGGAACAGCGGTGATGTTTCCCAGGCGACAAGCAGCGTACGTCTTGTCGGTCCCGGTAGTGCATGTCTCTGGTGCAATGGCTTTATTACGCCAGGGATGCTTGCAGAAGAGGCCGCGGCGCCGCAGCAACGTAACGCTCAGCGTTATATCGATGACCGCGATGTTCATGCCCCGAGTGTCGTGACTCTCAATGCTCAAGCAGCAAGCCACGCGATGAATCTGCTTCTGTTTGGCATGACTGGCATAGGACAACCACCGAACCACGCGTTCACCGTATTTGACGCTCTCGATTCATCCGTGAAAGAGATGAGGGCGACTCCATCTCGTTTGAATTGCCCGAACTGCATGGGGCGTCACTCGCGCGGATCCAGCATTCCCCTGACGACGATTGCACGCTGAAGGAGCCAACGGCACAATGACCCAGATCAGCTTGGAGCAACGGATAGAGATCGCGAGCCGGCTCGCGGAGGCCACGCGTCAACTTGCATTGAGCGGCAGAATCCTGCTCTTCTCCACCATTTCTTCCCTCGCCATTGGCTGCGTGATCCTCGCTGCGAGCATACTCGCCGCGGTCCATGCAAGCAAAGCAGCGGATGAGCACATTGCACGTGCAAACACCGAACTTATCGGACTTCAAAGGACTATCACAAGCCTAAGCAATGACGCACGCCGCCTCGATCGCGGCGTTGGGCACGTACATTTGCTCGAGGACGGAAACGGGTACCTTGTATGGATGACGCCCGGCTATGATCTCCGTAAGGTTCCTTGCAGGAACGATTGCTACCGCATCGATGAGGCGTCGCGATGATGACCTTGGCCAAAGCAAATGCTCGTTTTTCGGCAAAGGTCAACGAGATCAATAGCATCACGAAATCAGCTCTCGATCTAGCCGTAACAAACGCACAGGCTTTACTCGGTCGCTTGCATCCCGCAGACACGTCTTGGCTCACCAAGTGGGCTTTAGGCAAAGAGCTAAGTTTCATTGAGGAAACGGAACGTCTCGCGCACGAAAATCTTGAAAGGGCGCGCACCCAACTATCAGAGTGGAATGCCCTATCACCGAAGGAACAATCCTTACGTGTTGATGAGCAAGCCGCTACGGCGCTTCGCATTGAGAGTCCGGAGGTTATGCAAACTCTCGATGAATACCACCGTGGACGAAAGGCCCTGCTTGCGGCAGCAAAATCGATTTCGACGAAGTTTAGCGAGCCGCATGAAGCGTTCTTGAGCGGCCATCTGGAGGCATCGCTCTTCCCCGATGTCTTCACTGATGATGACGGGGCCGAGTATCGTCGCCTCTACGTCGAGCCTCCTGCGGGCCTTGGGCAGTATTTCGTAACGCCCAATTCAGCTACGTTTCCTGATGGTTCCGGGACGGGTGTCGCCCGGCTTAATGAGACCAATGGCTTTGGTTCAATTTGGCGTGATGATTCCTTCCAGTTTGTGTATGGCGAAAATGCTTACGAGCCTGCGAGCAAGGCTGAGTCGGCGTTAAACGCTCGCTTTTCTGAGGTTATCAGGCAGCGCGCGCAACGGCTAGATCAATGGCAAGAGAATCTCATTTCAGCCGATATCATCGATGTCTTTGAGAAGCATTCTAGCTTTGTCATCTCTGTCAATGGGATGATTTACCATGTCGTACTTACTGTTTTCAAGCAGCAGCATAAAGCTGAATCGTTGCACGGCGACCTCTGCGTCGTGGTGGAATCGCGCAGCGACGAGCAAAACGTGATTGGTGCAGCGTATATGGAAGCCAAGAAAGTGGATCTAGTGTCTAAGCGCTTTCGGGCTATTAAGAAGGCTCAGCTCGACCGAATTGCCGAGAACACATTGAATCCCAAGCTGTTGCTATATTCTCCGGCGCCGCTTTCCTCGGACTGGTGGGCAGCGACGCTGGATCTCCAAGACTACCGCTCGCAGGCAGCGTTGGCACGCGATGCGACCTTGGGTCTCAACGGCCGACCTCTTGGTACGCAATTCGTACGGCGATACTTTATCGGTAAAGATTTGGATACTCGGAAAGCAGCAGTGACCGACGCAGTACGCGTGGCCGCGAAGTGTACGCGCGGACTTTACGTCTCGATTGGAGTCGCAGGAAGTGAGTTGCGGTCCCAGGAGCTGTGCCTGCAAATACCCCCAAGAGTGCGATACTTGATGGCGCAGGCTTTTGGAGAAAGACTAGAGCCTTCACTTGAGAGGGAGTTTCGGCGCGATTTGCCCGGCCGTGGCCGTAGTGGCCGCAGTGGTCGAGATTACGGTGGGCTCGAGCTCTAGCCGTTCCCTTTGTTTTGGGGAAGAGGGCTCCCGCAAGATGTTGCGGGAGCCCCGATACTAGGCAGCGCTACCAGCATCACCGCGGAAAAATCTTGGCATTATGCCGAGTTCTGCTGTCGCCATCACGAGACACTGAAGGTTGTGGCAAAGGACCTTTGCCAAGAGTTCGTTGATTTGACCATGCTTTGATCTTGCCGCTACGCGGTCGCCGAATTGCTGCTTGATCATAAACATCACCGTCTCGACATTCGACCTTTGGTGATAGCGGCTGAGTACGTCGGGGTCTTCTGCTCTGAACGCGTGAAACATTTGCTCCATAAATCTGTTCCCTCGCCCCGTCATTCCATCTTTAGGCGGGATGAGAGGAACCAGCCCGAGCTTCGTCAGGACGTCGTAATTCGGCTTTCCGGTGTATGCCTTGTCGGCAACGACATCGCACAGTTGAACTCTCTTCATCGAGCCCCGGATCAAGCCTGGGAGCTGAGCGGTGTCTGCGCCATCGCTTTCGGTGACGACCGCGTCTGTGACGATGTGAGTCGCGGTATCGACTGCGATATGTAGCTTGATGTAATCCCGTTTGCGAGTGCGATGAAAGCGCACATCATACCATGTTGAGGAAGTGGAGGTTGTAAATCCACTAGAGTCGACAGCGATCGTGCGTTGGCCGAGATTTGCAAGGGGCGAGGAGCTCTCTCGGATCAGTTCTCTTAGGATAGCTCCGACTGCTGGGCGGCGCATGAAAGCCGACAGCGTGTTGAAGTGATAGCGCCGCGAAACACGCTGCGTCGTTACCCAGCGCTGCAGCACATCACCACAAAAATCGCGCCCTGATTCTCTGACGTAGACGCGCATGACACTCGCAAATAGAAGCTCCGAGATCGGCGCCGGCGGATGGCCACGCGTGGGATCTGGGTCTTCGATGACGCTTGCTAGCTGGAGTAAGAGTTCGGCTGCGCAGCTCTCGACCCAAGGCTTCGTCGCGTTATAGGTTTCCCAGTCACGCTTCCGCGGGAGCCCGTTCTGAGGAACGTCTGGCAGGTTGTCCTCATGACCTTCGAAGTACTCGACTGCGAAGATGTGTTTGCAGGGCTCGCGGCGATCGGCGAAGTCCGCACAATTGCACACAAACCGTCCTAAAACGTATCGGACGGTATAATACGCGCCGTCTACGCTTTGAGACGTCACACTCCATTCTTTTCGTCGCGATGCTTTGCGAACGCCCTGACTTAAATAAATCTGGTATCCACGTTGCCGACGCGTGACTACGGCGCGCCCTGTCGTTTCTTCACGCGCAGAGTTATCGTTTCCCCAAGGAAACGAGAGTTGATTGTCGTCCATGGAAATGGGCTCCTAGGCCCTCGACTCCCGCACTTCGGCGTGGTATCATCGGGGCAGCGAATCGCGTCGGTGTGCGGATCAAAGCGAGCCGAAGCGATGAGTGAAATTGGCCCCCGAGATGGAGACGTCGTCGGGGGCTTTTGTTTGCTCCGACGCCCCCCTGTTGGACTACATATCGCCCCCGAGGCTGCAGCCGGCAAGAAGGCGTTCCAACGGCTGCCGGAGGATGCGCCACCTGCGGCCAAACCTTAGCGCTGGGATCTGCCCCTGCTGGGCCGCCCGGCGCGCCGCGCCGATAGAGACGCCCAAGAGCGCCGCGGCATCGCCGAGCGAGAGCGTGCCGCAGACTAGCGCAGCGTGCTCGTCAGAAAAGCCAGGGAGACGATCGGTCACGCGGCGCCACCAGGAGCCGTGAGCTTCAGCTTGGACTCGAAGGGTCCACGAAGGACGTAGACGGTCCTACCGACCTTAATCGCGTCGATCTGGCCGTCGGCAATCGCCTTGCGCACGACCCGCCGGGAGGTGCCTATGAGGGCAGCAGCTTCGTCGAGGGTGAGCACAGCTGGCCGTAGCGGCTCCGCTGCGTTCGGTAGCGATAGCAGCGAATGTGTATCCATCATAGATCGAGAGTACGGGCGCGTGCTTAGCGGGTTCAAGTGGAACTTTAGGCAAATCCGGTTCTCATATGAGAAGGGTGTTCTCATCTCGGTTCTCACTTCGAGGACCCGCGAGCGCCGCCGGAGCTATCGTTTGGACGAAGCGGTAGACGATCCGGAGGAAGCTGCGAGGGAGCGGGCGACAACGATTCCGGAGAGCAATCGCGAGGTACTTGGCGAGCGAACGCGCCTCGCGTTGCGTCGCGTGCTGCTCGAGCATGGGATCACCGCTGGTCAGCTAGCACGTGCGATTCAGCGCAGCGAGCACGATCGCTATTACCGCTCGGTCCGAGCATATCTGAGCGAGCATGGACCTCAGCGGCCGAGAGCCGCTACAGCTTGGGCTCTTGGCGAAGCGCTTGCGCGACTCGGCGCCCGATGGAGCTCCGGCCTCTGGATGCTGCACGTATCCGGTCGCCTAGAATCGGTCATTGGCGTGGTGTCGGCGTACCTCAGCGACCCGAACCCAGTAGCTGCGGAAGACCTTCGCCTGCTCTGGCGGCTGCTCTCATGCATTCAGGATCTTGATGGACCGGGAAGGCCGGCGTCTCCAGACTACATACGGCGATCGAGCGCAAGCCGAGAGCTTTGGCTGCACTTCGACCGCATCCGCCCACGACTCCAACGGGCGTTTTGGCGATGGAGCGATTCTAAGGACGCGGGCCGCATCCGCGAAGAGGATTCACTTGAAGCCGCATACTGGGTTGCAGCTTCGAGAAGCATTCCGCTCATGTTTCGGGAAACTGCCGTACACGCGCTACTTTCGATCACTTTCGCCGAACGGCTTCACCACGTGAGCAACGTGCGTGGAGCGCTGACGAACGACGGGGAGCTTATCGGGGCGCCGGCGCTCGATCACTGATCCTTCCTCGCTGGTATTGGATTAGGATCGACCGTACCAGACCGTTTAATGCCCGCCCCAGACCGCTCGCTGGTGCGATCCAGACGCGCCGGTCTCTTCCGCTGCGAACCGTCTTTATGAGGTTCGCCTTCTCGAAAGCGTTGACGATATAAACCACAGACTCGTAGCGAACCGCGGCGCTCTGCGAGACTTCACGGATACTGGATCCCGGAGCAACGCCCAGCGCGAGGATTACCTTCGTGCGAGCCTTCGATCCAAATAGCAGGTCTAGCGGTGGATCGCTTTGTGGTCGAATTCTAAGATCGGGCCCGCCTTGCCGTTTCGTCGGTACATCGAAACGTGGCGAAGACCAGTATCGCGAAAGCGCTCCCAGAAACAACGCGAGCGCATCGTACGCAAGAAAGCGTTTATCGAGAGTCCAGTATGTCCGATGTCGCCCCTTTTTGATGACGACGCCCAGTCGCGAAAAATGCAGAAGTGCCCGCGCGACCCCTTTTTCATCAGCCTCGACGGCGCTGATCACTTGAACGGTTTGAAGTGGCCCATTCACGTACAGTGCGAGCAGGACGCGCTCACGTAGGCCGCGCCCAAAAATCAGCGGCAAGGCGGCCCGCCGGGCCGACAACGATCGCCTAGTCACGCGTCATGCCTAGCGCATGGGCGCCTGTGGCCACGGCGCCGGCGATGTCCCGGCGAGCAGCCTTGGAAAATGAGGCCAGCAAGACGGTCCATAAGAACTATTCGAAAGCACCTTCAGTGCGAGATCGCGAATCAAGCGAAAGGGAGGTCCTTAACTGTGCGAAGATACTCAATCTCGTTACTCCTCGCGCTCTGCGCGATCGTAGCGACAACTGCTCACACGAATGCGGATACGGGACCATCTCTTTCCGCAACCGATGCGTGGCTCCAAGCGAATCTTCCACAACTGACGTTTGGTGACGATGGCTATGAGCACGTGATGTCAGCTGCGACTTACTTGGCACACCGATGCACGCTTATTGTTCATCACAAGGTCGAATCGTCGCCCTCTAGTGCCGCCGATGAAACTACCAAGTATTATCGCATCACATTCAGGGGATACCCAGGCCGCTCCCTTGAGATTGGAAAGCCCTACTTTCACAAGGATAATTCGCCGAACCCGCTGGTAACGATGGCATACTCCGAAACCGTCGAGCTGAACCTGGCAAACATGGACCTTGCAAGTCTAAGAATCGTGCGGTTCACGCTTGACGGAAATCAGCCAGAAACAAGTGCAGCAATGCTAATGCTCTTTTCGCCTAAGGAGGTCGTCATATCTTCGACGGATCATGATATCGCCGCCCAAGGCCTTCACGCACTTAAGCATGCGGCTTTGCTTTGCGGGGCCAAGACGTCGCCGTTCTAACAACGTGTGCTCCCATGACATCGGCCAACTAATTTGCGCGAATTAGCCACGCGATCTTCGTTCTAAGGTCGAATCTTTCATATTCGAGAGGGTCGAGCCGGGCCTCCAGGCTCTCGCATACAAGTATGTAGAGCTCCACGTCGAACGCTTCCATAGCCTTGACGGTGCCCGATTATCCGACTAATGGGACATCGTGCCCCTGTGCGTCGCGCTGGCAAGCTGTGCGAGGAGACCATTGGCAGTTGCCTCTTTCTGTGTACGAAAGGCTCGCCGGGTATGCCCGTGCCACGCTCGGCCTTATAGCGATAACTGGCTCAAGACACTAAACAGCACTACGGCATCATGTCGGGAAAGAGTGGCTTACGCCCGAAGGCCGCAAGCCTGTGGCTGCTGAGTCGAGGCCTCCTTTACCGTGTAGCGTTGACGGAAACTTGAGCTCGGACCGTTTGATGGTATTCCAGGGGACAGATACGCATTGTCGCGGCTAAATGTTGAATGCAATTGCACAACCTCTGTCTTGCCGGCTACAGTGAGTTTGACAAGCAGGGGGGCATCGACCCATACCCAGTTGGACGAGGCGTTTCCGATCGCGAAGGAATAACTCTCCTTGCTATGTAGGGTGAGCGATTCTAGAAAAAACCAACCACCGCTATTCATAACCGTGAAACCACCAGGGGCCTCTATTGAATCGCAGGCGAGCGTGTCATTGAGATTGCGGCGCGATAAGTAATGAGCCATGAATTCCAGGCGGATTCCGGTAGCGCTGCCATTTCCCACGTTTGTCAGAGAACATGCCAGCCGCTCTGTGGACGGAGTCGCGAATGCCGCGCGTACGCCATAAGGAGCAAACCCTTGAGATGGCGGCTTGGTGAATGTAATAACGCCAGTAGTTAGTGGAAAATGCGTGACGTGGGAGCTGAGTGAAAGTTCCGCGTAGCTCGCGTTTTGAAGAGCCGTCTCGTGAAGCGACAACGCCTTTTCGCTAAACTGAACCTGAGACCACGTCGCCGAGGCGCTGATCACGGCGACTAATAGCGCTCCGACCGCGATATACTCTGTGAGTCTTGGGCGCAACTCAAATGCGTCAACGCCCTTCGAAGTAATCCGATATCGTTGCGAACCTGGCTCCCGAAGTACAAGGCCTTTCGCGACTAGCAGATCTAGAAGTACGAGGGCTTCCTTATTTGTCGCGCACGTTTGTTTTGCGATATCTGCCACGTCGAACCAACGACCTGGCTCATAAAATAAAACGCGCAACGTTTCATTTCGAGTACGATGTCGATATGCGCCCCGAGGCCACGTCATTCAGATTCTCCGGGAAGCCAACTACGCATCACTGACCGTTTTCACTCGCCCGATCGCCTGCGGCAATCGCCTCTTTCTCGCAGACGAACGCGCCGTTCCGGGTACGGCCGTACCATCGCTCGCCCTTGTAGTGATAAATGCCGCTGGGAATGTTGAGCCACACGACGACGTCGTGGGGGCAGTGCGCATGCGCGCTTGATTCGGTCGAGAAATAGTGAAGCGTTGTCGAGGCCACTACTGCGGCGGCAGCGGGCGCAGCAGATGGCGAACCCGCGAACGGGTTACCTAAGATCGCCAGGATCGTCGCGAATAGCAGTAGTCGGCGCATCATGAACACCCCCGGTGACGAATTTCGAGCGACTAGCCGGCGCTCCCCTTATTCTTGTGGCCCATGGCCGAGTGCCTCGTCGGCAATACGCGCGCCCCAGAAGCGCTTTCGCCGGTCGAATTGGCCTGGCTCGGCGAGATAGGCGGAGCGGCCCTTCCGACGGCGAGCCGCGCCGAGCCGGCCGACGATGGTGAAAATGCTCCTCCCGCGCGGCGATTCACTAAACTATTAGCGACTCGAGATAACGCCGTACCGCTACGAGGTCAGCAACGTTTCCATGCAGCATTCGCTCCATAGGCGTATTGCCAGAGAAATCCATACTGTGACGCCGGATCCATGGGTGCGACAGGTCGCTATAACCAAAGACTGCCGTGATTGCCTCGTGGATCGCTATCAAATGAGAAATCCGCTCAAGCTGATCCCGTGTAACGCGTATTGCTTCGCCTTGGTCGACGGCTCGACGGGCCGTTTGTTCGGTGATACCAAGTAGAAGTGCAGCCCTGATCGCTTATTTTGCTGACAGGGCGCGTGCGAGGATGGACCAGAAATACCACGCGGGCTTTGTTCGTGGTCAACGCGAGGAATCGAGAGTCAACGGCGACTTGATGTGCAAGGCCGCAAGTCGGCTGGCGACAGATTGACCAGCAGCCGGCCGGCCGGGTAAGCGAAGCCGGAGTTGAAGATCGCCGCGCGCACGCGTTCGCTCGCCTCGCGCAATGCGCGGTCGGGCAGACCGATGATGGCAAAGCCCGGGGTTCCGGGCGAGCTATCGGCTTCCACGCGGACGACGTAGCCGTCGATCCCGAGCATCCCGGCAGAGAATGCGAGCGCGAGCATATCGCAGCTTCATCTGCGAGCTCGAGCGCGATTGACTAGGGAGAAGGGCGCAAAAAGCCTGCGAAGGCGGTCGCGAATGGAACCGAGAGACCGCTCGGTTCCGTTCCCGGTGGCTCGCGATCCTCATGGCGGCCGTCGTTCTTGTGCCGATTCCGTCATTCGCCATTTCTGAAAAAATGCTCGGAGACTACCTGAATCTCAGAAACGCGACCGGCTATCCCATCTACGTGGATTTTTACGATGGCATCTCCCTCCATCACATCGGACTTTTCGACAAGGGCGAAGTAAAGCGCGCAGGGCCCTACTACTTTGTGTGGCGCTTCTCCCACAACACATGTGGCTGGCCGCGCGCTATCGGTACGTGCTGGATGAGCGACCTTCCGGGGGGACCGAATAGCTAACAGCCGCAGCGCGGCGCGCTCGGGGCGGGACGCGCGCCGTGCGTTTGCGAATCCGAACCTGCCATGCTAAATCCGATCGTCATCCTCGATACCTTGCCCGCGGCGTCGCCGCAGCCGCATGCGATCGCAATCGACGGACAACGCGTTTGGATATCCTCGCGTGCGAGCAAGCGTATCGACGTGATGGATCGTGACGCGTGGCACAAGATCGACGAGCTCGTGCCGCCGGGCATGCCGTGGGGCATGACGTTCGGCAACGGCGATATCGTGATGACGTGCGGCGAAGGTGACGACGACACGCGGCGCATTCGTCGCTATACGCCTGGCGTCGGATTCGTCGATGGCTACCTCGCCTGCCCCGACGACACCGGTTCGCACCTCGCCATCGACGCCGACGGGCGCGTGCTGCTCGGCCAGTGGTATAACAAGCGCCTGCTCTCGTTGCGCGACGACGGTTCGGTGGCGCGCGAGATCGCCACGCCGCATGGCATAGCGGGCGTCGCGGTGATCGGCGATAACGCGTGCGTCCTCGGCACCGACGACGAGGACGACGGGGAGTATTACATCAGCCGCGTGGACCTGCGGACCGGCGAGGCGGCCGACCTGGCGACCGTGCCCTTCCGGGCGCGCGGCCTCGCCTGGGACGGCAGTCGCTTCTGGACCAACGAGCGCGAGGCCGACCGCACGATGACCTTCGTGCTCCCATCGTAACGCCGAGGTCACGCTTCTCCACAGATTGCACAAGCTAGAAGTCGCCTTTTGTGGACAACGAAGACCCGCGTTCGGCCCTGAAGCCCCTCCCGGGGCCTTGCGAGGAACGCTCGCGCGTCGCGCGCAAATGCCCGCCTTGCCGGTTCTCGGCCACCGCATCCGACCAGAGGAGAACGCCTTGAGACCTACTCGCTTGCTTGCTCTAGCCCTCGGTATCGGCGTTCTCGCCGCCTGCTCGAACAATGCGTCCCAGTCGAACGCGGGCGGCACGGCCTCCACGGCCCCCGGCGCGGGCGGGACGGCCATGACGATCGGCGTCTCCATCCAGAACCGCGAGGCCCAGTTCTATCAGGATATGGAGAGCGGCATGAAGAGCGAGGCCGCCAAGTACGGCTACAAGCTCATCGTCGTCGATGCGAGCCGCGATAACGCCAAGCAGCAGAGCCAAGTCGAAGACTTTATCTCGAACAAGGTCGGCGCGATCGTGCTCACGCCGTACGATTCCACCGCGATCGGCTCGGCGATTGCCGAAGCGAACAACGCGAAGATCCCCGTCTTCACCGCCGACATCGCGAGCACGAGTAAGCGCGGCACCGTCGTCGCGCACATCGCGAGCGACAACGTGCAGGGCGGCGAGCAGGCCGGCAAACTCATGTGCGCCGCCGTCGGTAAGAGCGGCACGGTCGCGATCATCGACGAACCCGAAGTCACGAGCGTGCAAGATCGCGTGAAGGGCTTCAAGCAGGCGCTCGCGGCGGGTTGCCCGGGCGTGAAGGTCGTGGCCGACGTCGATGCCGGCGGTCAACGCGACAAGGCCAACAGCGATATGAGCGATCTGCTGCAGTCGAACCCGCACTTGAGCGGTGTCTTCGGCATCAACGACGACTCGGCGCTCGGCGCCCTCACCGCGGTTCGCGCCGCGGGCCTCAATGGCAAAATCGCGATCGTCGGGTACGACGCCACACCCGAAGCGCGCGCCGCGATCAAGGCGGGCGACATGTACGGCGACGCGATCCAGTATCCCGAGAAGATCGGCGAACTCACGATCGACACGATCCACGACTACTTCGCGGGCAAGAAGCCGCCCGCGGTCGTGCACGTGAACGTCGGCTCGTTCACCAAAGCGGACGCGACGAAGGCGAAGTAGCCATCGCACCCGCTCCGCTCCTGGAAATGCGCGGCATCGGGAAGTCGTTTCCCGGTGTCCGCGCGCTTTCCGACGTCACGCTGACGCTCGAGGCCGGCGAAGTGCTCGCGCTCGTCGGCGAAAACGGCGCCGGAAAATCGACGCTCATGAAGATTCTCGCGGGCGCGCAGCGCGCCGACGCGGGAACGATTCTGGTGGACGGCAAGGAAGCGCGCATCGAATCCCCGCGCGATGCCGAGCTCTTGGGCATCGGCATGATCTACCAAGAGTTCAACCTCGTGCCGCAACTGACCGCGATCGATAATATCGTGCTCGGTAACGAGCCCACGCGCGGCGGCCTCATCGACGAAGCGACGGCGCGCGCGCGCGCCAAAGCCGTGGTCGAAGAGCTCGGCATGGATCTGCCGCTCGACGCGCGCCCCGCGCATCTCTCGGTCGGCGCGCAGCAATTGATCGAGATCGCGAAGGCGCTCTCGCGCAAGGCGCGCATTATCGTGATGGACGAGCCAACCGCCGCGCTCACCGATCGCGAGATCGACGCGCTCTTCGGCATCATCGCCAAGCTCAAGGCGGGCGGCGCCGGCATCATCTACATCTCGCACCGCATGGAAGAGTTGCCGAAGATCGCCGACCGCGTGACGGTCTTGCGCGACGGCACGGCGATCGAGACGCGCCCCACCGCGCAGTTTCCGCCGAACGAGATCATTCGCGCGATGGTCGGTCGTCCGCTGGATGCGCACTTTCCCGAACTCCCCGCAGTCGCAGCCGATGCGCCCGCGATGCTGCAAGTCGAGCATCTATTGCGCGCGCCCGCGGTCAACGACGTCAGCTTCACCGTGCGCTCGGGCGAGATCGTCGGTCTGGCGGGTCTCGTCGGCGCCGGGCGCAGCGAGATCGTGCGCGCGATCGCCGGTGCCGATCGCGTGCAGAGCGGCGTCGTGCGCGTCGGTGGTGAAGCGATCGCGCTGCGCGGACCCCGCGACGCGATCGACGCGGGCATCGCCTTCATCACCGAGGATCGCAAAGGGCAGGGACTCGTGCTCGGCATGAGCGTGCGCGAAAATATCTCGCTCGCGCACCTCGCGCAATTCCTCAATCGCGAGCATCTCATCGACGAGAAACGCGAAACGCAGACCGCCGATAAGATGATCGGCGATTTGAGCATTCGCACGCCGAGTCCCGAACAGCTCGTGCGCAATCTCTCGGGCGGCAACCAGCAGAAGGTGGTGCTCGCGAAGTGGCTGCTCGGAAAGGCGCGCGTCTTTCTCTTCGACGAGCCGACGCGCGGCATCGACGTCGCGGCGAAGGCCGAAATCTACGCCCTCATGCTCAACCTCTTGAAGAACGGAGCGGCTATCGTGATGGTATCCAGCGAACTGCCGGAGGTGCTCGGCATGTCGCATCGCATTCTCGCCATTCGCGGCGGGCGCATCGTGCGCGAATTCGCGCGGGCCGAAGCCACGCCCGACGCTGTGATCGCCGCCGCCACCGGAGCCGCATAACGTGACCGCGATTCTCAAGAACGTCTGGCTGCGCAACGCGCTGCTCGCCCTCATCGTCATCGTGCTGATGGCGATCGTCAACACGGCCGCGCACGGCGCGTTTCTGCAGCCGGGCAATATCGTGCAAGTGCTGCGGCAGATCACCTACAACTGCATCCTCGGCGTCGGTCAGACGTTCGTCATCATCACCGCGGGCATCGATCTCTCTATCGGCTCGCTCGTCTCGTTGACCGGCGTCGTGATGGCGCTCGTCGCGAACTCGCTGCACATCGGCGGCCTGCCGCTTTTGATCGTGACGCTACTCGCGGGGCTTGCGGTCGGCGCCGCCGCCGGATGGGTGAACGCCGTCCCGGTCGTCAAGCTCAACCTGCCGCCGTTCATCACCACCTTCGCGATGCTCGAAGTGACACTGGGGCTCTCGTACATCATCTCCGGCGGTCGCCCGGTGGCGGTGACCTCCAATGCGTTTGAGGGCGTTGGATTCGGCTCGTTCCTCGGCAACGTAACCCACGCGCTGCACCTGCCCAGTATTCCCATGCCGGTCATCTGGATGATCGTCGTGATCGTGGTCGCGTCGGTGCTGCTCAATCGCACGCGTTTTGGGCGCTACGTGTTCGCGCTCGGCGGCAACGAAGAAGCGGCGCGCCTCGCGGGCGTCAACGTGGGACGCGTGAAGACGCTCGTGTACGTGATCAGCGGCATGTGCGCCGCCGTCGTGGGCTTTCTGTATATGGCGCTCTTCTCGTCGGGATCGCCGCAAACGGGCACCGGCGACGAACTGCTGGAGGCGATCGCCGCCGTCGTCGTCGGCGGAACGAGCCTCATGGGCGGTCAGGGCTCGATCGTCGGCACGTTCTTCGGCGCGCTCCTCATCGGCTTGCTCTACAACGCGATGAACCTCATTCACGTTGACTCGTATCTGCAAAAAGTCGTGCTCGGCGTCGTCATCCTCCTCGCCGTCGTCCTCGACGAACTCCGCAAACGCTACCTAGCAAAAGCCTAACCCGCTCCCCCGGTGTCACCGTCCCGTGTCACCCTGAGCCTGTCGAAGGGCGGCATGAGCCTGCCTCGTGTCACCCTGAGCCTGTCGAAGGGCGGCGTGAGGTAAACAATGAGCCCGGCACGATTGCGTGCCGGGCTCGTTTGCGTTGCGGCCCTTCGACAGGCTCAGGGTGACACACGTGCCCTTCGACAGGCTCAGGGTGACACGGAGAGTTGGGCTTTGCCCGCGTTTAGAACGGGAAGTCGTTCTGTGAGAGGTTGGCGTTGAGGTTGTAGTCGGTGAAGGACTGATCCAGCACGACTTTTCCGTCGGCGTAGAAGATCTCGCGCAGCGGAAAGTGCGTTGCGTTCGAGAGCCAGAGCCGCTGCTCGCTTACACCGCCGTTGCTCGCGGGGTCGGCGACCTTGAGATCGAGGAGCGCCGTCTCAGCGCCGTCGATCTTGCCGCCCGGCATCTGCTTGAGCGTGCCTTTCGTATCGGCGTACGTCGCCACGATCATCTGCGGCAGACCCTGGGGGATCGTGTATCCGCGCAGCGAGACCGCGCGATGGTCGTGCAGATCCACCTTCAGATGGATGCCCGAGAGGAAGCCGCCTTGGTGACCGCTGACCTGGTCGCCGCCGGCCCACACGCCGCCCGAACCGCGGCCGTCGCCCGATTCGATGAGTGTCTTCGCGAAGTGCGGTTTCATGAACGAGTAATCGTAGACGCGATCCTGCACGTCCGAGCCCTGCACCTCGTGCGAGTGCAGCTTGTACGTGAAGCTCGTGACCTTGCCGAAGGCCGCGTTGAAGGCCTCGATCGCGGGCGCCGAGTTCGCCGCGGATGCGGTGTGGGGTAGGCAGAGCGTGAGCAGGGCCGCCGTGGCGACGGCTACGAGGGTGCGGGATTTGCGCATGGTTCCTCCGTTACGGTGTGGGTTCATCGTACAACAACGTGCCGTGCTTGCCTTCCACACCGATCAAGACGTCGCACTTGGCGTCGGCGGCGATCTCTTCGATGGTACGGCCGAGGGGGGCACCGGTGTACTTGCCTTCGCGGAATGAGCCGAGGATGATGAGGTTCGCTTTCTCCCGCTTGGCGAGGTCGAGAACGGCTTGCTTGGTCGAGCGAGACTTGATCGTCTCGGTCCGTAGGGAAACGCCATTATTGGTGGCGATCGTTTCGGCCGCGCCGAGCGCGTCGAGCGCCTCGCGCTCCTCGACCGGCATATCGGCGTCGGGCGGGAGCGTGTAGGGAACCTCGACGATATAGACCGCCAAGAGCTCCGAGCGCTCGCCGCGCGCGAGCTTTGCCGCGAGTGCCATCATGTGCGTCGAGAGAATATCGGGCGAGAAGACGACGATGATCGAGCCGACCATGCGCTCGAGTTCGTTCTCGGCCTCTTTGGCGAGCTTCTGTACGAACGACGCGGGCGGATGCAGCATCCACCAAAGCGTCGCGCCGATCGCGAGCGCGATCAGCAGCGCGATGACGGCGCCCTCGATCGTGGGATGGATGCTTCCGGTCAAGACCTCGTTCATCGCGCCTGCCTCGCGCGCACGAGTTGCAGCAGCCGGAAGGCGCCGAGCGCGATCATCGCCGCACCGAGCACGAGCGCGGTGAACGTGCTCTTGATCGGGTAGGGAAACATGCGCACGATAATCACCGCGCCGACGACGACCATCGCGATCGCGAGCACGAATCGCACGGCGTACATCAGGCGTTCACCTCCGCGCGGCGCTCTTCGCTCGCTTTGAGGTTCGCGATGTACTCATCCATCAGTTCGAGCTCGCCGGCGCGCCGGAGGATCTCGGTCTGCTCGCTGCGCCAGTCGCGCTTGAACGAATGCAGTACCGGCAAGCCCTTGCGCTTGCGATAGATCATGTAGAGTCCCAAGCCGAAGAGAATCCAGAGCGGGCCCGCGACGCGTCCGATCGGATGGGTGATCATGGTGAAGATCAGGATCGCCACGATGCCGATGAACCCGAGCACCGCGATCAGCGGAAATTCCGCGCGCTCGCCGCGGAAGCGCAGTGGGATGTTCAAGGGAATCTTGAACTTGCGCGGGCTCAACGGGTCGAAGAGTCGCAGCGCGACCAGTGCGATGAAGACGAACGAGTAGCTCGTCGCGGCACCGAACGCGTAGAGATCGCCCAAGAAATCGATGCCGCTCTCGCCGTTGAAGTGCTGCGCGTAGAGCGTCGCCATCGTTGGGTCGAGCGACGGCAGCGCGGCAAAGACCACCTCGAGCAGCGCGACCGCAGTGAAGACGAAGAGCGAGACCATCGGCGTGCGGAAGGTCGGGTGCACGCGCTGGAAGATCGAGGGAAGAAGGCGACCCGACGACATCGCATAGGCGATGCGCGAACTACCGAAGACGCCGGAGTTCGAGGAGATTAAGAGCAGAATCGCGCCGAGCACCGGCACGTAGAACGCGGCGATCGCGCCCCAGTAGGGTACCTGCTTCGCGATCAGCGCCACGGCCTTGCCGTTGTTCTCCGTATTGCCGAGGTACTGCCAGAACAGCTGCGCGTGCCCGTGCGCGTCGAGCGGGATCGGATGCCACGTCTGCATGCCGAGCGCCAGGTTCGCATATGAAAGCGCGAAGATCAGAATCGTCAGGATCAACGCGATCGAGGTTCGCGGGATGATCGAGGCGGGGCGTTGCGTCTCTTCGGCCGCTTGCGAGATCGATTCCAACCCCACGAACGAAACGATGGCGAGCGAGATACCCTTCATGAACTCGAAGGGCGTCGGCCAACTCGACTGCATCGTGTGCACGAGCAACGTCGGGTTGAAGGCGAAGAGAAATCCGAGCGTGAGGATCGCGGTCTCGCTCACGATGTCGAGCGCGCTCACGAACCCGTTGAACGCGGTGGATTCGCGAACGCCGATCACGTTGAGCAGGCAGAGACCGATGATGAGCCCGATCGTGAGCGCGAAGTGCGCCCATGGGTGCCCCGTCGAAGAGACGATCGGCAACAGTTCGCTCAAGTAGTCCACGCAGCTCCACGCGAAGAGCGCGATGTCGATCGTGAAATCGAGCAGGACCGCCCAACCGGCGATGAAGCCGAAGATGTCGCCGAGGCCGCGCAAGACGAAGTACTGCCCGCCGCCCGCCACCGGATAGGTCGCGGCGAGCTCCGTGTAGGCGAGGCCGATGCAGATGTACACGATGCCCGCGAAGAGGAAGGCGACGTTCGAAGCTCCGGCTGCCGCGCCGAGCACGAGGCCGAGGCCCACGAAGATGTCGGCGCCGACATCGGAATAGCCCCACGAGAACGAGCCCCAAGGCGTGACGGAACGGCGAAGTTCCGGTTTGTGATCCTTCGACATGCGACTTTCTAGTAGATGATCCCGATCGCGGTGCGTTCGAGGGCGTTGATCATGTATTCGGCGTGCGCGTACTGTTCGTGCAGCCCGAAATTCTGGAAGATGCGTAGCGCCTCGTTCAACCGGTTCACCGCGTCGCGCAATTCGGTGCGGTCGCGTTTGCCGTCGGCGGCTTTCTGGAGGACCATCGTCGCGTACTTGAGCGCCGTCTTGCCGTACTCCACGTCGTTGTTGATGGCGGAGAGCTCGTGCATCGCCGAGAGGTAGGCTTCTTTCGCGCCTTCGTACTCGCGGCGCCGCGTGGCGATCATGCCTTTGAGCACGTTCTCTAGCGCATCGTTGCGGTTGCGCGTGCTCGCGAGCGCGCGATCGAGTGCCTGGCGCAGCGTCGGATCGGTCGTCTTGTCGCCGGCGCTCGGCGAGAAGGTCTTGAGCGACTTGTGTTCGCCAAATGAAGGGACCGGTGCGGGCTGCGCGGGCTGTGCCGGCGTCGCGTGCGTGCCGCCGAGGCTCGGTCCGAGCAGCAGGCCGATCTCGTCGAGAAATTCGCGCGCGTTCTGATAGCGGCGACCCGGGTCTTTCTCGATCGCGCGCATGATGACGCGTTCGAGCACTTCGGGCACGTTGCGGTTGATTTCGCGCGGTGGGGTGGGGAGATCGTGCACGTGCGAATACATCGTGGCGACGATGTCGTCGCGATCGTTGCGGAACGGCAGCGTACCCGTGAAGATCTCGTACATCACGATGCCGACCGAGTAAAGGTCGCTGCGCACGTCGGCGGGTTTGCTCAGAAACCGTTCGGGAGCGAGGTACGAGATCGTGCCGACGATCTGTCCGGTGCGCGTGGTCTGCGTCACCTCGCTCGCGCGTCGCGCGAGGCCGAAATCCGTGAGTTTGGTATGGCGCCCGTCCTCGACGATCATGATGTTCGACGGCTTGATGTCGCGATGGATGATGCCTTGGGCGTTCGCATAATCGAGGGCGCCGAGGACCTCGTAGATATAGTTCAGCGCTTGTTTGTAGCCGAGCTCGCCGCTTTCGAGTTGCGCGAGCGTCTTGCCACGCACGAGCTCCATCACGATGTAGGAGATGCCCTGATCTTCGCCCGCGTCGTACACGGCGACGATGTTCGGATGGTTGAGGCGCGCCATCGCGCGCGCCTCCATCAGCAGGCGCGCGTTCGTCTCGTCGGAGCGTTCGATAAGAACCTTCACCGCCACGTCGCGATGAAGGGTCTGGTCGAGCGCACGGTACGTATCGGCCGTCCCGCCTCGTCCGATCAGATCGGCGACCAGGTAGCGACCGCCGAGCGTCCGTCCTTGGAGTGACTCCACTAGTCCGTTGTATCCATAGAGCGCGTTAAAAGGCGTTTCGATGGAGGGCTAGCCGATTACCGTCTATCGCGACCACGTCGAAGCGAAATCGCCTTCCAGGTGCCACGATTTGGGCATAGTCGGCGGCCGCGGCTCGCAGGGCGGCGCGCTTGCGGGGGCCGACCCCCGCGAGGGCCGAGCCGAAGCTGCTGCCGCAGCGGAGCTTCACCTCCACGAAGACCAGACAGTTGCCGTCGAGGCAGACGAGGTCGAGCTCGCCGCCGGGAAGGTGCACGTTGCGGGCGAGGATGCGGTACCCACGGGACGTGAGGAAGCGCGCGGCGGCATCCTCACCCCGGCGTCCCTTGCTGCTCGTACTCGCGCTCACCCGGGTCCTCTGCGCGCTCGTCGGCGGCGAACAAGAGCTCGAGCTGTGCGTCGCGCACCCGGGCAAAGCCCGCGCGGTGGTGGGCGCATGGGCCGAAGCGCCGCAGGGCTTCGAGGTGCTGGGGGGTTGCGTACCCTTTGTGCTCGGCGAAGCCGTAGCGGGGGTCCTCGTCGTGCAGGCGCGCCATCAGTTCGTCGCGATGGACCTTGGCGAGAATCGAGGCCGCGGAGATGACCGCGCAGCGCGCGTCGCCTTTGATCAACGGCTCCTGCGGACCGGGGAACGACTTGATGCGCACGGCATCGGTAAAGAGGTACTCCGGGATCGTCTCGCCCAGCGCGGCGATCGCGCGCTCCATCGCGAGGATGCTCGCCCAGTAGATGTTGATGCGGTCAATCTCCTCGACGCTCGCGAGCCCGATGCCCCAGGCGGCGGCGTGCTCGCGAATCTCGAGCGCGAGCTCCGCGCGCAGCTCCGGGCGCACTTGCTTCGAGTCGTTGAGGCCTTTGAGCATGAGCGGTTCGCTCGTCACGACGCATGCCGCAACCACCGGGCCGGCCAGCGGCCCGCGCCCGACTTCGTCCACGCCGCCGATCAGGCGAAAGCCGCGCGCGCGCGCGGCCAGCTCGAACTCGTGCAGGCGATGCAGGCGCCGTCGCTCGCGCTCGTAGGCGTTCTTCGCCTTACGTATCTTGCTCGACGTGTCCGCCATCGGGCGACTCCAGGCTGATGCGTCCGAACGCGCCGTCGTTGAACGCGCGAACGTATGACTGCGCGGCGTTGTGTTCGTCGATCTCACCGCCGCGCCGCATGAAACCGCGCGCCTGGCCGAAGGCTTCGAGATCCGGCACGGTGGTACGGCCTTTGCTCTTGGCGACGAGCCAGCGGTGAAAGTGGTACGCGACCTCGATCGGGTCGTAGCGTTCGCGCGGAACCGCGCCGATGAGCGCGAGCTTCCACTGCGATTCGGGCGAGCCGATCTTCGGCACGAGAATGCCCGGCGAATCCATCAATTCGATCGTCGGCGAGAGGCGGAACCATTGCAGTTGGCGCGTCACGCCGGCGCGATCCTCGGTGCGCGCCGCCGAGCGGCGCAGCAACCCGTTGATGATCGAGGATTTTCCCGAATTCGGCAGCCCGACGATGATCGCGCGCGAGGTGCCCTTGCGTTCGGCGGCAAGCGCGTTGACGGCGTGCAGAATCTTGGAGACGCTCTGCTGCTGGTGGCCGTCCACGGCGATCGCGGTGCGTCCGCGCGCCGCGAAATCTGCGACCCAGGCTTTGGTCGTCGACGGATCGGCAAGATCGTTGCGGCTGAGCACCACGAGCCGTCGACGCGTGCCGATCATCTCGTCGAGCATCGGATTCGCGTCGCTGCGAGGCGCGCGCGCGTCGATCACTTCGACGACGATGTCGATGAGTTTGAGGTACTCGCCGATCTTGCGCATCGCGCGCACCATGTGGCCTGGATACCACTGGACCACTTTATTGAGTGCGGCGTCTTGCGGTTGTGACATCGTCGTTAGAGGGCGCCGATCGCGCCGAGCGGCCAGATGCCCCAGAGCGCGCGTCCCATCAAATCCGCATCGGGAACGGCGCCGAAGAAACGCGAGTCTTCGCTATTCGCGCGGTTGTCGCCGAGCACGTACACGTCGTTCGGCGGAACGGTCACTTCGGGAAAGCTTCGTGCGTCGGCGTAACGCACGTACGGTTCGCGCAGCGGCACGCCGTTGAGGATCACGGTACCGCGATCGACCGCGATGCGATCGCCGGGAAGGCCGATCACGCGCTTGATGAACGTCTCGGGAACGTCGCCGTCGTGCCGAAAGGCGACGACGTCGCCGCGGCTCGGCGCGTGCAAGCGGTACGCGAGCGTGTTGATGAGCACGTACTCACCCGAGATGATATGGGGTTCCATCGAGGGGCCCGAGACCTGCGGGGTGCGCACGAAGAATGCGGCGATCAATACCGCGAGAATCGCCAACTGCAGCGAGAGACTCGCGAACGAACGCAGATTCCGGAGGCCAACCATCTCGCGCTGTTCTTTACGAGCGCGAAGCCGCTTGTCCTACGGTTTGAGAATCTTCGCTTGGTCGAACGGCCAGAAGATCAAGAACGCGCGCCCCGTGAATCCCGCGGCCTCGCCGGCACGCGGTCCCGTCGCGAAGGTGCCGCCGACTTGCGCGAAGCCCCACACGTGCGAATCCTCCGAGTCGTTGCGATTGTCGCCCATCATGAAGTAGCAATTCGGCGGAATCGTGTCGGGCGAGGTCCACATGCGCTTCGGCGGGATGTTCGCTTGCGAAGGATCGAGCGGCATGCCGTCAACGTAGATGCCGTAGTTCTTGATCTCCAGGTCGTAGTTCGGACGGTCGTTTTCGTAGGGCTCCACGAGGGCCTTGCCGTTGATGTACACGATGCCGTTGCTGATGCGCAGCGTGTCGCCCGGTCGGCCGATGACGCGCTTGATGAAGTCGTCGGGCGTGGGGATCGGCGGGGGGAAGACGACGATGTCGCCGCGGTTCGGCGCGTGGAAGCGGTACTCGAACTTGTCCACCAGCAGCACGTCGTGCACCATGAGCGTCGGCACCATCGAGGCCGAGGGAATGTAGTAGGTGCGCGCGACCCACGTGATCAGCACCCACGCCGCGAGACCCGCATAGATAAACGGGTCGAGAAATTCGCGCGCGATCGTTTTGAGGCGTCCGGGTTCCGGCACGGAGATCGCACGCACCGTGAGGATGAGGCGTGCGACGAAGAGGACGGCGACGATGATGAGCAGTTCGCGAGGCGTCATGTGCAGATCGATACTTTTCTGTAGCTAACGGATGATACGCAGGCGGCCGAACGGCCAGAAGATCAGAAACGCGCGGCCCGCAAACGACGCTTCGACGTGCGAACTCGCGAGCGGACCGGCCACGAAGCGGCCTTGGGTCTGCGCGAAGCCCCACACGTGCGAATCGTCGGAATAATTGCGATTATCGCCGAGCATGAAGAAAAACCCCTTGGGAATTCGATTCGGCGCCTGCCAGAGCGCTTTGGGCGGAACGTTGGCGCGCGTGGGATCGAGACGCTCGCCGTCCACGTAGATCCCGTAGTTTTTGATCTCGAGGTCGTAGGTGGGCTGCTCGTTCTCGTAGGGTTCGTTCAGCGCGACGCCGTTCCGGTACACGATACCGCCGGAAATCCGAAGTGTGTCACCCGGCACGCCGATCACGCGCTTGATGAATTCGTCGCCCTGCGAGGGGATCGGCGGCACGAAGACCGCGACGTCTCCCGAGCGCGGATCGTGGAGATGATAATCCAGCTCGTTGACCAGGAGCACGTCGTGCACCTGGAGCGTCGGCACCATCGAGATCGAGGGAATGTAGAAGGTGCGGATCACGAAGGTGATCAGCAAGAGCGCGATCAGGCCCGCCACGATGAACGCGTCGAGATAGTCGCGCAATGCAGCAACGGCCGACGACTGAGAGTCGCCGGCCGTAAAAGGTTTGAGACCGATCGTGATTCGGGCGACGGCGAAGACCGCGACCAGCCCGAGTAACTGCAGCGGGGTCAGGGCTACTGCTTGACGGCCTTCTTCTCTTTGATGCGAGCGGCCTTACCGATCTTCTCGCTCAAATAGTAGAGGCGGCTGCGGCGAACGATGCCGCGCTTGCTCACTTCGATCTTTTCGACGCGCGGGCTGTGAAGCAGGAACGACTTCTCGACGCCAACACCGTGCGCCACGCGGCGAACCGTGATGGACTCGTGCGCGCCGCCGCCCTTGCGAACGGTCACGACGCCTTCGAACATCTGCGTGCGTTCCTTGCCGCCTTCCACGACCTTCGAGTACACCTTAACGGTGTCGCCCGGACGGAAGTCGGGGACCGAGTCTTTGAGCTGTTCTTTATTCATTACGTCGATGACGTTCATGGCGAATCTCTTGCTAAGACGAAGAAGAAGCCGAAGGTGGCCCCCCGGCATGACAACCTCGGCAATATATCACGTCGAGGCTCTGCGGTGCAAGGCGGTTTCCGGCGTCAGGCGGGCGAAACGCGTGCGGCAATGCGAAAGACCTACCTTGCCCTTGCCTTCACGGTCCTCCTCGCCGCCTGCGGGGGCGGCGGAGCGGGCAGCTCGGCGACGCCGGCGCTCCCGGTTGCCGCGCCGCAGCCGACGGCACCGGCCCCGACCGCAACGGCGGTCTCGGTGAGCGTGGGAACCTCACAGGGCGCGGTCGCCGCCGTATGGGCCGGGACGACGGCGATGGGCGTAAGCGTTCCCGCGACGGCATCCGGCAGCGGGGTGCTTTCGATCGGCGGCTCCGCCGGGCTGCCGCTCTCGATCGTCAGCGAGCTCGGCGTCACGATCTACGGTTGCGTCTTACTTGCGTCGCCCAGCGATCTCACGTTCGCGTCCACCCCGGGCATCACGGCGACGGTGGCGGCGGGCACGCCGATCGCCGGCCACGCCCTCTATCTCCAGCTCCTGGATTCCTACACCAATCGCGTCACCATGCCGCTTGGCGGTGCGGTGATCGCGACCGGACAGACCGTCACGTTCGCGTCGCCGTCGCAGCCGCTCTCGCTGACGAAGGGCGCCGGACAAGCGCTCTGCGTGTACGAGCCCGTTTTTTAGTCGAGCAGATCTTTTCTCCGGGCGGCGGTGCGGGCGCGGGACTGTTCGCGGCGCCACTCGGCGATCTTGGCGTGGTTACCGGAGAGGAGCACCTCGGGGACCGAGACGCCGCGGAAGACCGGCGGCCGGGTGTAGCTCGGGTGGTCGAGCAGGCCTTCGGAAAAGGACTCGGCCTCCGCCGACTCGCGCGTGATGGCGCCTTCGAGCAGGCGCACCGTGGCGTCCATGAAGGCGATCGCGGGCAGCTCGCCGCCGGTGAGCACGAAATCGCCTAGGGAGAACTCCTCGATCGGATAGAGCGCGGTCAGGCGCTCGTCGATGCCTTCGTAGTGGCCACAGATCAGAACCAAGCGATCGAGCGCGGCGAAGCGCCGGGCGTCGGCCTGTTCGAAACGCTTGCCCGCCGGGCTCGGCACGGCGATGACCCGGCGTTCGTCGGGCGGAGCCGCAGCGAGAATCGCGTCGAGTACGCGCGCGACCGGTTCGATGCGCATCACCATGCCCGCGCCGCCGCCGTAAGGGGTGTCGTCGGCGCGCTCGCTGCCCTGGAGGGCGTCGATCAGGTAGTGGTAGCGGATATCCACGATTCCCGCCTCGACCGCCCGCCCGACGATCGAGAGCCCGACGAAGGGAGCGAAGACCTCGGGGAAGAGCGTGACGACGTCGATCGTGAACATGCTCCCCGGTGTTCACGTTCTTGCGTCGTTTCGCTTTCCGCCGCCCCGCGCAGCCGCGCGAACGGGCCCTGTGGCTGCTGCGCTCGGGGCGCCCGGCCGAGGCCGAGACGCTGCTCGGCGAGCTGGCTGCGGCCCCCGAGCTCGATGCGACCGACCGCGCCTTTCTGCTCAATAAGCGCGGCGTGGCCCGCATCGCGCTCGGGCGCGCGCACGACGCTCGCGAGGATTTCGAGGCGGCGCTCGCACTCGATCCCGCGCACGTGCCGGCCATCGTGAACCTTGGGAATCTGTCGCTCGAGGGTGGCGACGTCGCGGCGGCGATCTCGCAGTACGAGCGCGCGATCGCGCTCGACCCCGACTATGCGCCCGCCCATCTCAATCTGGGGGCCGCGTACAAGCGATGCGGCCGATTCGCCGACGGGGTGCGCGAACTGCGCCTCGCACAGCGTTTGGAGGGGCGTCGGCGCGCAGCGCCAACGTCGCGGCTATGAACGAGAACGTCGAGCAGATCCCGCTCTCGCGCGAACTTTTGGCGCTGATGCGGCACGCGGTCGACGTCGCGTCGTCGCTGCGCGAGCCGTTCGTGAGCGTGCGCGCGCTGCTCCTCGCGCTGCTCGACGAACCCGCGCTCGGCGCCGCGCTCGAACCGGTGCTGCCGCGCGAACGCCTCGATGCCTACGCGTTACCCGAGGATGCGGGAACGCGTTTGACCGCATCGCGCGTTCCCGAGCCGAAGCTGCGACCCGGCGAGCGCGCCGCGATGCTGCGCTTTAACACGCTCGCGTTCAAAACGCCCGACGGCACGCGCAGCGTCTGGCTCAGCCGCGAAGCGCACGCGGTGTGGATCGAAGGCGCCAAACGCGTCGGCGAAAACGGCGCGTATCTGCCCAAGCATCTCGCGCTCGGCATCGCCGCCGACGCGGTGCGTTCGCCGGGCATCTTCGCGCAGTTGCATCTCGCGCCGGGCGCGATCGTCGACGCGATCACCGCGCACGAACAAGAAGAGAAGAAGGCGAAGCGCTAGCGACCGCTCGCTTCGACGCACGTGATCTCTTCGAGATACTCGAAGAGTTGCGGAAGCGTGATCTTCTCGAGCGCGGTCTGCTGCTTGATGCCGTCGGCATCCTCACCTTCGTCGCGCAAATAGCAGCGCGTCTCGCCCGCCTCGTTCTCGCAGATGAAGGAGACCGCGAAGCCGCGCCCGGGCAACTCGTCGTAGATCCGCATCGTCTGCGGGTTCAGGATTTCGAGCGAGTGCGCTTGGTTGTGCGCGTCGAAGAGCAGAATCTTGAGGTGTTCGTAATTCGTCACCTCGATCGAGCCGACCACGAAGATGTTTTTGGCCGAAAAGAACTCGTGACCGCGTTTGCTGCGGCTCGAGACTTCGTAGAAGACTCGGTGCGCGACGAAGCGGTTGAGGATCTTGCGAAGGGTCGCAAGCGAGGCGAGCGTCTCGGTCCGATTGCCCCGCGTGTAGATGATCTTCACGGCGGACGAGGATGCTTGCACACCCGGAGAAGGGTACCCTTCTCGCCAACAGGTCAGAACAATGTTTTCGGTTCCCGACATCATGGTCGTCTCGGTGCTCGCGCTCTTGCTCTTTGGGCCCGACCAGCTCCCGAAGATGATGCGCCAATTCGGACGGATCATGCGCGAGGTGCAGAACACCTCGCAAGGCTTCATCGCCGAGATGGAGCGGGCAGCCGATCCCGTGCCCGTCGTCACGCCGCCGCCGATGCCGCCCCCGCCCGAACTCCCCGAGCCCAAGGTGGAGGCTACGCCCCCGAAAGGCGACGCCACAGCGCGATAACGCGCCGGACGTAGGCGCGCGTCTCGGGGTAGGGCGGGACACCGCCGTAGCGTTCGACCGCACCCGCGCCCGCATTGTACGCGGCGAGGGCGTCGGCGTAGCGCTCCGCGGGTGCGAGCGCCGCATAGCGCGCGAGCAGTCCGCGCAGATGGACCGCGACGCCGTGGATGTTCGCTTGCGGGTCATCGGGATCGACGCCGAGCGCGTCGGCCGTGCCGGGCATCAGCTGGCCCAGCCCGCGGGCGCCGGCGGGTGAGATCGCGGCGTCGTTCCAGGACGATTCCACCGCGATCAGCGCCACGAGCAGCCGCGCGTCGAGTCCCTCGCGGTCGGCCTCGCGAATCGTCGTTTGCGCGTAGAGCGCGGCGCGCGTGCCGTCGAGGTGCGGGTTGAAGCGCTGCAACGCGCACGCATAAAGCAAAACGAGAGCGGCACTCGTCATCGACGACGATAGTGCCCGCTCTCGTTCGAGAGGCGACGCGCGAACCGCTAGATGTTGAAGTTTTGGCGCAGCTCGTTGATACGCTCCGCGACGGCGCTACGCACTTGCGAGTGCAGGCGCTCTTTCTGTTCGTCGGGGAGACGGCGGTAGATGAAGTAGCCGGCTGCGGAGACGAGCCCGCCGAGCAGGCCGACCAGGAGCGCTTTGCCGACTTCGTTGTCGCTCTCTTCGCGCGCGGGTTCGCTGCCGAAGGCGCCTTGGTAGCCGTTGCTGCTGCTGTTCGTGCCCGACCACTGCTGTTCGGGCGGCGTGACGCGGAAACTATCTGACATGGGTCCTCCTTCGGTACGCTGCCTATCTTACCCGGTTTGCCGCCGGTATGTTACATGCGCCGGAAATTGCTTGGCGATCTGCTCCACCGAGAGTTCGGCGGTGGCGACGATTGCCGTAACCGCCGCATCGTCGCGCGCGGATTCGGGAATGCGAAGATCGAGCTCGCCGCTGCGCTGCGTGACATCGATGGCAATCTTGGCGTGCGCTTCGAGGCCGAGGCGAGCGGCCTGCAAGATGGCCGAGACGGCCGCGCAGACGATATCCTCACCGTGCTCGGCGAAGGCGGCGTGTCCGGAAGCGCAAAACCGGGACAGCCGATCGCGGCCGTCCCGGTAAAAGGTCACTTCGAGCATCGGCGGCGAGCCGCTAGACGCTGATCTTCGTGATTTTGACTTCGGCGAAGCGCTGACGGTGGCCGTTGAGCTTGCGGACGCGCTTCTTCGGCTTGTAGCGGAAGACGAGGATCTTCTTATCCTTCGCCTGACGAAGAACCGTGCCCGTCACCGAAGCGCCGCTGAGCGTCGGGGCGCCGACCTTCACGTCGCCGCCCGCGCTCGCGAGCACGACCTTGTCGAACGTCACGTCGGTGCCGACTTCGGCATCGACGAGATCGGTGCGGATGATCTCACCCTCGGCGACACGCACTTGCTTCCCGCCGGTCTCAATGATCGCGTACATAACTGCCATACATTACCAGCGCCACCCCAAGGGTGTCAACGGAGAAAGCCCCCACCCGCGTCACCCCGAGCCCCCAACGTGTCACCCTGAGCCTGTCGAAGGGCCCCCGTGTCACCCTGAGCTTGTCGAAGGGCTGAGCTTGTCGAAGGGTTGACAGCGAACGCCGCAGCCGCTAGCCTGTAGATAAGTCTAAAATATAGACCAATCTGCAGTCGGAGGCCGCATCGTGGATTCATCGGACGCCCGGGAGCACTTGGAGATGGTCGAGCGCATCGTCGCCGCCTCGTCGCGCAAGCTCGAGGTGAGCGGCGAGTTCTTTCTGGTCTGGGGGCTCGCCTCGGGTACCCTCGACCTCATCTTCCAGCTCGTGAACGACGGGCGGCTCCCGCTCGCCACGGTGTGGGCCGGGCCGCTCCTCATCGTCGCCGCCGTGCTCTACACCGCCGTGCGGGTGCGTCGGTTTCGCGCCATGCCCGGCGCTCGGATGACGCTCCTCGAGCGCGAGTTTCTGAACGTGCTGTGGATCGCGCTCGCGATGGCCTTCGCGGTCAATCTCGTCGGCGGTCACATCTTCTCGCAGTGGGCGCAGGCGGCGATCTGGAGCGTGGCCGCGGCGATCGCGCTCTTCTACATCGCGGTACACGGCAATCGGCGCGCGCTCGTGGGCGGCATCGTGCTGCTCCTCTCGATCGCGTTTGCGAACTTCTCGGTGCCGATCGCCGGATACGTGCTCGCGGGCGGCATGTATCTCGGCTATGCGGGTTTCGGACTCGCCGACATGCTCGCGCGCGAGTGATCTAGCGTGGACGATCTCTTACTCTCCAAGATTCGCTTGAGCGTCGTGGCGGAATTGCTGAACGTGCAGTGGGTCAGTTTCACCGATCTCGCGCGCGCCATCGAGACCACCAACGGTAATCTCGGCGCTCATCTGGCAAAACTCGTCGACGCCGGTTACATCGCCGAGGAGAAGACCTACGCGGGGCGTCGCCCGCTCTCGCGCTACTCGCTCACCGAAACCGGTCGTGCCGCGTTCGTCGCACACGTTCGGCAACTCGAAGCGCTGCTCTCCGCGGCGCCGGAAGGGAATCGCTCATGACCCTCATCGATGCGCGCGAACTATCCAAGAGCTACGGCGAGGTACGCGCGCTTGTCGACGTCGGATTCGAGATCGGCGCAGGCGAGGTCGTCGCGCTGCTCGGTCGCAACGGCGCGGGAAAGACGACGACCATCGAACTCTTGCTCGGCTTGCGTAGCCCCGACGGCGGCGCGGTGACGATCTGCGGCGCCGAGCCGACCAGTGTCGCGGCGCGCGGTAGGATCGGCGCGATGCCGCAGCACACGGGATTTCCCGACAGCCTTCGGGTACGCGAACTCATCGAACTCGCCGCGGCGCACTACGAGCACCCGCAAGACGTCGCGACGGTACTAGCGTCCTTCGAACTCACCGCGCTCGCCGACGATCGCGTTGGGAGCCTCTCGGGCGGGCAGCAGCGGCGCGTGGCGCTCGCGCTCGCCTTCGTGGGCAACGCGCCCGTGGTCATGCTCGACGAGCCGAGCACCGGGCTCGACGTCGAAGCGCGCCGCGCCCTCTGGGAACACATCCGCGCCGCCGCCGACGACACGCGCTGCGTGCTCTTCACCACGCACTATTTAGAAGAAGCCGAGGCGCTCGCGACGCGCATTCTCGTGATCGACCGCGGCCGCATGCTCTTCGACGGTACGCCGCAGGCGTTTCGCGCGCGCTTCGGAGCGCGTCGCCTCGAGTACGTCGCCCCGAGCGGCGAGCGAACGGTCGTTACCGCCGACGACACCGATGCCTACGTCCGCGAGCTCGTCGCATCGGGCGCGCCGTTCCGCGATCTCATCATCACCCAGTCGTCGTTCGAGGACGTCTTCCTCGATCTCGTCGGAGGAGCGGTCTAGCATGGAGTTTCGTCTCGTACGCGCGCACGTCGTTGCGCTGCTGCGCGATCTGCTGCGCACGCCGTCGTTCCTGATTCCCACGGTCGGTTTTCCGACGATGTTCTACTGCATCTTCGCCCTCGGCTACGCCCGAACGAACGCGGACACGGCGAACTTCATCGTCTGCTCGTATGTCGGCTTTGCCATGCTCGGCGTGACGCTCTTCCAATTTGGCGTTGGCGTGGCGAACGAGCGCGGACGCCCGTGGGAGCGTTACTTGCGAGCGCTGCCGGTGAGCGTAGCGACCCGCTTCGCGGCGCGCGTTATCGTCGCGTTGATCTTCGGCGCGGCCTCGGCGGGGCTCGTCGGCATCGTCGCACGGCTGCTCTCGCCGGTGACGTTGGACGCAGCGCAGTGGTTCCTCCTCGCGCTCGCGGCCGTGTTCGGCGCGATTCCCTTCGTACTGATCGGGCTCGCGATCGCCTATTGGGTGCCGGCGCGCGGAGCGCTACCGGTCACGAACCTACTCTATCTGCTCGGGCTCTTCGCGGGCGGCTTCTTCATGCCGCCGCAGTATCTGCCGTCGTTCGCGCAAGCGATCTCACCCTACACCCCCACCCGACAGTTCGGCGAGTTGCTCTGGAGCGTCACCGGTGCGCACGACGCGCCGCACGCGATGAGCGTCCTCGTCCTCTACGCGCTCGCATTCGCGGCGATCGCGATCATCGGCTACCGTCGCGACGAGCGGACCCGTTACGCGTAGCCGTTCATAAAGGCACCGTCGCGTCGACGGGCTAAAGACGAGGGGTGATTGCGAATGCGAAACAACCGACCCCCGTGCCGCTCGTTCTGTTGGGTTCGCTCGCGACCGTCGTCGCGTTGAGCGGGCTCAGCATCGCCGCCTTTGCGTTGAATGCCGTCGCCGGACTGCTCTGCTGGTCGCTCTGCGGCCTCGTACCGCTCATCATCGGCATCGCGCACGCGGTGCGCGGGCACTCGCGCGCCGCGCTCTACTGGTTAGGCGTTGGAGTCGGGATGGCGCTCGCTGCCGTCGTCGGCGTCGCGCTCTTTGTGACGGTGCTCTCGCACGCGAACGTCTAACGCCTAAGGTTCGAGCAGCAGCGTCGCTTTCGTCGCGGCTTTCACCGCGGCGTCGCTGAACGGAAGCGGCAGCAACGTGCCGTTCACCCAGGCCGTCGCTTCGTCGGTGTAGTGCCCGGAGCCGGGCTCGCCCGATTCGCCTTGCGGGATCGTGATGCCGCCGGCATCCCAGTTGCCGACATCCCATACGGCGTGAAAGCTCTGCGAGAACCCGTGGTTTTGCACGTGCACCGTTAACGCGTCACCGTCGCCGGCAAGGCGCGTGCCGTTGAGAAACGAGAGGCCGAGCGCCGCGAGCGGATGTCGCACGGTGATCGCTCCGGCGCTTCCCCACGGCGCGGGATCGTCACTCGTTTGCAAGAGCGACGATATCGGCAGCGCGGCGTTGCGTTCGCGCACGAGCGCGCTCATGAAACCCGCGTTCGCGATGGCGCTCAGACGTTCGCGCGCATTGAAGGCGACGGTCGCGGCGCGCGAGTCCGGCGAGAAACGCCCGTCCCACGACGCGAGCATCGCGACGTCGCCGCTTTGAGCCGCTGGGAGTTGCACGCCCTTCGCTTCGCTCACGATCAGTTTTGCGAGTTGCGCCTCGCCGACCGAGAGCGTGTCCATCTGCATCTTGGCGAAGTACGCCACGTCGTACGTCTTGCGCGCGCGCAGCAACTGCGCGACGCGATACGCACGATAGGGCGGCGCGAATTGGGCGCTGAGGCGCAACGGATACGACGGGCCGTACATTTTGTTGTTGGAGGTCCAAACGACCGCATCGCGCGACGGCGCGACCTGCGGTAGGCGATCGAATGGGACCGGTGCGTAGGTCCGGGCGAGATCGCTCGCTGGGTGGATGCCGCGCGACCAGAGCGGATCGTTCGGAATCGAGCCGGCGAGATGATACGCAACGCTACCCGAGGTGTCGGCGAGCGCGAAGTTCTGCGTCGGTCCGGGGTAGGCGCGCAGGATCGCGAGGGCGTCGGCGATGCTCTTGGCACGGTCGAGCCCGTCGAAGGTGAGGATCGGCGATGTCGGATCTTCGTAGGCGTTCCAGCGTACGAGTACGAAGCGCATCGCTCCGTTCGCGTTCACCGTCGTGCCGAACTCGCGCGTGCCGCGATAGTAGCGCTGCACCACGTCCTTGCCGAAGCGCACGCGGATCGTCTCGTTCTTCCAGTCGGCCGCATCGAGGTGCGGCGGCGCGTCGAAGACCGAGAGCGAGGTAACGGTGCCGTTTGTCGCGGCCCATGCGAGATGCTCGTTGTGCCCGAGCGTGATGCCGGGCGTGCCCGAGAGGATCGCGCCGGCGACGTGATAGCCGGGCGCCTCGAGATCGGCGAGATACCACACGCCGGGAATCTGCAGGCGCAGGTGCGGATCGTTCGCGAGGAGCGCGCGTCCGCTCGTCGTGTGCGCGCCGCCCGCCGCCCACTCGTTGCTGCCGATCGGCGGACGACGGTCGAGGAGCGCGCCGATAAGCGCGGCTCGCGACGTGCAGTGCGCCGGATCGGCAATCTTCGCGAGACCCTCGGTCACCGGCGCGTCGAAGCACGGATCGGTGAGCGGATAACTGCGCCCCACGCGCTCCGCGACGTCGTTCCAATTATCCACGAGGTCGAGCACCGTGGCGAAGCCGACCGCGAGGCTGTCTTGCGGGCGCCACGGACGCGGCTTATAGAGCAGAATGCGAAACTCGACCGGCGTCGTCTCGCGCGCCATCGCGAGGTTCACGCCGTCGGCGAAGGCTTGCAGAAGCATCTGATCGTGCGCATTCATGCGCCGCCATTGCTCCTCGACGAGTGATTTTACGGGCACGACGCGCGCGGCTTCGTCGGCGCGTACCGTCGCGCTGCCGAGCACTTCGGAGAGCTGTCCGTACACGTACCGGCGCAGCAGATCCATCTGAAAGAGACGATCGGATGCCTCGACGTAGCCTTCGGCAAGAAAGAGATCGCGTTCGTTGGCGGCGCGAATGTGCGGCACGCCGCGCGCGTCGCGCAGAATCTGCACCGGAGCGCTCACGCCGCTCTGCGCGAGCGTGCCGCTCGTGCGCGCCGCGGCGTGCATGCCGCGCCAAATGTTGAGGGTGTAGCCGCCGGCGACGACGACGATGACGAGCAGCAGAATCCCGAGCGCGCGAAGCGCGTTGCGCACTAGCATTCGACGACGATCTCGTCGCCGTCCACGCGCACCGGGAACGTCATCACCGGCATCACCGCCGGGAGCGTCGCGGCGCCGGTCTCCACGTCGAAGGTCGCACCGTGTCGCGGACAGACGATGCAACGACCCTCAAGTTCGCCTTGATCGAGCGGCGCGCCGTCGTGCGTGCACACGTCTTCGATCGCGTAGAACGTGCCGCCGACGTTACAGATCAAGAGATCCGTGCCGTCGACGGGAAAGGCCTTTGCGGTTCCGGGAGCGATCGCGGAGGTTGGGCAGAGTCGTCGTTCCATGTCAACGACCGACTTTGTGACACGGCTCCATTGTCCTCGGATCACCGAGGGCGACGATGTGAAATTTGAAGCCCGGACCGATGGTGACGTTGCGTCCGTCGCGCACTTGGTTGACCGCGGTGCGGAAGAGGCCGGGCAACGGCATGTAGCCCGCCGCGCGCTCCGCAAGCGTCGTCGCGGGAGCCCACAGCGTTGTCTCGCGCGGGTCGGCCATCACTTGGATGCCGATGCCGTGATAGATGATCTCGCGCATCTCGAGCACGAGCGAGCCGTTGCGATTGCGATTGCTCGCCGCGCTCACTTGCCGTACGTAACCGTAGCCGATCGTGCCGCTCGGCACGAGATGGCCGTTGAGTCGCGCGGTGGTGGTGAGCTTGAAGCGAAAGCGCATGCCCGGATACGCCGTGGCGGAGTCCACGCGGTCCACCATCGTCGCGGGAATCGTGGCCTCGCAAACGAGAGCCCACGACCGAGCGGGTCGTGGGCTGAGACTGACGAGGGCGATGGTGAGGAGCGCGAGCGTGAAGACGAATCGCGCGCGCATCGGTCAGCCGACCGAACCTTCCATCTCCATCTTGACCAGTCGGTTCAATTCCACCGCGTACTCCATCGGGAGCTCCTTCACGAAGAAGTCGAAGAAGCCGTTCACGATCAGCGCGGTGGCGTCGGCCTCCGAGAGCCCGCGCGACATCGCGTAGAAGAGCTGATCTTCGCCGATCTTCGAGACGCTCGCCTCGTGTTCGACGGTCGCGTTCTGCTCGTGGATCTTCATCGTCGGCTTGGTGTCGCTCGACGACTCTTCGTCCATGATGAGCGCGTCGCACTTCACGCGCGTCTTCGCGCCGGTCGCGCCGGGGAAGATTTCGACGAGTCCGCGGTAGGTGGTCTTGCCGCCGTGCGCGCTCACGCTCTTGTTCGTGACGACCGAGGTCGTGTTCGGCGCGGCATGGATGATCTTCGCACCGGCGTCTTGATGTTGACCCTCGCCGGCGAACGCCATCGAGAGAATCTCGCCGCGCGCGCCCTCGCCCATCAGGTAGATGGCGGGGTACTTCATCGTGAGCTTGGAGCCGATGTTGCCGTCGACCCACTCCACGGTCGCATTCTTCTGCGCGACCGCGCGTTTGGTGACGAGATTGTAGATGTTGCGATACCAGTTCTGGATCGTCGTGTACCGGATCGACGCGTCGTCGAGCGCGATGAGTTCGACGACGGCGCTGTGCAGCGACGAGGTCGAGAACTTCGGCGCGGTGCAGCCCTCGATGTAGTGAACTTTCGCGCCTTTATCGGCGATGATGAGCGTGCGCTCGAACTGGCCCATGTTCTCCGCATTGATGCGGAAATAGGCCTGGAGCGGCATCTTCACTTCGACGCCCGGCGGAACGTACACGAACGAGCCGCCCGACCACACGGCCGAATTCAGCGCGGCGAACTTGTTGTCGTTCGCGGGAATGACGGTCGCGAAGTACTTCTGCACGATTTCGGGATACTGCTTGACCGCGGTATCCATGTCGCAGAAGAAGACGCCCTGCGCCTCGAGCTCCTTGCTCACATTGTGATAGACGACTTCCGATTCGTATTGCGCGGAGACGCCGGCGAGAAACTTGCGCTCGGCCTCGGGAATGCCCAAGCGGTCGAACGTGCGCTTGATGTCGTCGGGAACGTCGTCCCACGAGCGCTCGGTCTTGTCGGTGGACTTCACGAAGTAGTGGATGTCGGCGAAGTCGATTTCGGAGAGCAACTGCGTGTCGCCCCACGTCGGCATCGGCTTCGAAACGAAGAGCTCGTAGGCTTTCAGGCGGAAGTCGCGCATCCAGTCGGGCTCGTTCTTCATCGAGCTGATGCGCTCGACGATCTCGCGCGTCAGGCCCTTATCGGACTTGAAAACGTAGTTCTCCGGATCGTGGAATCCGTGCCGGTAATCGTCGGAAAGGGGCGTCTGAAGCTCGGTCGACATAGCCCTCTGAGGGTACCCCCGCCCTCTGATATAGTCAAGATAGTGAAGTCTGATCTTCACAAACCCTGCTTTCCTCGACGGCGGCGGCCTGCGAAGCATTTCCCTAAAGGGCTAGACAAGGGGGGGTGCAGGGGATATTATGTTCGCCGGACCCGAGGTCGCCACGGCGGCGTACGGGTCCGACGGTATGGGGTGGGCGCGCCCTTTTCGCGCCATCGCGGCGAATCGCCCGTGCACCGAAAAGCGCCGGCAAGAGTTCGTCGATAGGTCGGGGACGTGACTGCACTGCAGGCGCCAGCCGACGAAGTCCGGAGGTGGGATTTCCCCCGAGGGTTCAGGAGAGCGGTAATAAAATTGAAGGCACTCGGTACGCACATTGTGTGTGAGCTGTCGGGCTGCGATGCAGCGAAGCTCACGGATGTGGATGCGGTCCGCGAGATGATGATCGGCGCGGCCAAAGCATCGCGAGCGACGGTGATGGAAGTCGCATTCCATCGATTCGAGCCCCAAGGTGTATCCGGCGTGGTCGTTCTCGCCGAGTCGCATATCTCGATCCACACGTGGCCGGAGACCGGCTACGCGGCGATGGATTTTTACACGTGCGGCGACCACACCGATCCGTGGCTCGCGTGCGAGTTCGCCGCCAAGGCGCTCGACGCGGCCAGCATGCTGACGACCGAGGTGAAGCGCGGAATCGCGCAGCCCGGCGGCCACTTCACCCACGTGGTCACGCGCGACCACGAAACGACCGCCCTCTCCGCATAGGTTTCGACCCGCGAGGGATACCAGCAAACGCCGCGGCTTCACGCCGCGGCGTTGTTTTTTGCCTGCCGTTACTTCGCTCGCGGCATGAAGCGCGGCGGCCTGTGGCTAATGTAGCAAGTCCGCGTCGGCGCTTGGCCGTCGCGCGAATGTTGTTACTACTTGGAGCCCTAGAGAGATCGGAGTTGGTTTCCGTATGAAGAGACGGATCGGTTTGCAGCTTGGCGGAGCGCTCGGTGTGCTCGCCTGCGCGCTGCTCGTCGCGTGCGGCGGCGGCGGAGGCGGCGGTTCACCGCTGCCAAACTCGGGAGGCGGCGGCGCGACGTCCACGCCGGTCGTGACCCCGACGCCCACGATCGCCCCCACCTCGCAGGCAACCTCGGTTGCGGTCACGGCCGGGGTGGCCGCGCAAGCTTCGTTCGGAGCCATCTCCAACGGCACCACCACGGTGATCCAGAGCGCCACGGCAACGCTCCCGGTCGTCAGCGCGGCCGCGACGGCGAACCTGTCGCTCTCCGCTGCGCTGCCGAGCGGCGATCCGACGCCTAGCGCGCACAACGTGCTGCTCAAACGCCCGCAGACGCTCGGCGCCGCGGCGACGGGGCTCGCCTACTTCGCGCTCAGCTTTAGCGCTGCAGAGCAGGTCACGGAGACGCCGGGCTTCACCGTCGTCTTCCCGAGCGGGCAGCCCTTGCCGCCCGAACCCACCAATTACTACTATCTCGTCGTGTACGATCCGACGGGCGGGCTCGGCACCGGTTGGCAAGAGGTCTCCGGCCCCGCGACGCCGTCGGCGAGCTCGCTGACCTTCACGCCGCAGGCGGTCTCGCCCGCGATCTCGCTCGTGGCCAACACGACGTACATCTTCGGCATCGTCTCGACGGGCACGCCGCTCATGACGCCGTCGCCGTCGCCGTCGCCGACGCCGACCGCGTCGCCGACTCCGACGACGTCGCCGACCTCGTCGCCGACCGCCACGCCGACCGGCACGGGCACCCCGACGCCGGCACCCGGCACGGCGCCGACGCTTCCGCCGGTGACCAACTTCCGCGGCTGGGGCCCCTCTGACGTCGCGAACGCATTCAAGTTCCCGGTCCAGAGCGGCTACAACGGCCAGGGCCAGACGGTCGCCATCGTCGGCGATGAAGTGCCGGCGAGCAGCGATGTCAACACCTACCTATCGAAGTTCGGTGTCACGGGCGCGATCTATACCGGCTCGATCGTCACGGTGAACGTTGACGGCGGCGCGATCCCAGGCAGCGACTCCGGCGGCCTCGGTGAGGCAACGCTCGACGTCGAGACCGTCTCGGGTCTCGCCCCGGGCGCCACGGTCCGCTTCTATGCGATCCCCGACCTCAGCGACCAGTCGTTCGTCGACGCGTATAACCAGGTGCTCACCGATAGCGGAACGAGCCCGGTCGGCGTGATGAGCCTCTCGTTCGGCGGCTGCGAAGGCTACAACGGCGCGAACTATACGACCGCCGAGCACCCGGTGCTCGAGAACCTCGCAACCTCCGGTATCGCCGTGGTAGCGTCCTCGGGCGACCAAGGCAACGAGTGCTACCTGGGCCAGCCCTCGCCCGGACCGCAGTTCACGCCGGGTCCGAACTATCCGGCCTCCGACGACTCGGTGATCGGCGTCAGCGGTACGCAGACCGATACCTCGATCACGAGCACCGTGCCGTGGAACGATCTCAACGGCGCGACCGGCGGCGGCGTCTCGTCGCTCTTCACCCCGCCTCCGGGCCAAATCGGTCTCTCGGGCCTCGCCTCGCAGACCTTCCGCAACGTTCCCGACGTGACGCTTCCCAGCGTGAAGGTCGCCGTCGAACTCGGCGGCTCGATGCAGACCTTCGACGGTACCTCGTGGAGCGCGCCGGAGACCGCGGCGATGCTCTCCGAGATCTTCGAATACTGCGGAGGCCCGCTGCCGACGACGTTCACCTCGCCGCAGAACCTGTTCTACAAAGCCTACGGCCGCAGCACGTCCGACTTCGTGGACGTGACCGGCGGGAACAACCAGTACAACGGCACGTCGCCGTTCTTCACCGCAGTTGCCGGCCCGGATAACGTCGGCGGTCTCGGTGAGCCGCTCGGCATCGACGTCGCCAACACGCTCTGCGCGAACCATACGCCGTCCATGGTGCGGGCGTCGCGCATGGCGCGAACGGTGCAGGGCTACGCGCCGGCCGTCGCGCGTACGCTGAACAACGTGCCGCGCGTCCCCGGCCTGCGTGACCTCGGGCCGCGCAATCCGAACGCCGACACGCGCATCGTGCTCGTGCTGCGTTCGAACCCGTCGCTGCCGAGCGATCTGCAGAACGTCGCATCGCAGCTGAACGCCGCGGGCTTCCGGGTGACGTCGGCGACCGGCATGGTCATCGACGCCTACGCACCGGCCTCGGTCGTGTCGGGATACTTCCGCTCGAATCTGCACGATTTCGCGCAGGGCGGAGCGGGAACGCGCTTCTCCAACGTGAGCGCGGTGACGATCCCGGCGGCGATCGCGCCCTACGTCCAGGGCGTGATCACCAACAACCTCATCGTGGCGCGGCACTTCACCCACCGCATCCACTAGCTCGCGATCCGCGCATCGCCGAACGACGGCCCCCGCAACCGCGGGGGCCGTCGTCGTTGGTGGCGAACCCACGAGCCCGCTATGCCGAAGACCGAATACTGGCAGTGGTACGTCGAGGAGTCCGCTCCGACCGAACAGCACCACCATGCCATCGACCACGTTTACTACGCCGGACGCTCGGAGTTCCAGCAAGTCTCGGTGATCAGCACGCCGGTCTTCGGCAAGATGCTGATCCTCGACGGCGACACGCAGAGTTCGCAGAACGACGAGAAGATCTATCACGAGACCCTCGTGCATCCCGCGATGGCGGGCGCGCGCGATCGTCGCGACGTGCTGATTCTCGGCGGCGGTGAGGGCGCGACGTTGCGCGAAGTGCTGCGCCACCCCGACGTGACGCGCTGCACGATGGTCGACATCGACGGCCTGGTCGTCGAGCTCTCCAAGCAGTATCTGCCCGAATGGTCCGACGGCGCGTTCGACGATCCGCGCGCGCGGGTGATCGTGGGCGACGCGCTCGCGTTCATGCGCGAGGATCGCGATCGCTACGGCGTCATCATCTCCGATCTCACCGAGCCGCTCGAAGACTCGCCGAGCAACATCCTGTTCAACAACGACGTCTTCGGCCTCATCAAATCGCGTCTCGCCGACGACGGCATCTACGTGCTGCAAGCGAGCACGACCGCGTTCCACAACCTCTCGCTGCACTGCAAGATGGCGCGCACGCTGCGCCGGCACTATCGCTACGTGGCGAGCTTCTCGCACCTCGTGCCCGCTTTCGATACCGAATGGGCCTTCCTCGCGTGCAGCGACACCGTGGATCTCGCGGCGCTTGACCCCGCCGCGGTGGACGCCTACTGCGGCAAGCTCGCCGGCGAGAATTTCTTCTACGACGGGCAGACCCACCGGCGGCTCTTCTCGCTGCCGCTCTACCTGCGCCGGGCGCTCGCCGCGTCGGGGCCGGTTTTCTCTTAAATGTCATAGACGGCGGGCCCGCAGACGGCTACGCTTCCGGAGGCCCATGACGCACGATTTTGCGGAAGCCCCGCATCGCTGGGAGAAGGAAAAGTCGCACTTCGTCAAGCTGCTCGACCTGAAGCTCGAGAAGGTCGAGCACGGACGAGCGGTGATGCGCATGCCTTTTCGCCCCGAGATCGCCAATGGCGCGGGCGCCGTTCACGGCGGCGCCATCGTGAGTCTGTGCGACACCGTCTTTTACGTGGCGCTGGCATCGATCTACGGTCGCGCGCAAGACACCGTTACGGTGGCATTGCAATGCAATTTCCTCTCGCCCGCGCTGCCGCCGCACGACTTGATCGCCGAGGCGACCGTGCTGCGCTCCGGTAAGCGCATCTGCTACGGCGAAGTGCAGGTCACGAGCAACGGCAAGCTCGTCGCGCACGCGACGCTGAATTTCCTCAACACCTATCCGCACGAAAAGACGCCGAAGGCGGCGCTCCATTCGAAGGACGATATGTCATGACCGCTTCAACCGACCTGCGGCGTACGGCGCTGCACGACGATCACGCGCGCATGGGCGCGCGCATGGTGCCTTTCGCGGGCTTCTTGATGCCGGTGCAGTACGCGGGCGTGCTGCGCGAGCACGACGCCGTGCGCCATCGCGCTGGACTCTTCGACCTCTCGCACATGGCGCAATTCGTGCTCGAAGGCGAGCGCGTTGCGGAGTGGGCCGAGACGCTCACGATCAACGCGGTCGGCTCGATGAAGCCGATGCAGGCGCGCTACAACATCTTCTGCAACGCGCAGGGCGGCGCGCACGATGACACGATCTTCTATCGTCTCGACGGCCGCTGGCTGCTCGTCGTCAACGGCGCGAACGCCGAGAAGATGTGGGCGCATCTCCAAGCCAACCGCGCCGACGACGTGCGCCTCACCAACCTGCACGGCTCGCGCGCGCTGATCGCGATTCAGGGTCCGAAGTCGGTCGAGATGCTGCAGCCGCACACGAACGTGGATCTCGCGAACGTCAAGTACTACTTCTGCGCCGAGGGCAGCGTGTACGGTCATCCCGCGGTGATCGCGCGCACCGGCTACACCGGCGAAGACGGCTTCGAACTCTTCGTCGACGGCGAGCACGCGTCGGAGATCTGGAACGCCCTGCTGCGCGATCACGCGCAGGACGGGCTTGAAGCCTGCGGCCTCGGCGCGCGCGACGTGCTGCGTCTGGAGGCGGGCATGCCGCTCTACGGTCACGAGTTGACCGAGGAGATCACGCCGGTTCAGGCGGGCTTGCAGTGGGCCCTCAAGACGGCAAAACCCGAGTTCATCGGCCGTAACGCCCTCATCGAGCAGATGGAGCGCGATGACTACGCACGCGTCGTGGGCCTCGTCATGGAGGGCCGCGTTCCGGCGCGCGAGGGCTACAAGGTCTTTCTCGGCGACCGCGAGGTCGGCGAGGTTCGCAGCGGCTCGATGGCCCCCTCGGTGGGCGGCAAGAACATCGCAACCGCCCTGGTGGCAAAAGATGCCGCAACCGTCGGCACGGTTCTCGCGGTCGAGATTCGCGGAGCCAAGCACGACGCGACCGTGGTCCAATTACCGTTCTACAAGCGCGCGAAATAACTACGAGAGCAAGGAGAGAACACGTGGCCCAGCCCGCAGACCTGCTGTACAGCAAAGAACACGAATGGGTGAAGATCGAGGGCGAGACCGCGCTCGTCGGTATCACCGACTACGCGCAGAATTCGCTCGGCGACATCGTGTACGTCGAATTGCCGCGTGTCGGCAAGCAGATCGACCAGTTCGGTAACGTCGGCGTCGTCGAATCGGTCAAAGCGGTCTCCGATCTCTTCACGCCGATCGGCGGCGAAGTCGTCGAGATCAACGGCGCGCTCGAGAACGATCCCGCCGCGGTCAATCGCGATCCGTACGGCGCGGGCTGGCTCTTCAAAGTGAAGCTCACGAACGCGGGCGAGACGGGCAACCTGCTCTCGGCCGCCGACTACGAGAAGATCGCGACCGAATAACTCCTCTCACTCGCAGGATGATCGCATAGTGTACACGCCGCATACGCAGGCAGATATTCGCGCGATGCTCGACGCCATCGGCGTCGGCTCGCTCGACGAACTGCTCGCCGTTCCCGACGCCGTCGCGCTCAAAGCCGAGCTCGACATCGTGCCCGCGCTGCCGGAATATCAGATCGCTCGACGCTTCGAGCACTTCGCCGCGAAGAACGCGGGCGTCGATTTCGTCTCGTTCTTGGGAGCGGGCGCGTACCGGCACTATGCGCCGCCGGCCATCGCGACGCTCGCGATGCGCGGTGAGTTCCTTACCGCGTACACGCCGTACCAAGCCGAGGTCTCGCAGGGCTATCTGCAAGCGATCTACGAGTGGCAGAGCTACATCTGCCTGCTCACCGGCATGGACATGGCGAACGCCTCGGTTTACGACGGGGCGACGGCGCTCGCCGAAGGCACGATCATGGCGATCAACGCGAACGGGCGCAAGAAAGTGCTCGTCTCGCGCGCGGTCGATCCGAACTATCGCGCCGTGCTCAAGACGTACTGCGACGGTCTCGACATCGCGATCGACGAAATCGCGATCGCGGCCGACGGCACGACCGATCTCGCGGCGCTGAAGGCGGCGGTCGCGAGCAAAGAGTACGCGGCGGTCGCGCTGCAGACGCCGAACTTCTTCGGCAACATCGACACGCTCGACGCCGACGCGCTCGCGGCGGTGCGCGAGAGCAGCACCGTGCCGATCGCGGTGGTGAGCGAGGCGATCTCGCTCGCGGCGCTCGCGACGCCGGCCTCGTGGGGCGCGGAGATCGTCGTCGGCGAGGCGCAGAGCTTCGGGGTGGCGCTCGCGTACGGCGGTCCCTACGTCGGCTTCATCGCGGCGACCAAAGAGCACATGCGTCGCATCCCGGGGCGTTTGGTCGGCAAGTCGGTGGATAACGACGGCCGCACCGCCTACGTGCTCACGCTGCAGGCGCGCGAACAGCATATCCGCCGCGAGCGCGCGACCTCGAACATCTGCACCAATCAAGCGCACTGCGCGCTGATCGCCACGATCTACCTCGCGCTCATGGGTAAGACCGGCCTGCGCGACGTGGCCGCGCTCAACCTCGCGCGTTCGCGCGAACTCGCGACCTCCGTCTCGGCGATCGCGGGCGTGGATCTCAAGTTCACCGCGCCATTCTTCAACGAGATTGTGGTGGACGTGCATCAGAACGCCGACGACGTGCTCGCGAAACTGCGCGAGCGCAAGATTCTCGGCGGCGTCGCGCTCGGGCGCTTCTATCCGGAACTCTCGACCTGCATTTTGATGAACGCGACCGAACTCACCTCGACCGGTGATATCGAAGCGCTCGCAACGGCTCTCTCCGAGGTTGTTCATGTCCACGCAAACGTCTAACGATCGTCCGAACGCGGCGCCGCCGCTCATCTTCGAACTCGGTCAAGAGGGCCGCGCGAATCGCTACGTCGAGGAAGGCCGCCCGCTCGATCAGTTCTTGCCGACGTCGCTCCTGCGCGACGAACTGCCGCTGCCGGATAACAGCGAGTTGGAAGTGGTGCGCCACTTCACCAAGCTCTCGCAGCGTACGTTCGGCATCGACCTCGGCTTCTATCCGCTCGGATCGTGCACGATGAAGTACAATCCGCGCGTGAACGACGCGATGGCGAGCAAACGCGAGTTCGCGCAGTTGCACCCGTACACGCCCGACGAGCACGCGCAGGGCGCGCTGCAGGTGATGTACGAGCTCGAGCGCTCGCTTTCGTCGCTCTTCGGCATGGCGGCGTTCAGCCTGAATCCGTCGGCGGGCGCACATGCGGAACTCGCGGCGCTCTTGATCGCGAAGAAGTACTTCAAGGATCGCGGCGAGTCGCATCGCGATAAGGTCATCGTGCCCGATACGGCGCACGGAACCAATCCCGCCTCGGCCGCGATGTGCGGCTTCAAAGTCATCAGCCTTCCCTCCGACGAACGCGGCCGCGTGAGCGTCGAGGAGATCAAGAAGGTCGTCGGTCCCGACACGGCCGTCTGCATGATGACCAATCCGAACACGCTCGGGCTCTTCGAAGATCACATCCACGAAATCGCCGCGGCGGTGCACGAAGTCGGCGGCTTGATGTACTACGACGGCGCGAACGCGAACGCCATCATGGGCAACGTGCGTCCGGGCGACATGGGCTTCGACCTCATGCACCTCAACCTGCACAAGACGTTCACGATTCCGCACGGCGGCGGCGGTGCCGGACACGGCCCGGTCGGCGTGGCGGCGCATCTGGTGGACTACCTGCCGACGCCCTACGTTCGCGCGACGCCGGCGAAGGCCGACGCAACAGCATCGAACGGTCGCCCGCTCGCGCCGAGCGACGCCATGACCTACGAGCTCGACTTCGACCGTCCGAAGTCCATCGGACCGATGCGCTCGTTCTGGTCGAACTTCGCGCACGCCGTGCGCGCGCTCGCGTACATCTACGCGAACGGCGCCGACGGGCTGAAGAAGGTCTCGCAACTCGCCGTCCTCAACGCGAACTACGTGCGCGTGAAGGTCGCCGATTTTTTAGAGACGCCGTACCCGGAGATCTGCCGTCACGAGTTCGTCGCCTCGGCGCAGGACCTGAAGAAGGCGACCGGCGTGAAGGCGCTCGATATCGCGAAGGCGCTGCTCGATCACGGCATGATGGCGCCCACGATGTACTTCCCGCTCATCGTGCCCGAGTGTCTGATGATCGAGCCCACCGAGACGGAGTCGAAGGAGACGCTCGACCACTTCGTCGAGGTGCTGCGCGAGATCGTCGAGACCGCGCGCAAGGAGCCCGAGACGATCATGGCCGCCCCGGTGAAGACCGTCGTCGGTCGCGTGGACGAAACCCGCGCCGCCCGCCAGCCCGACCTCAAGTGGGAGCCGGCGTCGGCCTGATCTAGCCCCCGTGCTTGGCCCGGTAGAGCAAGCGGTCGAAATCGCTCATGAGGACGTGCCAGACGAAGGCGCGGATGGCGAGGCCGACGAGCAGCCCCACGAAGCAGACGAGTAGCATGGGTAACCCCCCCTTTCCAGGGGAGCCTAGCGCATCTGGCTGCCAAAGGGTTGGCGTAGACGGAAAAGGGTAGCCCTTTAGGCAGGCGCTTCTTGGCGCCGGGGCCTATAATGGTGGTAATCGGGGGCGTCGCTTGAGGCCCCCTTACCTATCTCCCAACGCGGGTGCTTCGACATGCGAATCAAGTATGAGGTGTCGGCCGGTGGTCTGGTTTTGCGACGTCGCGAGACCGGCTTCGACGCGTTGTTGATCGGGCGCGGCGAGCCGCGCATCTGGACGCTGCCGAAGGGCCACGTCGAAGCGCGCGAGTCGAACGAGCAAGCGGGTCTGCGCGAAGTCCGCGAAGAGACCGGCTGCTGGGGTGAGATCATCACCCGTCTGAACGAGATCTCGTACTGGTTCTACGTCGGCAAAGCCAAGCACAAGAAGTCGGTGACGTTCTTCTTGATGCGTTACCTCTCGGGCGACACCGCCAACCACGACCACGAAGTGGACGAGGCGCGCTGGTTCGAGGTGATGGCTGCGCGTAAGGCGCTCAAGTACGTCAACGAGAAGCGCCTCGTGGACATGGCGCTCGAGTATATCGCTGACAATCCCGCCGCCTTCGGCGACGTTCCCATCGTCGCGCGGACGGCCGAACAGAAAACCTCTTGACCGACGTCGCCCCTGTTGTAGAGACGACCGAGACCGCCGAAAACGTCGACGAACGCGCCCTGCGCGTCCAGCTCGACGTGTTCGACGGTCCGCTCGACTTGCTCCTCAGCCTCATCAAAGAGCAGCAGCTCGACATCGCGACCGTGCCGCTTGCGTCGGTCGCCGAGCAGTACCTCGCGTACGTCCGCACGCTCGAGGATCTCGACGTCGAAGTCGCCGCCGAGTATCTGGTGATCGCGGCCACGCTCGTATTTCTAAAATCCAAAGCGCTGCTGCCCCCGATTCCGCAAGAGTTTCTCGACGAGACCGAAGAGACGCCCGAGCAGGTCGAAGAGCGCCTGCGCCGTCGTCTGCTCGCCTACTCGAAGTACCGCGAGCTCGGCGTGCAGCTCAAGGCGCGCATGGACGAGGCGAGCGGATTCTACTTTCGCGACTCGGGCGATCCCACGAGCGAACTGCAGCAGCGCTACCGCGTCGACGCCGAGAAACTCAAGCGCGCCTTCATCGCGATGCTCCAGCAGGCGCGCCCCGAGAAACGCGAGATCGTGCGCGAACGCGTCTCGCTCATCGCGCAGATGGATTACATCTCACGGCAGATCAAGGAGCACGGCGAGGTCTCGTTCTTCGCGCTCTGCCGCGATCTCGGGATGACGCGCGAGATCATCATCGTCACCTTCCTCGCCATCCTGGAACTCGTGCGTCGCCACCGCGCGACCTTCGAACAGCCCGACCTCAACGACGACATCCGCCTTCTCCCGATGCCGCCTGCTTCCGCAGAGGCCGAGACACAAGGGTAACCGTGCAGACCGAAGAGCCCATCATCGCCCCCGAGACGCCCGCGCACGAAGACGCGCGCGACGACGCGCACGACGACGCGCACGACCTGCACCTCGCCGCGCAGCGAATCGCTCCCGCGGTCGAAGCCTTGCTCTTCGTCGCGAGCGAGCCGCTCGAGACCAAGCGCCTCGCGAAGCTCACCGGCGAGGACGAGAAGGCCGTCGCGCTCGCGATCCAAGAACTCTCCGAACGCTACGGCGGCGACGGCGGCGTCGTGCTGCGCGAGGTCGCGGGCGGATATCGCCTGGCCACGTCGTCGCTCGTGCGCGACGTGGTCGAAGCCTATCTGCTGCCGCCGAAGACCTCGCTCTCCACGCCCGCGCTCGAAACGCTCGCGATCGTGGCGCACATGCAGCCGGTCACCAAGAGCGAGATCGAAGCGATCCGCGGCGTGAACTCCGACAGCGTGGTGAACACGCTCTCGGATCGCGGATTGATCGGCGAGGCCGGACGCAAAGATGTCGTCGGCCGCCCGATGACCTACAAAACGACGTCGCTCTTTCTCGAGTCCTTCGGCCTCAACTCGATCGACGATCTGCCGCAGCTCGAGCTCGAACCCGGCCAGCCGCTCGAACTCAACCTGTTGCTCCCGCCGCAGGCAGCCGAGGGCGAGCCGGTGGAGAGCCCCGAGAATTCTGCCGATACTCCGAACGCATGACGACCTTCGATTCGCTCGCCGCTGACTACGACGCCGGACGACTCGGATATTCGAACGAGCTCTACAGCGCGCTCGAAGGCTTCGGCCTGCCCCCCCGCGCGCGCATCCTCGACGTCGGATGCGGCACGGGTCTCGCGTGCGCGCCGCTCGTGGCGAAGGGCCATCAGGTGACCGGACTCGATCCGTCGGAAGCGATGCTCGAGGTCGCCCGCCGGGCCTTTCCACAGGCGACGTGGGTCGCCGGGACCGCCGAGCAGCTGCCGTTCGACGACGCGTCGTTCGGAGCGGTGCTGAGCGCGCAGACGTTCCATCGCGTGGATCGCGCCGCCGCCGTCGCCGAGATCGCGCGCGTGCTCAAACCCGGCGGCACGGCGGCGATTTGGTGGAAGCATCTGATGAGCGACGACGCGGCCAAGATTATTCGCGACAGCGTCGCCTCCGAACTCGGCGTCGAACCGCCGCGCAGCGGTCTGCAGGGCGGCTTTCGCGAGTTCTACGCGGTGCGCTTCGCCGAGCACTCGCTGCGCGTGATCCCGTGGCGCACGGCCGTGCCGCTCTCGAAGTTCATGCGCTACGAGCGCTCGTGCCAAGCGGTACGCGACGCGTTGGGTGCCCGCGCGGATGAGTATTTCGCGCGCGTGGAGAAGCGCTTGCGCGAGCGTTTGCCCGCGGGCGACGATCCGATCGTCGCGCTCGCGTTCACGCATTATCTCTATCTCGCAAAGAAGTAACGATCCGCATGCGCATCGGTATCCACGTTCGCATGTCCGGCGGCTATGCGAAGGCGTTGGAACACGCCCGCAGCGTCGGCTGCACGGCCATCCAGATCTTCTCGAGCAATCCGCGCAGCTATCGCACGAGCAAGCCCGACGCTCCCGCGCTCGAAGCCTTCGCCGCGATGCGCCGAGAAGCGGGCATCGACCCGTGCGTCATTCACACGCCGTATCTCATCAATCTCGCGAGTGAAGATCCCAAAGTGCTGCACGGCTCGATCGGACTGCTGAAAGCCGATCTCGAAAGCGCCGCGGTCGGCGAGATGAAGTACGTCAACACGCATCTCGGCTCGTACGGCAAACGCGACCGAAACGAAGGTTTCGCCGCGATCTGCACCGCGCTCGAAGCCGTGCTCGAGACGATCCAACCCGGCGTCTATCTCGTGCTCGAGAACTCCGCGGGGGCGGGCAATCTCGCGGGCGGAACGCTGGAAGAGTTGGGACGCTTTATGCGCGCGGTCGCGCATCCGCAACTCGGCGTGTGTCTCGACACGGCCCACGCGTGGGCGGCGGGATACGAGATCAACACCAAGGACGGCGTCGATCGTTTCGTCGCCGAGGCGGAGCGCGAGATCGGTCTCGATCGCCTGCACATGTTCCACTTCAACGACACCGAGGTGCCGCTCGGCGCGAGCAAAGACCGGCATTGGCACATCGGCGAGGGACATATCGGCTTCGACGGATTTCGCGCGTTGCTCGCGCATCCCGAACTGCGCGAGAAGGTGGCGATTCTCGAGACGCCCGGTGAAGACGAAGACGACGCACGCAACATGCAGACGATCCTCGCGATCGAACGAGGCGCGCGCCAAGCGTCCTGACGATGTTCATCGTGCACGTGGACATTGACGCCTTCTA
>JAGWSR010000067.1 GCA_028869385.1 bacterium
CGATGATTCTCATCGAGCAGAGCGAAGACTGGATGACGGAGCGAAGATACATGTCACCGGAAAGCCTCGATCTCGTCCTCCAGATGTAACCTCGTTCACGCTAACTCGCGACCGCAGTTACACACTTTCCCGGACACAGTCCAGCGCAGCCGGTTAAAACAGCGATCGCCCCTATTAGGGCAATACGCCCGAGTGACAGTCTCATAATATTCTCCGAAAACCTAGGATCGCCGGAGAGTCATTGCTGAATTCCGCAAGAATTCGCCCACACACGTCGCAGGCCGTTCCGCTACGCGCAAAGTGAGTCCTCCAGGTCACCGATGGTCAATAAGGCCCTCGTGGAACGACGCGATGATTAGCCGATTGTTGTTTCTCTGCGTCTCCATGTGACCCAAGTTGCCAAACAGCGGCCGATCGCACTGCTAACGTCACGCTCGAAGGGAACGACCATGAATAGAGGTCTGCGCCTGTTTTGCGCCGCGCTTAGCGTAGCGCTTACCTTCGCTGGGATCGCAGCTGCTCCGGCGAAACCTCACCCGGCTCCAGGCGGCGCCGGACTGTATCTCCATCCGCAACGACTCGTTGACATCGGCGGTCGGCGCTTGAATCTCGTGTGCACGGGGCACGGCTCGCCGACGGTGATCTTGGAGGCCGGCACGCTCGCCGATGCGAGCGCCTGGCGTCGCGTGCAGCCCGCCGCTTCGCGCATGACCCGCGTCTGCTCGTACGATCGCGCCGGGATGGGCTTCAGCGATCCGACCGGTGCGCCTCGCGATGCATCGGCGATCGTGAGCGACCTGCATGCGCTTCTCACGAAAGCGCATATCGCCGGGCCGTACGTGCTCGTCGGGTGGTCGAGCGGTGGGCTGTTTACGCGCCTCTATACATACCGCTATCCCCGAAATGTGGTCGGTCTGGTCGAAATTGACCCCGACACGGAGTTCGATACGATCGGCAACTATTTGAAGCTCGTCGCGACCATGATGCACAAGCCGCCTCGTTGGGGCGACGAGCAGATCCGCGAGTGGTTCGCGCAGTACGACAACTGCGCCGCAAACGTCGCACGCGGCACGTGCGCGTTCTTTCCCGGAATCGCGGCATATATGCGCGCGGGCGGTTGCGCGAAGGTCGTCGGCTTGGAATGCGAACTCAGAGACGTACGCGCGAAGCACGTGTCTCGTCGTTCGTTCTGGAAGGTTGCGGCACTCGAAGTGCGTGCTACGCTGACCGACCCGGGCGAGATTCGCGCGGCCGCGCGCCCGCTCGGGAACATGCCGCTCATCGTGCTCACCGATTCTGAATCCGGCGACGTCGATGCGTCAGACCCGACGATCTCCGTGGCCGCGCAGCGCGCCGGTTGGCTCGCGAAGGATCGTGCGCAGGCCCGCCTCGCCGGAATGTCGAGCGTCGGCGCGCATTTCGTCGTCGCGGGAACATCGCACGCGATCGTGCTCGACCGTCCGTCCGCCGTCATCTCCGCGATCGCCGAGGTCATCGCTCAGGTGCGGTCTCCGCGTCCTCGTCCGTAGGTCGTACTCCGGGGCGGATCACGATCGTGGCGTCGTCGCTCGTGATGCGCCGGAGGGGCGGCTACCCGCGTCGAAGGCGCCCGGCGAACGCATGAAGATTCTGCTTTCGCGGACCGACCGCATCGGCGATCTCATCCTCTCCACGCCCGCCATCGCGAGCGTGCGCGCCTCGTTTCCCGATGCGCACGTAACGATGGTGACGAGCCCGTACAACCGCGTCGTGATGGAGCGGAATACCGACGTCGACGAGATCGTGGATCTGCCGCGCGGCGTGAAGCCGGGCGTATTCGGTGCCCGCTTTCATGGCTACGATCTCGCCGTCGCCCTCGCGCCGCGTGCGGCCGATCTGCAACTCGTCGGCGCCACGCGCGCCGCGGTGCGCGTGGGCTACACGTACCAGCGGCGCTGGCTCGCGCGCCTTAGCGCGCGGCTCTACGTGAACCGCATGATGGTGAGCGTCGCCGACCCCGATCTTTGCGAGCGCGATCCGAACCTGATCGTGCCGCACGAAGTGGATCAACTGCTCGACCTCGTTGCGCTGGGCGGAGCGACGACCCGCGTGCCCCGGCTGCGGCTCGACGTCACCGACGACGACCGGGCGCTGGTCACGCACCTGCCGCCGGAGCCAATCGTGCTGCATCTTGGCCAACGCTGGTTTACGACCGGCAGTACCCTGGCGAGCACGCTCCAGCTCGCACGCGAGCTGCGCGACCTCGGCCGCCCGCTCGTCTTGAGCTGCGCCGCCGAATGCGACGCCTATGCCGAGCCGTTCGAACGCGAGGGGCACATGGTGCTGCGCTCGCTCCCGTTTCACGCCTGGGTCGCGCTCTTCGAGCGCGCGGGCTGCGTCGTGACCGTGGACACTGGTGCGACCCATGTCGCAAGCGCCATGCGCAGGCCCACGCTGGTCGCTTTCGAACATCGCTACTTCCGGCTGAACTCGCACGAATGGTCGCCCTACGGCGTGCCGAGCGTGCTCGTTCGCAAGCCGGAACACGAGGACGACGCCACGCTCGCGCAGTTGCGCGCGGAGATCGTCGGCGGCGTACGCGACTTACTACGATGACAGCAATCTCGGTCGTCATCCCAACCTACAACCGGTTGGAGACGCTGCAGCACGTGATCCCAACCTTGCTCGCGCAGGATCTGCCGGCAAGCGATTTCGAGTTGCTCGTCTGCGACTCGAACTCCACCGACGGCACGCTCGAGTATCTCGCCAAGATTCACGCCGAACATCCGAACGTGCGCCATCTGCCCGGGCCGTACAGCGGGCGCGCGATGGCGCGCAACGCCGGCATCGATAATGCGCGCGGCGAGGTGGTGCTCTTCAACGACGCCGACATCCTCGCGTCGCCCGACCTGCTCTCGCAGCACCTCCGCCATCATCGCGAGCGCAAGAGCATCGCGGTCGTTGGCTTGGAAGTGCAGGTGAAAGACCTCGACGATTACGCCTTCAAACGCGATCATCCCGAGGCACGCGGTGCGCTGCACAAGCCGACGCGCAAGCGCTTGCCGTGGCTGTACTTTCTCACCGGCAACGCATCGGTGCGCCGCGAGGATCTGCTGCGCGTCGGCCGATTCGACGAGAGCTTCACCGGCTACGGACACGAGGATCTCGAACTCGGCTACCGCCTCGAACGCGCGGGCGTGACGATCCTCTACGAACCGAAGGCGGTGAACTATCACTGCCAAGACGTGCCGCACGACGATCAAAAAGAGAAGATGAAGCTCGCCGGGCGTTCGACCGTGCGCTTCTATCGCAAGCATCCCGATTTCGCCGTGCAAGCGAATCTCGGCATGACGCCGGTCTCGCTCGGGCTGCACGGCTTTCTCACCCGCTTCCCCGCGCTGCTCGGCTATTTCGACGCGCGCGCCGAGAACTCGAAGTTCGCGCGCGATCTCGTTCAACAGTACTACTACGTTTCGGGCATCAAAGAAGCACTAAAGGAGACCACGTGACCACGCGCTTTTCATGCGGAGCACTTCGCGCCGGCGATGCCGGGACGTCCGTCGAGCTCAACGGCTGGGTCAACCGCCGTCGCGATCACGGCGGCCTGATCTTCGTCGATCTTCGCGATCGCGACGGTATCACGCAGGTCGTCTTCGATCCGAAGCATCCGAGCTTCAAAGAGGCCGAACACCTGCGTCATGAGGACGTGCTGCGCATCGTCGGAACGGTCCGCGCGCGCCCGGATGGCACCGAGAATCCGCAGCTCGCGACCGGTGCCGTGGAAGTCGGCGTGGACGCGCTCGAGGTGCTCAACCGCTCGCAGGTGCCGCCATTCCAGATCAATACCGAAGGCGACGTCGACGAGAACCTGCGCCTCGAGTATCGCTATCTCGATCTGCGCCGTCCGAAGCTGCAGCGCAACATCCGCATGCGCCACCGCATCGTCAAAGCGATGCGCGACTTCTTCGACGCGCGCGAGTTTATCGAGATCGAGACGCCGATGCTCATCAAGAGCACGCCGGAAGGCGCACGCGATTATCTCGTTCCCTCGCGCCTGCACCCCGGCACGTTCTACGCGCTGCCGCAGTCGCCGCAGCTGCTCAAGCAGATCTCGATGATCTCCGGCTTCGGTCGTTACATGCAGATCGCACGCTGCATGCGCGACGAAGATTTGCGCGCCGATCGTCAGCCCGAGTTCACGCAGGTGGACGTGGAGATGTCGTTCGTCTCCCAAGAAGAAGTGCTCGAGACGATGGAGTCGTGCATCCATCACGTCTGGAAGAGCTGCCTCGGCGTCGAACTCGCGCCGTTTCCGCGGCTCTCGCACGAAGAGGCGATGAACCGCTTCGGTCTCGACAAGCCCGATATGCGTTTCGCGCTCGAACTCGCGCACGTGAACGACGTGTTCGCGGGCACCGAATTCGTCGTCTTCAAATCGGTGCTCGACGCCGCGGGGAAGATTCTCGCGCTCCGCTATCCCGGTGGGGCGTCGCTCTCGCGCCGCGATTTCGACGCGCTCACCGAAGACGCCAAGCAGTTCGGCGCCAAGGGCATGGTGTGGATCGCGCTCGGCAGCGACGGCGTGAAGTCGTCGGCCGCAAAGTTCATCGGCGACGATCACCTCGCGAAGTTGCGCGAAGCGACCGGTGCCGAAACGGGCGACGCGATCCTGCTCTTCGCCGATGCGCGCGACGTGGCGCTCGCGGTCGCGGGCAAGATGCGCAACCTCGTCGGCGAGCGCTGCGGCCTGCGCGATCCCAAGACGTACGCGTTCTGCTGGGTGCTCGACTTCCCGTACCTCGAGATCGATGAAGAGACGGGCGTGCCCATGCCGGCGCACCACCCGTTCACCTCGCCGGGCGAGGATCAGTGGCACTTGATCGAGACCGAGCCGCTCAAGATGCGAGCGCAGCACTACGACATGGTGCTCAACGGCTTCGAGCTCGGTTCGGGCTCGATCCGTATCCACAAGCCCGAACTCCAGCGGAAGATCTTCGAAATGCTCGGTATGACGCCCGAGCAGATCGAGGATCGCTTCGGTTTCTTCGTGCGCGCGCTCGAATACGGCGCGCCGCCGCACGGCGGCATGGCGCTCGGTGTGGACCGCATCGTGATGCTCGCGTGCGGCGAGGAGAACATCCGCGAGGTCATCGCCTTCCCCAAGAATCAGGTGGGCCGCGACCTCATGATGGATGCTCCGACGCCGGTTCCCGAGCGGCTCTTGCGAGATCTTTACCTAGAGAGCACGGCTCCCGAGGACGCCTCGGACCGATAACCGGAGGGTGAGAACTCGACTTCTCGCTTGCCTGGTCGCCATCGGCGCGCTCGCTGCCGTCGGCTTCTTGAGGCTGCCCGCGCGAGCGACGTCGCTTGGCCCGTCGTGCGGACAGCAGGTCGTCAAAGGCGATCGTGGCGTGAGGATCGTGGTTCAATTCGCGAAGAATGGCGCCGTTCAGCGCTACGTCTTTGACGAACGCCGTATGAATCCGGGAGATGTCGACGCGCTCCGGCTCGCGCTCGTAAAACGTTACGGGCCGCCGGGCGTCGACGCGCCGCCGCTGCAGATCACCTCGTTCCGCAAGGAACGCGGCTCGAGTCTGGAAGTGCCGGCAAAAGGAATCGATTCGTGCGGCCGTATCGTCTTGTTTCAATAGCGCTCGTCGCGCTCGCCGCGTGCAGCGGCCACGCGCAGAACGACGCATCGCCCGCCCCCGACGCGACGCCTGCGCCGCTCTCCGCGTGCGAAGTGCGTGAGTTACGCCTCGACGGCGCGCAGTTGGTCGTGCAGTCGAATCTCGACGGCAGCGCCGCCTCCATCGTGGTCGTGCGCGCACCGAACGACGACGTGCGCACCAAGGCGTTTCAAGACGCGGTGAAATTTTTCGGCGAGCCGCACCCCGACACGCGCACGCAGCTGCGTCAGTACAAGTGGGGCCTCACGCAGATGACCGACATGTGCGGCCGCCCCGTCATCGGTTCGCCGTCGCCAAGTCCTTCGCCGACGTAAAGATCGCGTCGAACATCGGCGCGGTGAGCACGCCCGTGTTCGTATTCTGACGGCTCGGATGATATGACGCGAGCGCGACGATGCGGCGCTTGCCGTTCGTCGCGAGCACCTGCGCGCCGTGCGCGAACTTCGGACGCACGGGATCGAGCGCGAATCCGCGCTCGCGCAGCAGCGAGAGAATCGCGTCGAAGCCGATCGCGCCGAGACCCACCATCACGCGCAGGCGCGGCAGCGCGTCGAACTCGTCGAGCAGATAGGGCGCGCAGTTGCGTAATTGCTGCGGCGTGGGTTTGTTCTTCGGCGGCGCGCAGCGCCCGGCGGCGGTGATGAAGCAGTCGCGCAGCACCATGCCGTCGTCGCGATCGGTCGCGTTCGGCTGCGATGCGAATCCCGCGCGATGGAGTGCGGGATAGAGAAAATCACCCGAGGCATCGCCCGTGAACGGACGACCGGTGCGGTTGCTGCCGTGCGCGCCGGGTGCGAGGCCGACGAGCAGTACGCGCGCGTTTGGATCGCCGAAGCCGGGCACGGGCTTGCCCCAGTACGGCTGATCCGCATACGCGCGCTTCTTCTCGCGCGCCACCTGCGCGCAGTACGCGCGCAACTCGGGGCAGCGCGTGCAGCGCAATACGCGACGATCGATCGACGGCAGACTCTGTGGCGATGATTCCTTGCTCATGCGTCGAGCATCTGTTCGCGCAGGAAGGCGATGAACCGTTCGGCGGCCGCGCCGTACGGCGCGCGGCGAATCACGAGCGACATGCGGCGAATCACCGGCTGCGGTTCGAGTGAGAGCAGCGCGATGTTCGGGCCGGGCGTGTTGCCGAGCAGTCGCGGAAAGAGCGCGACGCCGAGTCCTTCGGCGACGAGCGCGCGTACGGTGAACGAGTCCACGCTCTCGAACGCGACGCGCGGAGCGAATCCGGCCTCGCGCGCGAGCGCGTTGAGGCGATTGGTGATCGACGAGCCGGGCCGGAAGATGACGAACGGCTCGTCGCGCACCTCGTGGATGCGCGCCGAACGGCGCGAGGCGAGGCGATGCGTGCCGCCGACGGCGAGCACGAGTTCGTCTTCGTAGAGCGGCTCGTCGACCAGCGCGGGATCGCCCGCGTAGCGCGTCTCGTGGAGGTGGCCGATGAAGACGTCGATGCGCCCATCCATCAGGCCGGCGAGGAGATCGTCGGCCATGCCCTCGCGCAGCGCGATCTCGATGCCGGGATGGGCGGCGTGGAATCGGCCGAGGAGCTTGGGCAGCATGTACTCCGCGAAGGACTGATACGTGCCCACCACCACGCGCCCGCGCAGACCGCCCGCATAGGCGGTCATCTCCTCGGCGGCGGCGTCGAGTTCCGCGAGCACGCGCTCGGCCCGCGCCACGAAGGCGCGCCCCGCGTCGGTCACGCTCACCCGCCGGTTGGTCCGCTCGAAGAGGCGCACGCCGAGCTCGCGCTCGAGGGCGGCGATCTGCTGGGAGAGCGCCGGCTGCGCCACGGCGAGCGTCTCCGCCGCCTGGGTAAAGCTGAGGCGCTTGGCGATCGCGATGGCGTAGCGAAGCTGGCGGAGCTCCATAGATGCATCCATCTTATCAAAGTCAGCAGAATAATCTATTGGACTTATGGCTTGCCGAATGGCAAGATAACCGCATGGCTGCTGCCGCGACGACCCTGCCCGCTCCTGAGGCCTCAACCGACCGCGCCGGACTCACGCTCCTGACCGTGGCCCACCTGGTCAACGACATCAACCAGAGCGTGCTCCCGGTGATGATCCCGTGGCTGATCAGCCACCGCGGGCTCAACCTCGCGCTCGCGGCCTCGCTCGTGCTCGCGATGAACCTGCTCTCCTCGGTCGTGCAGCCCGCCTTCGGGTATCTCTCGGATAAGCGCTCGATGGCGTGGGTGATCCCCGCGGCGATCGTCATTGCCACCGCCGGCACCGCGCTCATCGGCCTCGCGCCGAATCTGCCGCTCATGTACCTCGGCGCGGTGATCTCCGGCGTCGGCGTTGCGGCATTCCATCCCGAAGGCTCGCGGTTCTCAAACTATTTCGCGGGCAAGAAGCGCGCATCGGGCATGAGTATGTTCACCGTGGGCGGGTACCTCGGTTTCGCCGCCGGTCCCGTGCTTACCACACCGCTCATCCTGCTCTTCGGATTGCCGGGCGTCGCGTTCTTGCTCGTGCCGGCCGTCGTGATCGCCGTCATGCTCTGGCGCGAATTGCCGCGCTTCGAAGCGGCCCGCAGCGTCGCTCACCATGCGCACACGCAGCGCGCGGGCGACGACGACTGGCGCAGCTTCTCCATCATGACGGTCGTCGTGGCGCTGCGTTCGATGACGTTTCTCGCGGCCGTGACCTTCACGCCGATCTTCGCGATTCGCGTCGCGCACGTGAACGCCGGACTCGCCTCCGTCGCGCTCTTCTTGCTGCTGCTCGGCGGCGCGATCGGCACGATGTTCGGCGGGCGCCTCGCCGATCGTGTGGATCGCCGTCGCGTCGTGAACATCTCGCTCGTACTCACCACCACGTTCGCCGCGCTGCTCGCGCTCGCGGGCACGCACGCACCGCTCTTCGCGCTCGTCGCCGTGCTCGCGCTCGGCTTCGGTGCCTCGCTCGGCCTCTCGGCGGGCGTGCTCGTGGTGATCGGCCAGGAGTATCTGCCCAAGCATATCGGCATCGCGTCGGGCGTCACGCTCGGGCTCGCCAATACCATCGGCGGTCTTGCCGCGCCGGTGTTCGGCTGGATCGGCGATACGCGCGGCCTCGTCGCGGTCTTCGCGACCGTCGCGACGTTCGCGCTGCTCGCCTTCGCCGGCTCGTTCGCACTGCGCAAACCGCGCGTGCTCGCGAAGACCGCCTGATGCTCCTCGCTGCGGTCGCCGTGCTCTCGCTCGCGATGAGCGCGCCGCCGCCGCGTTGGAGCCGCCCATCGCACGGCGCGCTCGCGCAACGTCCGGCGCTCCTCGCCGACGGTGCCCTGCTCTACACGACCTTCTCCCGCAACAATCCGAGCGAACATCCGAGCGTCGAAGCGCGCGATGCACGCCGCGGTGCGTTCCTCTGGCGTCGCAGCGATGCCGCGGTCATCGTCGGAGCGGAACCGATGCTCGCGCTCGGGCGCGTCGTCGCTCGCGTCGACGCGCGTAGCGGCCGCGTGCGTTGGCGTTCGCAAGCGATCTGCCCCGCGCACGCGCAACCCACGATCGCCGCGCATATCGGGGTGCGGCTCTTTGTGGGATGCACGGGTGGTACGCTCGCGGCGCTCGATCCCGCGACCGGCCGACGCATCGCGTCGGCGCAGCCGGCAGCACTCGACGCATACGATCGCATCTTCGCGCTCGACCGCACGACGATCGGACTCGAAGGCTCCGCGAGCGGCGCGTACCTGTATCGTCAGAGCGCGATCGTGCGCGCGGCGACGCTCGCACCGATCGTCGCGCTCGGCCCCGATCTGCTGCTGCTCGGTTCGCGCGGCGAGCGCGCGTTCATCGACGACGTCTGCTGCCAAGGGCTTCCGAGCGACTCGGCGCCGGGAACGCTCGTCGAACGATCGCTCGCGAGCGGTGCGTCGCTCGCGTCCGTGCCGCTTCATCCGTACGCGCATGCGCTCGCGCCGGATCGCGATCTCCCGGGTGCCGGCCCCGCGCTCCTCGTCGATCGTGCGCTCTACGTCGCGACGCACGACGCGCTCTTTGCCTACTCGCTCGATGCCGTCACCGCACCACCCGCGCTCGCGTACGGCGGCCTGGCGGCGACGCCCGAAGTGCTCGACGGGCGATATCTGCTCTTGCAGCGCCCGCACGCCGGGATGCTCGAGACGTCGCTCGTCGATCCGCACGATCGGATGCGCACGGTTTGGCGCGCGGATGGCCGCTGGCGGATCTTCGTGAGCGTCGGGAGCGCCGCACAACTCGTCAACGATGCTTCGCCACCGTCATCGGTCGTCGTCTCGGCGACGACGGGAGCGTCGGCGCCTATTGCCGATGGGTGTCAATTGCTCGCGGCCGACGGCTCCAACGCGTTCGTTGCGTGTTTGGGAAGCGTCGCTCGGTACGCGCTCTAGGGCATGCGCCAGAGCAGTTGGTAGTCGTCGAGCAGACACTCGGCGCCGAGTTCCACGAGGCGATGCTTCGCTAGTCCGGGCTTTCCGCCGCCGGGCATGCGCGCGTCGTCGATGAGCACGATGCTGCCGCTGCGGAGCTGCGGAAGAGCCGCTTCGAGTTCGGCGAGGCAGTGTCGCTGGGAAGGCTCGATGGGGCCTTCTTTCGGCGTCTGCGGATAATCGTACGAGTCGAGATAGAGAAAATCGATCGGCTTCGACCACGACTTCAAGAACGCGACCGAATCACCGACGTGGTACGTGATGAAGTCGGAGAACGGCTCGGTCAGTTTCTTGCAGAGCGCGATGTGCTTGGGATTGAGATCGACGGTCTGCAGGCTGCCTCCGTACCACGAGATCAATTCGGCGATGATCATGGTCGAGTATCCGGCGCCGTAGTCGTTGGCCTCGCGCACGCAACCGGTCTCGATGCAGGCGCGATCGGGCCCCGAGGACTTCAGCACCTCGACGAATGCCATGCGAAACGTGGCGTAACGGTGACCGAGCTTGTGTGCGTACTTGTAATCCCACCAATTCCGTTCGGGAACGATGAAGTCGGTATGCGGATCGAGCATGCGGCTGTTATGCTCGCGAGCGGTAGGGGCGTCCTGCTATGCGATCGTGCGCTGCATGCGGTGCTGCCGCTCGACGACGCGCCATCCGCGTTCGCGCATTGCGACCGCGAGCGGGGAGCGCGACGGCTCGTTCGGCAGCGTGAGATCGCAGGAAACGCGCCGGTCGAGCTCGTCGAGCAGGGCGTGCGCGGCGGCGGCGTCGCGCGCTCCGGCATCCACCAGCACGCCGTTCTCACCGCGCATCCGCACGAATGCGTATGCGCCGTCGCGTTCGATCAACGCGAGCGGCGCGGCCCGCACGACGGCGACGGCCTCGCGCTGCCAGCAGGCGGGCGTGCCGTTCGCGATGCGCGTTACGCTGCGCTCGCCGAATCGCCGAAACGCCAGATCGTTCGCAGCGGCGCGCAGCGGCCTCCGCGCGTAGACGTGCAGTTCGTCGATCGCCGAAAATCCGAACGAGCGATACATCGCGATCGCGGCCACGTTGCGCTGCACCACTTCGAATTCGATGCTGCGCGCGCCCGAGGCGATCACGGTATCCACCGCCGCGCCGAAGAGCGCTTTGCCGTGGCCGCGGCCGCGTAAGTCCGGGCGTACGCCCATGAGCGAGAGCCACGCACGTTCGCCGCGCTGCGCGAAGGCGATCGTCCCGATCAGCCGTTCGTCGAAGCTGCTGATCGCGCGCTCGAGCGCAATATCGTTACGACGAACGAAGTCGCCGTACGAACGGGCGGTGAAGATGTCGTAGTTTCCATACACCGAGCCGCGAAAGAGCGCGTTGAAGTCGGCGGCGGTGGGGCGGTAGCTCACGCGAGGCCGGGAAACCCAAGCTGCGCGAGCGCCCCGTACGCGGCGATACCGACGGCGGTGGAGAGATTGATGCTGCGAACGCTCTGCGGTCGCATGGGAATGCGCAGCGCGCGTTCGGCTTCGCTCGCCACGAGCTCGCGTGGGAGCCCCTTGGTTTCGCGACCGAACACGAGCATGTCGCCCGGCTCGAATCGTACGTCGGCGTACGTGCGCGTCGCGTGCGTGGAGAAGAACCAGCGCCGCCGGTCGGCGGTCTGCGCCAAAAACGCTTCGAGTGACGGATGCATCACCACGCCGAGCGCGTGCCAGTAGTCGAGCCCGGCGCGCTTGAGCTCGCGGTCGGCGATCAAGAATCCGAGCGGCTCGACCAAATGCAGCGCGCAGCCCGTCGCGGCACAGAGACGCGCCACGTTTCCGGTGTTCGGCGGAATCTCCGGTTCGACGAGCACGAGATGCAGCGGGGCGTTCGCAACGTCCACGAACTGCGTCACGCGCTCGTGCGGTTGCGCTATGCTCCGCGTCATACCGGTGCCGCGAGCACGTCGGCGTACTCCACGCCAACCGGCGCGATCACGTACGCGGCGCCGCCGCTGCTGCGTTGCCAGAGCCGTTCGAGCGCGCCGCGCGGATAGACGACGCGCACGCCCGGAGCGGCCGGATCGTTCACGGCGCAGTCGCCGTCGGCGGTGAATCCGCAGAGAACGGCGAGGTGCCCGTTCGAATGTTCGAGCGGCGCGCCCGGCAACTCGCCGTCGTTCCACGAGTACGAGATGACGAGCGGAATATTGCGCTCGATCAGGCGCTGCGCGTGATCCAGATTGCGCAGGTAGGCGACCGTCGCGCGCAGGCCGAGACTGCCGCTGAACGCGGCGTTGAACGACCAATTGCCCGTGCCGTTATACGCGCGGTCGAAGACGGCGCGCGCGGTCTCTTCCACGCCGACCTCGATGCCGTGGTACGCATTGACCATCGCGAGGCTCGCGGGACTGCACCACCCGCGTTCGCCGTCAACGACGTACTGCGTGCGCGCGGGAACGTCGAGGATCATCGCGTCTCGCGCGTACGGGAGCGACGCCTGCGTTCGCAGCGGCGCGGAAAAGGCCACGAGGTTGAACTCGACGTCGGGCGCGGCGAGTTCGATGCCGTCGAACGGGCGATCCGACACGATCACGTCGATATCCACGCGAATGCCTTCACGATCGCTCGCGGGGCTGAACGACTTGCGTCCGCTCGGATGCCACTCCGCGTAATCGTACCAGTGCGTCGCGGGAGCGTTCGCTTGCAACAGGCGAAAGCGCAGGCGCCCCGTCTCGCTATAGGAGTTCCAACTCACCACGCCGCGATGCGTCGGTTCGAAGTGCAGGCGCGCGGAAGCGCGCTGGTTGGTCGCTTGCGCGAACGGACTCAGATCTGCCACGACCATGCGTTCCAGGAATCGGAGAGAAACGCGGCCGGCTTGAAATTCTTTAGATCGCTGTTGACCGCGTAGTACGCCGTCTCCCAGTGGAAGAAGATGGCGGGCACGAGTTGTCGCATGCGCGACTCTTCTTCCTGATAGAGCTTCTTGCGCTCGGCTTGGTCGTAGGTGCGTTGCGCGGCGATGCTCGTGCGGTCCACGATCGGATCGTCGAGCCACGACGTGTTGGCGCCGTGCGGCGGAATGTACGCGGAGTTCCACAATCCCGCATTGTCCGGATCGGGGCCGTTGGTATCGACCGACCATTCGAGATCGTACTTGCCGGTGTAGAGTGGGCCTTCGCGCGAGAACATCAGGCTCGGCGGATAGTTGCGAACGGCAACGTCGATGCCGAGCGCCTTGAGCGCCGACTGGATCACCACCTCGGTCGTTGCGTTGCTCTTGGCCGCGTTGGTCGCCGAGATCGTGATGCGCAGCGCGATCGGACCCTTGTGAAGTACGCCGTCGCTGCCCATGCGCCAGCCGGCTTGCGCGAGCAGCGCCTTCGCATGTGCGGGATCGTAGCGATACGGCGGCAGCTCCGGCGCGGCCCACGATTCGGGAAAGACGTCGGAGACGGCGAGTTGGTTGATGCCTTGGTACACGGTGTCGTTGAGGCGCTTCCAGTCGATGCCCTCGGCGATCGCCTCGCGCACGCGCACGTCGCGCAGCAGCGGCCGGCTCATGTTGATGCCGAGATGGCGCCAATTGCCGATCAGCCGATGCATCACGGTGATCCCTTGGATCGAGCCCAAACGCGAGACCTGATTGGTTTCGACGTTGCGGTACACGTCGATGTCGTGCGTCTGCAACTCGGCGAAGAGCGTGTTGGTGTCGGGAATGACCTTCCAGATCAACTGCTTCAGATGCGCCGGACCGCGCCAATAGTACGGATTGGGGACGAACACCAGCGACGAACCGTGGTTCCAACGCTGCAGCACGAAGGGTCCGCTCGAGATCGGCTGCGCGTTGATCGAGGCATGGTTGATGTCGGGCAACTTGGCGAGCAGATGCGCGGGCAGCGGCGGATAGGCGGTGCCGCCCATGGTGAGCACGTCGAACGCGCCGACGCTCGGATGTTTGAGGTGAATGACGATCGTGTAGGGATTCGGCGCGTTCGCCGAGGCGATCTCCGTCCAGCCGTAATCCGATTTGATATTGTTTCGTGGATTGAGCACCGCGTGATAGGTGAACATCCAGTCCGCCGCGGTCACCGGCACGCCGTCGGACCAGCGAGCGTCATGGCGCAAGTGCACGACGATGGTCTTGCCGTCCTTACTGATGCCGCCGTTGGCTTTGCTCGGCACGACCGTCGCGAGATCGGGAATGTAGTTGCCCTCGTCGTCGTAGCGCATGAGCGAGGCGTAGATGAGGCCGTCCACTTCGTCGGTCGCCGCGTTGTTCCCGAACATCAGGTTCAGACTGTCGGGCTCCTCTTGCTCGCCCATCCGCAGCGTGCCGGGAATCGTCCAGGAATTGTGTCCGTTCGCGATCGTGCCGCCCGTGCGAGCGCATGCGGCTAGCGCGACGAGCAGCACTAAAGAGATGATGCGACGCATGGCGATCCTTTACGAAGTTCGGGTGCGATTGCGGCGTAGAGCGCGTCGGCGCCGAAGCGCACCACGTCGTCGGCCGGAAGGTGCGTCTGTTCGCGCGCCTGGGCGATCGCGTGGCGCGCGCCTGCTTCATCGAGCTTGCGCGTATTGAGCGCGATGCCGACGACGCGCGCGGGTTTGACCGTCGCGAGCAACGCTTCGTGCGTGCGGATGAGCTCGCGATAGCCGAGCGTCGGCGTCGCATAGCTTTCGATGTGCGCGCGGGTCGGATCGCAGACGAGCACGAGCGCATCGGGCGCCGCGCCGTACATGAGCGCGAGCGTCACGGGTGCGTAGGCGGGATGGTTGATCGCGCCTTGGCCCTCCACGAAAATGACGTCGGGCTCTTCGCGCGCGGCCTGCAGTACGAGCGCTTCGGTCGCCCCCGGTGCGAAATCGGCGATCGTGCGGTCGATCGCCGTGCCCCAGCCCGCGATCATGATGCCGGTCTGCCCGGTCGGCACGAACGCGGCGCGCTTGCCGGCGCGCTCCGCCGCGTGCGCGAGCTCGAGCGCGACGGTCATCTTGCCGACGGCGCAATCGTTGCCGACGAAGAGCACCGTCGGCGCCGCGACGCGGTACGCCTCGCCCGAGAAAATCGGCGTTTGCGGCGGCTTACGCACGTCCCAGATGCGCACGCCGCGCGCGGCTGCGGCCGCGGCGAACTCCGCGTCGTCGCCCAGCATGTCGTGCAGCCCGCTCACGATCTCGAGTCCGGCGGCGATTGCCGCGAGAATCTCGGCGCGCCACTCGGCCGGCAGCGCGCCGCCTTTGGGCGCGGTCCCGATCAGCAACGCGGTCGGCGCGAAGGTGAGTGCCTCGCGCACGCTGCCGACGATCGGCGCGTCGCTTCGCAAGTACGCGACCGCGTCGCGCACGCGCATGCCGGCGCAGGCGGGATCGATCACCGCGACCGTCGCGTCGCGCGAGTAGGCGATGACGCCGTGCGCGGTCTTCGCGTCGCTCGCGAAGTGGCCGGGTGCGAGGATCGCGTAGCGGCGGCTCATGCGCGACGCTCGGAGACGCCGAGTCCGGGCGCATCGGAAAGCACGAGCTTTCCGCGTTCGTATCGCACGCCGGTGAACGGATCGTCCTTGGTGAGGAACGGGCCGTCGATATCGGCCCAGTCCACGAGCGGCGAGAGGTGCGCTGCGGCGCTCGCCGCGATCGCGCTCTCGACCATGCAGCCGAGCATCACCTTCATGCCGAGCGCACGCGCCGTGTGAATCATCGCGAGCGCGCCGCGAATGCCGCCGGTCTTCGCGAGCTTGACGTTGATGCCGTCCACGCAGCCGAGCAATCGCGGCAGATCGCTCGCCACGAGCGAATCCTCGTCGGTGACGATCGGAACGTTCACGCGCTCGCGCACGGCGCGCAGACCGTCGGGCGACCCGGCGGGGATCGGCTGCTCGCAGAATTCGATCTCGTAGCGTTCGAGCTCGCGTAGAATCGTGACCGCGCCCTCGACGTCCCAGCCCTCGTTCGCGTCGATGCGGATCGTGCCGGTATATCGCGAACGAATCGCGGCGATCGTCTCCACTTGCTCGCGCGGCGTTCCGAGCCCAAGCTTCACCTTCAGCACCGGATGATCGCCGATCTCGGCGAGCTTGCGCAGCGTCGTCTCGGGATCGGCGATGCCGATCGTGAACGACGTAACGGGCGTGCGCGACGGGTCGAGCCCGAGCAGTGCGTAGAGCGGCTTACCCAGCAGCTTGCCGATGAGGTCGTGCAGCGCGAGGTCGAGCCCCGCACGCGCGGCGGCCGGAATGCCGTCGTGCAGCAGCGTCTCGAGGCGGAAGGGATCGTCGGTCGCGAGTGCATGTTCGGCGAAGTAGGCCTCGACCGTCGCGAGCGACTCGCCGTAGCGCGCGATCGGGGTCGCCTCGCCGAGGCCCTCGGTTCCGTCGCAGCGGAGACGAAAGAGCGCGGTACGTGCAACGCTCTCCTCGCCGCGTGCAATCTTAAAGGGATGCTTGAGCGGGAGCGCAAGCGGCGAGATGGAGAGTGCGAGGCTCATGCGAGCGCTTTCCACTCGCGCGGGTGCGATCCTCGGCGGTACGAGTAAGGAGAGAGAGTTCGTGGAATACTCGCGTTCGATCGTGTGGCTTCGCCGCGATCTTCGCATCGCGGATAACGTGGCGCTCGCGGCGGCGGCTTCGTCGTCGCGCGAGGTGGTGCTCGCGTTCAACGTCGATCCGGAGCTGCTCGCGAGCGGACGCGTGGGCGCGCCGATCGTGCAAGCCTTTTTCGACGCGCTGGGAGCGCTGCGCGACGATCTACGCGCGCGCGGCTCCGATCTCGCGATTCTTCAGGGTGCCTTCGCGCGCACGTTGCCGGAGTTTGCGGCGCGCATCGGCGCGCAGGCGGTCTTCTTCAACGACGATTACGAGCCGTCGGCGCTCGCGCGCGACGAAGCCGTCTGCACCGCGCTTCGCGCCGCGGGCGTGACGACGCATCGCTTTCTCGACCACGTCGTCTTCGGCGCCGACGAAGTGCGTACCGAAGCGGGCGCACCATATCGCGTCTTCACGCCCTACATGCGCCGCTGGCGCGATCGATACGCGCTCGCGCCGCGCCTGCCGGTCGCTTCGGAGCGAGCGCTCGTCGGCAAGCTGCTCGCGCCGGCGGAGATCGGAGCGACGCGCGACGTGCCGGTTCCCGAGGAGTTCGGCTTTACGTCGTCGCCGCTCTATCCGGCGTGCGGCGAAGCGATCGCGCACGAGATGCTCGACGCGTTCTTCGCGCGCGGCGGCGGCGCGGAGCGCTATCGCGACGAGCGCGATCTTCCCGCGACCGAAGGCACCTCACGGCTCTCCGTGCAGCTCCGCGCGGGGACGATCGGCATTCGCACCTGCGTGGCGCGCGCGTTCGCGGCGGCGCGCGTTTCGCGCCACGCCGAGCAGATCGAGACGTGGATCAACGAGCTGATCTGGCGCGAGTTCTACCAGATGATCCTCAAGGAGTTTCCGCACGTCGAGGGCGCGCCGTTCGTGCGCGCCGCCGAACGGCTCGCGTGGAGCGACGACCGCGCGGCCTTCGAGCGCTGGTGCGAGGGCGCCACGGGATATCCGATCGTCGACGCGGCCATGCGTCAGCTCAACGAAACCGGATGGATGCACAATCGTCTGCGTATGATCGTCGCGTCGTTTCTCACCAAGGATCTGCTGATCGATTGGCGTTGGGGCGAGCGCTATTTCGAGGAGCACCTCGCCGACGCGGATCTCGCGCAGAACAACGGCGGCTGGCAATGGGCCTCGTCCACCGGGACCGATGCCGCGCCCTACTTTCGTATCTTCAATCCGATCTTGCAGAGCAAAAAATTCGATCCGACGGGTGCGTTCATTCGGCGCATGCTGCCCGAGCTCGCGGGCGTTCCGGACCGGTACATTCACACGCCGTGGGAGCTCGGACCGCTCATGCAGATCGAGTATCCGGCGCCCGTCGTCCAGCACGACGTCGCGCGCAAACGCGCGCTCGCGGCCTACGAACCGGTGATGGGCAAGAAGGCGCCGCCCGCGGGAGCGGCTAGGCGCGGATCGTAACGGAGACGGGGGCGTTGAGCGCGGCGCCGCACGACTCGAGCGCGTGGCGCGGCACGAGGAAACTCGGACCGTACCCGACATTCATGATCGTCGCGGGCAAGTCGACCTTATCGTTGATGCGTGCGACGACGCGGACGTAGCGCCCCCACGGGAGCGCGCGCATGACGAATCGCGGCACCTCGACGTACGCGGCGCTTGCGGGATCCAGTCCGCGCAGCCGCGCCGTGAATCGGTGCTCCATTGCCCCCCATCAAAGCGGGCATGTGCCGCCGTGTCAAGTCCTTGACCGCCGATGGTACGGTAATAGGGCTCGACTGCGCCTAGCGCGCACCGCGTTATAGGTGCCGAACCGACTTATATCACCTCGGGAGCATCAGCTCCGGATACGACGGGGCGACTTGGTCCGACTCGACACTGGTCGATGGACTGCCGCCCCTGCGCCCGGGCCGCACCCACCTGCGAGAACGCAGGTTCAGTTACCTCGCGCGGCAGACGCTACGTGCGGTCGAGTTCTTCCGTAGCACGAGCGATGCGCCACCGGCGCATCGCTCGCTGCATTTCCGCGGCGCTCGCGTCGCCGGCCGCGCGCTCGATCGCGACGAAGCCGCGAAATCCCGACCAGGTCGCCGCGTCCGGTTCGGCCGCGTCGCTCCAGTAGAGCAGCACGGCCTTGCCGACGAGCGTCGCCGCGTCGTCGCCGGCCTCGAATACGAGTGGGTCGAGCGCGTAGCGCAGCCAGGCGGAGTCGGTCTCTTTGGAGACGCGCTTGCAGTCGTGCAGGCTCGCGGCGAAGCTCCCCGGGGCGTTGCGTACCGCGAGCGTCACGTTCGCGGCCTTCGCGGCCCCGGCGGCGTCGCTCAAAGCTTCGAGCTGCTCGCTCCACGTGCACGCCGTGTCGGCAGCCAAGCGTCCGGTTACGAGCGGGGCACCGAGAGCACCCGCAATCCGCAGCGCGTCGGGCATGCCCTCGCCGGAGAACGCGCGGTCGCATGCGACCGCCGCGATACCGAGGCCGCGGTCGGTCGCCATCTTCTTTATTTGGGCGAGGTAGTCGTCGTCGGTTCGCGGAAAGTGGCGCACGTCCAAGACGACGCCGTCGCAGTCGAGTTCTCGTGCGCAGAGGTCGAGCCACTCGAGTTGGGTGAGGTCTCCGCGATCGAACGCGCTTGCGAACGACGCGCTCGTACAGGCGAGCTTCATGGGCGTCCGACCTTAGATGCAGTACACGGAGAGCCCTTCGGCATGAAGATCGCACTCGGAGCCGATCACGCAGGTTTCGACTACAAGAATCGCATCGCGCAGATGTTGCGCGAGCACGGTCACGCCGTGCTCGACTACGGGACGAACGACGCGACGCCCGTGGATTATCCGCAGTTCGGATTCGTCGTCGGCGAGGCGGTCGCGAGCGGTCAAGCCGATCGCGGAATCGTGATCTGCGGCTCCTCCATCGGCATCTCGATCGCCGCGAACAAAGTGCCCGGCGTGCGCGCCGCGGTCGTGTTCGAGCCGCTCACCTGCGAACTCGCGCGGCGGCACAACGATGCGAACGTCCTCGCACTCTCCGAACGGCTCACCGGCTGGGAGATGACCGAGCGTCTCGTGGACATCTTCCTCCACACCGCCTTCGAAGGCGACGAACCGAGCGGCGCGCGTCACCTGCACCGCGTCGAACAACTCTTCGAATTCGGCGACGCGCAGCGTGCCCGCACCCTCAAAGCGATCGAAACCGGCAGCGTCACCGACGCCGTAACGCCGAAGAACCTGTTGTAGAAAGTAGAATCGAGCGATCACCATGGATATTCTCACGCCGAGCCATATCGAAGCCCAGGATCCCGAACTCTTCGCCTCCATCAAAGACGAAGAGCGCCGTCAGAAGCAGAACCTCGAGCTGATCGCGTCGGAGAACTACGCGAGCCGCGCGGTGCGCGAAGCGATGGCGTGCGTGATGACCAACAAGTACGCCGAAGGATATCCGGGCAAGCGCTACTACGGCGGCTGCGAGTACGTCGACGTGGCCGAGAATCTCGCGATCGAGCGCCTGAAGAAACTCTTCGGTGCGGAGCATGCGAACGTGCAGCCGCACGCGGGCGCGCAAGCCAATATGGCGGTCTTCATGGCGATGCTGCAGCCGGGTGATACCGTGCTCGGCATGTCGCTCGCGCACGGCGGGCACCTCACCCACGGCACCAAGGTCAGCTTCAGCGGCAAGCTCTACAACGCCGTCGCCTATAGCGTGCGCAAAGATACCGAACTGATCGACTACGACGAAGTGCGCGCGCTCGCTCGCGAACACAAGCCGAAGATGATCATCGCGGGTGCGAGCGCCTATCCGCGTACGATGGAGTACGCGCCGTTCCGCGAGATCGCCGACGAGATCGGCGCGACGCTGCTCGTGGACATGGCGCACATCGCCGGACTCGTGGCGGTCGGTCTGCATCCCTCGCCCGTGCCGTTCGCGGATTTCGTCACCTCGACCACGCACAAGACGCTGCGCGGCCCGCGCGGCGGCATCATTCTCTGCAAGGCGCAGTACGCGCAGGCGATCGACAAGAGCGTCTTCCCCGGTATTCAAGGCGGCCCGCTCATGCACACGATCGCCGCGAAGGCCGTGGCCTTCGGGGAGGCGCTGCAGCCGTCGTTCAAGTCGTATCAGCAGAACGTGATCGACAACGCCAAGGCGATGGCCGACGAGTTCGCGCGCGCGGGTTTGCGCTTGGTCGGCGGCGGTACCGACACGCACCTGATGCTCGTTGACGTCAGCGTCAAGGGCCTCACGGGGAAAGCGGTCGAGCATTACCTCGACGAGATCGGCATCACCGTCAACAAGAACGCGATTCCGTTCGACCAGCAGAAGCCGATGGTGACGAGCGGCATCCGCATCGGCACGCCGGCGATCACGTCGCGCGGGCTCGGTGTCGACGATTGCCGCGAAGTCGCGCGCATCATCGTTGACGCACTCGGCGATATCGAGGCGCGCGCCAACATCGATGCCCTGCGCGGTCGCGTGCACGAGCTTACCGCTCGATTCGACGTGCCCTAATGGCGATTCGCATCGTCGCGTTCGACCTCTACGGCACGCTCCTCGACATTGGCGCGCTCGTGAACGTGTTGCGCGCGCACACGCCCATGCCGGAAGCGGCGCTCGATGCGTGGCGGCAGCGCCAGCTGCAGCTCGCCAACGCCGCGGCGTCGTCGGCGCGCTACATGGATTTCGACCGCGTCACGCTGCTCGCGCTCACCGAAATCGCACCGCGTTTTCACATGAAGCTGCAGCCCGAAGACGTGAAGAAGCTCATCGACGCATGGGCGCATCTTCCCGCGTTCCCCGACGCGCTCGCCGGGCTCGATGCGGCGTCGCGCCGGTGGTTCAATCCGGTGGTGTTGACCAACGCGGTCGCCTCCACGGCACGCAACGCGCTCGCGTTCGCGGGACTCGGCGCGCAGGTGAATCATGTGTTTTCGGCCGACGCGGTGAAGTCGTACAAACCCAAGCAGCAGGTCTACATGCAACTCACCTCGCTCGGCGTCGAGCCGGCCGAGGTGCTCTTCGTCTCCGCGAATGACTGGGACGCGACCGGGGCGCGGCAGGTCGGCTTTCATACCGTTTGGGTGACGCGCCGCCGTTCGGGTCTGGCGGTAAAACCGGAACGCAAGATCGACGATCTGACCGAACTCGACGCGCTGCTGCACGAGTACGAACTCGCGGTTCCGTAGCGCTCCCCCCCCCGGCGCAGGGTGCCGAGAAACCCGCTCGAACACGATGGCCATGCCTCAATTTCCCGGCCTTCACATCGCCGATCATCCGGCGGTCGCCGATCGGCTCGCGCGTCTGCGCGACCGCGACACGACGACGCCGGTCTTCCGCGCGCTCATCGAAGAGCTCGGGACGTTCCTCGCGTACGAAGCGACGCGCGCGCTGCCGATGCACGACGTGCGCGTGACGACGCCGCTCATCGATACGACGGTCAAGCGCATCGCCACGCGCCCGGTCGTGGCGCCGGTGCTGCGCGCCGGGCTCGGCCTCTTGCCCGGATTTTTGAGCGTGATCGACGACGCGGTCGTCGCGCACCTCGGCTTCTACCGCGATCCCGAATCGCTCAAGCCCGTTCCGTATTATGCGAACGTGCCGAGCGAGCTCGCCGATCGTCACGTGTTCGTGCTCGATCCGATGCTCGCGACCGGCAATAGCGGCGTCGCCGCGATCGAGACGCTCATGGAGCGCGGGGCGCGCAACGTCGTCTTCGTCTGCGTGATTGCCGCGCCCGAGGGCGTACGCACCATTCACGAGGCGTATCCGAGCGTGCCGATCGTCACCGCCGCACTCGACGAAGGGCTGAACGATCACGCGTACATCGTGCCCGGCCTCGGCGACGCGGGCGATCGCATGTTCGGAAGCGTGACCTCCGTGCCCGTCAGCGTTCGCGCGCAGGGCTGAACGACCACGATGCGCCCCGGCTGGGACGAGTACTTCATGCAGATCGCGCGTACGGTCGCGACGCGCGCCACGTGCCCGCGACTCGCCGTGGGTGCGGTGCTCGTGCGCGAACATCGGATCCTCACGACGGGCTACAACGGCGCTCCGCGCGGCGTCGCGCACTGCACGGAGGCGGGTTGCCTCCTCGTCAACGATCATTGCATGCGCGCGACGCATGCCGAGGCGAATGCCATCGTGCAGGGCGCGCTTCACGGCGTGAGCCTCGTCGGTTCGACCGCGTACTGCACGCACCAGCCGTGCGTCAACTGCTCCAAGCTCCTCATCAGCGCGGGCATCGCGAAGATCGTGTACGACGTTCCCTATCTCGACGCCATCGCCGCCGAACTGCTCGCCGAAGCGGGCGTTGCGATCGTGCCCTTCTCGACGGTCGAGGGCCGCGCGTGAGCGCGATCCTCATCTACGCCGCGACGTTCGCGATCGCGTTCGTGGTGGCGCTGCTCGCAACGCCGCTCGTGATTCGGCTCGCGACACACCTCGAGATCATCGACGGCACGACCGAGGAGCGGCGCGTCCACCAGACGCCGACGCCGCGCACCGGCGGCATCGCGGTTTTCTTCGGATTCGCATTCGCGCTCTTCGTGGTGCTCGGCTTCGCGCTCACCTCGCCCTACGCGCTCTTCCCGTCGGTCGCGCACCTCGGCGTGCATCAGAAGATCGAAGCGATGAGCGATCAGTTCGACGCCATCCACAAGCTCGTCGGCCTGCTTTTCGGCAGCCTGCTCATCCTCGGCGTGGGCATCTGGGACGACATCATGCAGATGCGTCCGCGCAACAAGATGATCGCGCAGATCGTCGTGGCGCTCGTCTCGATGTTCTACGGCTTCTTGATCCCCGGCATCACCAACCCGTTCGTGCACGACCCGGCGAACAATTGGATCGATTTTCCGGTGTGGGTGAGCGTGCCGCTCACGCTCTTCTGGTACGTCGCGATGATGAACGCGATCAACTTCATCGACGGCCTCGACGGCCTGCTCGCGGGATTCGCGGCGATCTCGAGCCTCTTTCTCTTCGCGATCTCGGTGGTGCACGTGAGCCCCGTCGTGGCGCTCGTGGTCATCGCGCTCGCGGGAGCGGCGCTCGGCTTTCTCCCGTATAATTTCAATCCGGCCAAGATTTTCTTGGGCGACGCGGGATCGCTCTTCATCGGCTACGTCTTTGCGACGGTCTCGATCATCGGGGCGAGCAAGACCGCGATCGCGATCTCGATCGTGGTGCCCGTCGTGGTGCTGGCGCTTCCGCTGCTCGACACGGCGGCGGCGATCGTGCGCCGCGCGAGCGCGGGCAAGCGCATCACCGAAGCCGACCGCGGCCACTTCCACCACCAACTGATCTTTCGCTTCGGATTGAACGTGCGTCAAGCGGTGTTGCTGATCTACGCGGTCTGCTTCGCGCTCGGCATCGTGGCGCTCGTGCTCTCCGGCGAATTCACGCACGTCTTCCGGCATGCATTGTAAGAACTGATGAGCGAACGAACCAGCGAGAAGCTGCGCGTGATGACCGTCTTTGGCACGCGCCCCGACACGATCAAGATGGCACCCGTCGTGGAGGCGCTGCGCGCGCATCCGTCGGTGGAGAGCATCGTGTGCGTCACCGCGCAGCATCGCCAGATGCTCGACGACTTGCTCGCGCTCTTCGAGATCGAGCCGCAGTACGATCTCGACATCATGACGCCGGATCAGACGCTCACGCAGATTACGACGCGCGTGCTCGCGGGCATGGAGCCGGTGCTCAAAGAGGCGAAACCCGACGTGGTGCTCGTGCACGGCGACACCACTACGAGCACCTCGGCCGCGCTCGCGGCGTTCTATCAGCACGTGCCGGTCGGCCACGTCGAGGCGGGCCTGCGCACGAGCGATCGTTGGTTGCCCTATCCCGAAGAGATGAATCGCCGCATCACCGGAACGATCGCGTCGTATCACTTTTCGCCGACCGATCTCGCGCGCGAGCATCTGCTGGGCGAGCACGTGAGCGTGGACGACATCATCGTGACCGGCAATACCGTGATCGACGCGTTCCTCGCGACGGCGCGTCGAAGCGATCTGCCGCCGCCGCCGGGATTCGACCGGCTCGATCCGCAGCGCCCGCTCGTAGTGGTCACCGCGCATCGCCGCGAGAACCATCCGCACATGCCCGAGATGTGCGCGGCGATGCGCGAGATCGCGGAGCTGCCGGAGCGCCCGCAGATTTACTGGCCGGTGCATCCATCGCCGCACGTGAAGCCGGTCGCGTACCAACTGCTCGGCAACGTGCCCGGCGTGGTGCTCGTCGATCCGGTGGATTACTCGCAGATGGTCGCCGCCGTGAAAGCCTCCACATTCGTGCTCACCGATTCGGGCGGCATTCAAGAAGAAGCGCCGTGCCTGGGCAAACCGGTGCTCGTCATGCGCGAAGAGACCGAGCGCCCCGAAGGACTCGAGGCTGGGACGCTGCAGCTCGTCGGCCACGACCGTGCGAAGATCGTGGAGGCCGCGACGCGCCTCCTGCGCGACGAGGCGGAGTACGCCCGGATGGCGCGGTCGGCCAATCCCTACGGCGACGGGCGGGCGGCCCGGCGCATCGTCGAGTGGCTCCTCGCCCGCCTGCGGGGCGGGGCCTACCCCGAGCCCTTCGTCGTGACGGCGAGCGCTCAATGAGAGCGGCGCTGACCGCGGGCTCGACGTTCGCGGCGGCCGTACTCCTCGGCTTCGGTGCCGGGCTCTGGCTGAGCCGGACGACCGGTCAGCCGCTCTGGGCGATCGGCGGCTTGTTCGCCGGCGTTTTGAGCGGCGGCTTCATCGCGATGCGCGCGCTTTTTCAGGCGGGAAAATGACTAGGGATGCCGTACACACCTGACGCCCGTACGACCATCGTCGCAATTCTGGCCATCGCCGTGGGTCTCACCTCCGGCAGGGTCAACCTGTGGTTGTTGGGGGTCACGAGCGAACGGCTCTCGGAATCGGCAAACGCGAAGCCCTTCGTCTTAAGTAGTTTATTGCGGGTGGGGGTGTTCGCTATAGTCGCGGGGATATTCGCGGCGGTTGGACCCTGGTGGACCTCGGCCTTGTATATCGTGAGTCTTTTCATACCCCTCGCGTCGTATGTGTACCGCATGCAGCGCGAACGCTAGGTAAAGAGTAGAGAGTTTCGTGCACGAGCAAATCGGCGAACACGCGCTCTGGCACCTTCCGGTGCTCGGAACCGTGCACTCCGACACCGTCTTGACGACCTGGATCGTCATGGCGTTGACGTTGCCGCTCTTCGCGTGGATCGGCGCCTCGTATCGTTCGGCGTTCGTCAATAAGCGCCAGACGTTCTTCGAAGGCGTCATCAACTATTTCGCCGATCTCGCCTATGGATCGATGGGCAAGCAGGGCGAGCCCTACGTGCCGTTCTTCATCGCGCTCGTCACGTTCATCTTTCTGCTCAACGAGTTCGGCGCGTTCCCGTTCAAGGAGCCGATGCAGCTCCCGTTCGGCGGATCGCCCACCGCGGACCTCAATACCGCCGCAGCGTACGCCGTGCTCGTCTTCGTGCTGATCCAGGCGAGCGGCATTCGCAAATCGGGGCTCGGCTTCTACAAGCATCTCGTGCAGCCGTACGTGCCGATGGTCATCATCAACGTGCTCGAAGAGATTCTGCGCCCGACGACGCTCGCGCTTCGTCTCTTCTTCAATATTTTCATCGGCGAGCTCCTGATCTTCGTGATCGTTTCGATCATCGAAGCGCAGATCAAGATTGGATCGTTCAATCTCTCGCTCGCGGCGTCGATCATGCCGTTCTTCCTGGAAATCTTCAACTTCTTGGTTGGATTGCTCCAGGCGTTCGTGTTCGGTCTTCTCTCCATCGTGTATCTGTCGTTAGCCCTTGCCGACGACCATTAGTTCTCGCCAGAAAGGACACTACGTTGAGCCCTGAAGTTATCATCGCGTCCGTCGGAGCCATCGTGTTCGCGCTGATCGCGGCTGCGTTCGCAATCGGTACGACGATCGGCGACGGTATGGTGAGCGCGCGTGCGGTCGAAGCGATCGCGCGTCAGCCCGAAGCCCGTCCGAACATCATGCAGTTCCTCATTATCGGCGTCGGCTTCGTCGAAGCCAACGCCTTCATCGCGCTCGGTCTGGGTCTGTACGTCTTCTTCGGCGTCGCGAACGTACCCGGTCTGATCGCCAAGGCCCTCGGCCACTAAGCCGCACCGAGCAGAGTAGGCTAAGCGACGATGTTTCTTTCGCTCGACGGAACGTTCTTTGTCCAGCTGATCAACTTCGCGATCTTCTTCGCGATTTTGAACGTGGTCTTTTTGCGTCCCGTCCAGAAAGCGATCGCCGCGCGGCGCGAGTACATCGAAAGCCTGACGCGCGATTACGATCGCGCCCAGGCTGAAGCGAACGAGCTGCGCGCGCGTGCGGGTCAGATTCACGCCGAGGCGCGCAGTCAGGCCGACGCCGAAATCGCGGCCGGCCGCGCGCAAGCGGGGAACGAGGCGGCGAAGATCGCCGCCGAGTACGCCGCTCGCGCACAGAAGGTCGTCGAAGAGGCGCAGGCCGCGGTCGCGGCCGAGGTGGATGCCGTGCGTCCGCGTCAAGATGCGCTCGCAGTCGAGCTCGCGCGTTCCATCGTCGGCAAGGTTCTGCCGGAGCAGAAGACCGCATGAATTACGAAGTCATTGCCTATTGGAGCCAGATCGCCGGCTTCATCCTCTTCGCGATCGCCTTCGTTTGGGCGATCAAGAAGTGGATGGTGCCCGGGATGGCCGCCGCGCAGAAGGCGAGCAACGAGCGGATCGCGCTCGCCGAGCGTCATCGCGACGAGATGCAGCAATCGCTCGTCGCGCTGCGCGAGCAGATCGAGGCCGCCAAGCGCGACGCCGACGCGATGAAGGTTCGCGTCGCCGACCGCGTGGAGATCGAAAAGAAGGCGATCATTGCCGAGGCTACCGAGAGCGGCGAGCGCGCGCTCAAGAGCGCGGGCGGCGAACTCGACCGTCGGCGTTCCGTCGCGCGAGTCGCGCTTCGCGAGCAGCTCGCATCGAAGGCGCTCGAGATCGCGCGCGGCGAGGCCGCGGCGAAGCTCGACGCGAGCGCCAATGCCAAACTGCTCGACGAATTCGTCGGCTCGATCGAACGTGGGGGCCGCGCGTAATGGCTAACGAAACGCTCGCCCGCCGCTATGCGACCGCCGTCTTCTCGCTCGCGAGCGACGCCGGCGCGATCGAACAGATCGGCAAGGATCTCACGACCGTCCTCGGCGCGATCGACACGGATGCGACGACCAAGAACTTCTTCGTGGCTCCGATCGTGGATCGTAAGGAGAAGGAGCGCGTGCTCCAGGGCACGTTCGAGGGGAAGATCCACGAGATCGCGCTTCACACGCTGCTGCTGCTCGTGCGCAAGCGTCGCGAAACGCTGCTCGGCGAACTCGTCACCGAGTATAAGAAGCTCGAACTCGCCGCGCGCGGCGCCGAGCCGCTCGTGGTGACGACCGCCAAGGAACTCGGCGCCGACGAACTGCGCGCCATGGTGGAACGCCTGGAGCGCGCCTACGGCAAGAAATTCGACGTGAACGTCAAGGTGGATCCCTCGCTCATCGGCGGCGTGCGCCTCACGATGGGTGACCGCCGCATCGACGGCTCGGTCGCGGGCCGACTGGAAGACCTGACGCGAACGCTGTTCGCCCACAACTAACATCGCTTAGGAACGACAAAGATGATCAACGCAGACGAAATCGCTGGGATCCTGAAGCAGCAGATCGCCGGCTTCAAGGGTGAGGTTCAGGAAGACGAAGTCGGCACCGTCATCGAGGTCGGCGCGAACCTCGCGCGCGTCTACGGACTGCGCGGCGTCAAGGCGTCCGAACTCGTGGAGTTCGCCAACGGCTTGCAGGGCGTTGCGCTGAACCTCGAAGAGGATAACGTCGGCGTCGTCATCATGGGCGATGACGCGGATATCAAAGAAGGCGACAAAGTCCGCCGCACCGGACGCATCGCGTCGGTGCCGGTCGGCGAAGCGCTCCTCGGACGCGTCGTCAATCCGCTCGGTCAGCCGGTCGACGGCAAGGGCCCGATCGACACCAACAACTATCGCACGATCGAGAACGTGGCGCCGACCGTCGTCGAGCGCCAATCGGTCAAGCAGCCGCTGCCGACGGGCATCCGCGCGATCGACGCGCTCATCCCGATCGGCAAGGGGCAGCGCGAGTTGATCATCGGCGATCGTTCGACCGGTAAGACCGCGATCGCGATCGACACGATCATCAACCAGAAGGGCCGCAACGTCTTCTGCATCTACGTCGCGATCGGTCAGAAGAACTCGACCGTCGCCGCGCTCGCGCAGACCCTCGAACAGAAGGGCGCGATGGAGTACACGACGATCGTCACCGTGGGTCCGTCGGAAGCCGCCGCGCTGCGTTGGATCGCGCCGTTCGCGGGCGCCGCGATGGGCGAAGAGCTGATGTACGCGGGTAAAGACGTCCTCATCATTTACGATGATCTCACCAAGCACGCGCAGTCCTATCGCGAGATGGCGCTGCTGCTCCGTCGTCCGCCGGGCCGCGAAGCCTATCCGGGCGACGTCTTCTTCCTGCACTCGCGTCTCCTCGAGCGCGCCGCGAAGCTCTCCGACGAGCTCGGCGGCGGCTCGATGACGGCGCTGCCGATCATCGAAACGCAGGCCGGCGACTTCTCGGCGTACATCCCGACGAACGTGATCTCGATCACCGACGGGCAGATCTATCTGACGCCGCAGCTGTTCTTCCAAGGCATCCGTCCGGCAGTCGACGTCGGCCTTTCGGTCTCGCG
>JAGWSR010000068.1 GCA_028869385.1 bacterium
CGTTTTCGAAACCCACGAATGGGCGCCCCGCGTCCTCATCTCCAACGCGATGCTGGTGCCCGAGTGGGCCACGTGGGAGGAGTTCCGTCGCCTCGAGGCGCTCGGGCTGACCATGTACGGGCAGATGACCGCGGGCTCGTGGATCTACATCGGCTCGCAGGGGATCCTGCAGGGAACCTATGAGACCTTCGCGGCGGCCGCGCGCAAGCGCTTCGGTGGCGATCTCGCCGGGCGGCTGGTGGTCACCGCCGGGCTCGGCGGCATGGGCGGCGCGCAACCGCTCGCGATCACGATGAACGAGGGCATCGCGCTCGTCGTCGACGTGGATCGCTCGCGCTTGGAGCGTCGTCGCGAACTGCGCTATCTCGACAAGGTCATGGACTCTCGCGACGAAGCGCTGCGCGAAGTCGAGCGCGCGAAGGCGGCTGGCGAAGCGATCTCGATCGGCTACGAAGGCAACGCGGCGACGGAGTTCGCCGCACTCTACGATCTCGGGTTCCGCCCCGATGCGGTGACCGATCAAACCTCGGCGCACGATCTGATCAACGGCTACGTGCCCGAGGCGCTTACGCTCGCGCAGGCCGACGAGTTGCGCGCCCGCGATCCGCAGGAGTACGAACGACGCGCGCTCGCGAGTTGCGCGAAGCACGTCGAGGCGATGGTGCGCTTCTTGGATGCGGGAGCGATCGTCTTCGATTACGGCAACAACCTGCGCGCGATGGCGCAGAAGGCGGGCTACGGCCGCGCGTTCGACTTTCCTGGTTTCGTGCCGGCGTTTATCCGGCCGCTCTTTTGCAAGGGCTCGGGACCGTTTCGCTTCGCGGCGCTCTCGGGCGATCCGGCCGACATCCATCGCCTCGACGAAGAACTTCTGAAACTCTTTCCCGACGATGCGGGACTGCAGCGCTGGATTCGTCTCGCGCGCGAGCGCATCGCGTTCCAGGGACTGCCCGCACGCATCTGTTGGCTCGGCTACGGCGACCGCAAGAAGGCGGGTCTGCGCTTCAACGAGCTCGTTCGCAGCGGCGAGATTTCCGCGCCGATCGTGATCGGTCGCGATCATCTCGACACGGGAAGCGTGGCGTCGCCCTATCGCGAGACGGAGTCGATGAGGGACGGTAGCGATGCGATCTCCGACTGGCCGTTGCTGAACGCGTTGCTCAATACCGCGGCCGGCGCGCATTGGGTGAGTCTGCACCACGGCGGCGGCGTCGGCATCGGCTACTCGCAGCACTCGGGCATGGTGGTGGTGGCCGACGGCTCCGACGACGCGCACGCGCGGCTCGGCGCCGTGCTCGACACCGATTGCGGCATGGGCGTCGTACGTCATGCGGACGCGGGCTACGAGATCGCGGTCGAGACCGCCGACGAAAAGGGCATCGATTGGCGTCTCTAGCGCCGACGCTCGTACGAGCGAAGACCGCGATTACGTGCGAACGTGACGCCGCGCAATGCGGCGTCACGTTTGACGATCTCGGTCGCATCGACGACGCGGCCGTGCTCATTGAAGGCGAGCGCATCGCCGCGATCGGTCCGCGCGCGGAAGTCGAGCGCGGCATCGGCTCGCGCGCCGTCCGCGAGGTCGACCTCGGCGACTGCGTGATCGTGCCGGGGTTCGTGGACGCGCACGCGCACCCGCTCTTTGCCGGTGATCGCGAGCCGGATTTCACCGCGCGCCAGCGCGGCGAGAAGGCCCCGCTCGGGATGCTCTACACGGTCGAGAAGACGCGCGCGGCACTGCTCGACACGGAGCGCTTTTACGAAACGATCGTGCGCCCGAGGTTGCGTGCGATGCTCGCGCACGGGACGACGACGCTCGAGACCAAGACGGGCTACGCGCTGCACAAACCGGGCGAGACCGCGCTGCTCGACCTGATCGCGCAACATCGCGACGACGACGACACGCCGATGCTCGTCGCGACGTTTCTCGGCGCGCACGCGCTTCCGCCGGAATTTGCACGCGAAGAGGCCTTCGTCGATTACCTCATCGATCAAGTGATCCCAAGCGCCGCCGCGCACGGCGCGGTCTATGCCGATGCGTTCTGCGAGCCCGGGTTCTTTTCGCCGGAACAGACGCGGCGCTATCTCCAGGCGTGTCGTACGCACGGCTTGCGCCTGCGCGTGCACTGCGACGAGATGCAGTACGGTGCCGCCGCGGAGATGGCCGCCGAACTCGGCGTGGACGCCGTGGATCACTGCAATTGCATCACCGACGCCGACGTGGCGCACATCGCGTCGCGTGGGATCGTCACGGTCGCGTGCCCGGCGACGATCGCGTATCTCGACCTTCCGCAGCGTGCTCCCGTGCGTGCCCTGCTCGAACGTGGCGGCAGCGTCGCGCTCGCGAGCGACTTCAACCCCGGCACGTCGCCGTGCTTCAATCTGCAGACCGTCGCGTACTTTGGGCGCAAACTCTTCGGCATGAGCGCGGCCGAGGCGCTCTACGGCGTCACGCGCGCCGCCGCGCACTCGCTGCGCGTCGATGCGGGTGCGCTGCGCGTCGGTGCGCTCGCGGACTTCGTCGCGCTCGAACTCGCGTCGCCGGATGAATTCGGGTGGCTCCACGGCGGCAATCTCGCGCGCGCGGTGATGCACCGCGGTGCTCTTCGCCCTTCGACAAGCTCAGGGTGACACGGTGCGGGATCAGGGTGACACGGTGCGGGCTCAGGGTGACATGGGAGGTGATGCGGTATGACGGATGAGTTGGTTCGGGCGGGGCGCGCGCTCGTTGGCGGGGTGGAGCGGCGCGATTATGCGTTCGTCGTGCGCGGTGGGAAGATCGCCGACGCGGGTGATTTTCAGGTGTTGCGCGAGCGCGCGCGCGACCTCCCGGCGCGGGCCTTCCCGGCGGATCGGCTCGTTGTGCCGGGCTTCGTGAACGGACACAGTCACGC
>JAGWSR010000069.1 GCA_028869385.1 bacterium
GGCTTGCACTGTGTCGGCTTGGGCTTGCACTGTGTCGGCTTGGGCTTGTTTTGTGTCACCCTGAGCTTGTCGAAGGGGCGCCAGGCGGTGCTGCAGGCGTATCAAGGCAGTGCCCAGCGCGAAGAAGAGCGCGCCGAGCGCGAAGACGCCGAGGAAGACGAAGATCGCGGGGTTATTCGACAGCAAGATGAGCGGCGCCGCGCAGTGCTTCCAGCACGTGCGCGAGCGCTTCGTCGAGCGTACGGTTGACGCTCGACGTGAGGACGCGATGGAACTCTTCGATCGGAAGTTCGTTGAGCACCGAGAAGACGTTGAGTAACTCCGCGCGGTAGGCTTCGAGGTCGTCGGAGCGCTCGCCGTCGTGATAGATCGTCGTCCCGAGCAACTGCGCGTTGATGAGCCACGGTACGACCGCGCCGACCGGCGCGGTCTCGAGCTCGGGCAGCAGCGCGCGCACCACGTCGAGTTCGACGCCGCCGACGATGCGCACCATACCGCTCGGCGCCGGTTGCGGCGATGCCGACGGCGCGAAGGCCAAGTCGTCGACGAGCGCGCGCATCGCTTCGCGGCCTTCACGATCTTCGATATCTTTGCCGGTGATCGTGAGGCGCGGCATGCGTAAGCGCACGAAGAGCTTTTCGAGCGGCGCGCGCAAGGCACGGCTGGCGCTTGCGAAGGTGGCGCTGACCTGCGCGGGCGCGCCGAGCGCGTGCTCCGGAAAGAGCATGCGCAGCGCAAAGAGGTGCTGCACGAGCCCGCCCGCGCTGTCGCTGCGTTCGAGCATGCGAATCGTGTTGGTCAGACGCTCCGCGCTGAAATCCACGTAGAGCAGCGGCGTCGGAAGTTCGGCGCTCGCCCCAATGGCGGACTGTACCGTCTCGGGGAGCACCGGCTGCGCCGCGACGATCTCCGCGATCGCTCGCGGCGGCGTCGGCGCTTCGGGCGCGGGGGCGGGGGCGGGGGCGGCGAGCGCCTCGGGTTCGCGCGGCGCGTCGAACGCTTCGGCCGGGGCGGAAACCGGAAAGATGCGCGCGATCGAGATCGGCGTTCCCGCCGTCGATTCGCTCAAGCTGGGTGCCGACTGCACGCGCACGGTCGGCGCGACGACGGCGTGCGTCATACCGTCGGCCCATTCGAGTACGGCGCGCGTGTCGAGCGGCGTGCCCGCGGCGAGCGGCGACATCACCATCATCTCCCAGCGCAAGCGTAACTCGACGCCGGGATTCACGTCGGCGAGCACGAGTCCGCGCGCCGACCAAAGCTGCGAGGTGCCGGCGTCGTCGCCGAGCACGATGCCGTTCAAAAAAGTGGAAGACGGCACGTACACCGCGAGGTTCGTCGGCACGACGCGCACCGTCAAACGGTCGGCCGGACCGTCGCCGTCGTTACGCAAGCGCAATTCGTAGAAGAGGCGTTCGCCCGCGTTCACCGTCTCCGACGGAATCGCGAAGAGCTGCGTGCTGGCTGCAAATTGCGCCTGTGCGAACGTCGGTACCTCGAGCGGCGCAAACTGGACCGGCGTGATCCCGCGTCCGTGCAGCCATCCGTCGAGTTGCAACGTGCGCGCGCCGCTCGTTCCCGCGAGCAGGCGCAACGTGATGCGCGCTTCGTGCGTGGATTCGGCCGGAATATCCGGCAGCGCGAGACCGTCGCGATCGCGACGCGCGTCGACGGCGCGCTCGATGGCGAGATCCGGCGGTAGCGTGAGCGAGAGCCGCGCGTCGCGCAGCACGTCGCTGCCGGCATTGTGCACGCGCGCGATCACGTCCACGGTGCGATGCGGACGCAGCGGTTCGTGCGCGGCGAGCTCCCATCCGACGCTCTCGACGTGCGGGCGCGAACGCACCACGATCGTCGCCGTTCCGAGATCCACGCCGCCGTCGGCGTGTTCGAGAATGACGCCGAGCGTCGCGTTCGAACGATCGGCGACGCGCGACGCGATGCGCGCGCGCACCGTAAAGATGCGTTCGAGGTGCGGCTGCACGACGCCGAGCGCGATCGGCTCGCCATAGGCGAAGAGCTCGTCGCCCTCGCCCACGCGAACCTCGGTCAGTTGCAGGCCCGGCGCGATGCGCAGCGAGACGTCGGATTCGGGCGCGGTGCCATCGTTATAGACGTGAATCGCGAACGAGACCTCTTCGCGCGCGTGCGCGATTCCGCGATCGGCTTCGACGAAGTTGCGCGCGCGGCTGAAGCGCGGCGCGACGCGCACCGCGAGTCGGCGCGCGAAGGCACGCTCGCCGGTCTTCCATCGCAGCGTCGCATCCACCGGAAGCGCGGTCGCCCCCGGCGCGGGGACGGCGACGGTCGCGGCGATGCCGACCTCGACCATGCGTCCCGCCGGCATCGCGCCGAGCGCGAAGTTCAATCCCTCGATGGCGTCGTCGCCGACGGGTTGACCGTCGACGTGCGCCGAGCCCGGCGCGTAGATGAGGCCCGGCGGCAACGCGAAGGCGATCTGCACGCGCTCCGCGATTCCGGTGCCGACGTTGATGGCGCGCACGACCATGGGCACGCGCATGCCCGGCGTCACCACGTCATCGCACTGCAGCACGAGCGCGGTCTCGTCGCCGCCGAAATCCACCGGCGACACGACCACGATCTCGGCCGACGCGATCGCGAATTCGCTCGTCTCGCGCGAACCCACGCTGCCCGCGGCGCGAATGCGCGTGCCGTCGACGAGCGGCGAATCGATCGTCGCCTGATACTCGACGAGCACCGACTGCTCCGGCGCGAGCCGCTCGCTCGCGATCGTGGTGCGGTCGTAGTCGAACGCTTCGCCCTCGACGCCCGCCACCACGCGCCCGTCGATGCGCGCGCTATGCGCCACGTAACTCGTGTACTCGGGGACGGGCAGCATCACCACGACGTCGTGCGCGCTCGACGAACCCGTGTTGCGCACGGTCGCGCGTACGGTGATGACGTCGCCGGGCTTGGGCTGCGGCGGCGCCGAGAGCGTGACCAGCGTCGCGCTGTTCTGCAATTCGGGCCGGCTGCGCACCGTGACGCGCTCGACGTTCGATGCGGCGAGATCGGTCTGATCGGTTACGAGCGCCGCTTGAAAACGCAGCACGCTCGCGTCTTCGATGGTGTCGTTCACGCGGAAGGTACAGGTGACGCGGCGCGCGCCGTTCGGCTCGAGATCGGCGACCGGAGCGCCGTGAGGATCGACGAACGAGGCCCCTTCGACCAGCGGCGCGTCGTCGATGAAATCTCCGCCTTCGACGTGCTCGACGCCCTGAGGATGCGCGAAACGCACGCGGACACCGGTTGCCGCCGCGCCGCCGAGGTTCGAAAACGAGAACTGGACGCGGATCGTGTCGCCCGGCTGCGCGCTACGCGCAGGCTCGACGACGAGCGTGCGCAGGGTCTCGCCCAAAGCGGGAGATCCGGGAGCGAAGAGACCGGTCAACGACGTCGGAGCCACGAGCCTTCCTTTCCCTTCGCCGGGCCGTGCAACCTCGAAGTGCGTCAGTCGAGGAGCGCGAGTGTCTGCGCGATGCGGTCGGCGCGCGGTCCGGGATTGCGCGCGAGGAAGGCTTCGACCGCGGCGCGGCGGCCGCTCGCGGCGAGCGCGTGCGCCGCCGCGGTGGCCACCGCGTCGGCCGGATCGTCGAGGGCATGTTCGAGGAGCCGCCGCGAGCGTTCGTCGTCGAGCGCGGCGACCGCGAAGACGAGGTCGCAACGACGCGATTCGGAGAGGCCGGCAAACTCGTCGCCGGCCTCCTGCGTCCACGCGGTCGAGGTCTGGAGCGGCGGACCCTCAGGACGCCGCACCGGCTCCGCCGGCGCACGGCGCGGCGCGAAGTACGCGTACGCGCCGATCGCGAGGCCCGCGAGCAGCACGAGGACGAGCGCCGCGGTCATGCCGCTCATCGTTCGGATGCGCCCGCGTGCAACGACGTGCGAACCACGTCGAGCGCGGCATCGAGCGTCACGTCACGACGGCGCTGCAGCGCGTCGAGAAACTCGCTCGCCTCGGTTTCGGCGAGTTCGTCGAAGCGCGCGACGAGCCGCGTGCGATAATGCGCCAACTGCGCGCTCGCGTCGGGCAAGAGCCGCGCCATGATCGCCCACGGCAGCGCGGTCGCGAGATCGCACTCGCTCAAGCGCTCGGTGAGCTCGGCGAGCTCGTGCGGATCGAAACCGCCGCGCAAGGTGAGCGCCGCGCCCGGCATCTCGGCCGGCGTGCCGCGCACGCCGCTGACGTCGTGCAGTAGGCGCTCGAGCGTCGCGCGCAGCGACGGCGTCTCCACGTCGCGCGGCGCGATCACGCGATCCGGCACCTGGAGTTTGATGAAGAGTCGATCGGTCTCGTCGCGCAACGCTTCGCGCATCGAGGCGGTCGCGCCGAGGTGCGTGTCGCCGATCGCTTCGGGGAAGAACGCCCGGATCGCGAAGAGGTGGGTCACCAACCCTTCGAAGCGCGCCTCGTCGAGAAAGCGCAGAACCCGCGCGTGGCGCTCCGACGTAAAACTCACCGAGACGCCGACGCGTCCGCTCGCAATCGCTCCGTCGAAGACGCCGCCGTCGCTCCCAACGAGCGCCGGAACCTCATCGTCGTCCACCCACGAGCGCGGCGGTTCCGCCGCCGCCACCGGCGTCGCCGGCGGAAGCTCGACGAACCGATCTTCGGTGAGCGCCTTCACGCCGCCGAAGGACGGGCCGATCATGCCGTCGAGTCCGAACGGCAGACCGGGGATCGCATTCGCGAAGACCGGCGCCGCGCGCACCTTGAGATCGTTCGACGCGATCTCGTCCGCTCGTTCGCCGTCGTAGGCGACTAGCGCGAGCCGCGCGAGCGTCTCGCCCGCGCCGAGATCGTTGTGCGCGACGTCGCGCCAGCGAATGGTAGCCTCGACGCCGGGATCGACGTCGTTGAGCACGATGCCGCGCTCGCTCGCGAGCGCGGAGCGCACGCCGACGTCGCGAATCGGAACGTCGTTGACGGTCGTCGAGTTCGGAACGTAGATCAGCGACGACGGCTGCTCGCAACGAATCTGCACGCGACGCGCGGGGCCGTCGCCGCCGTTGCGAACGTGGAGCACCCACTCGATCGTCTCGCCCGCGTCGACTACGTCGCCCGGTACGCTGCGCAGCGTGCCGACGGAGAAATCAGGCTCCGCCGTCGTCGCGATCGTCAGACGTTCGAGCGGCACGGGCAGCATCGCATCGGCGGTCAGCACCGCGTCGATCGTCACCGGAAACTCTTTGGCCAGACTACGCAACAACCGCAGCCCCAATCGCGCCTCGACGCTCGCGCCGGGCGGCACTTCGCCGAAGACGAGTTTGGATTTTTCGCGCGTCGCGCCATCGACGGTTTCGAGCCGCGCTTCGGGCGAGACGTAGAGGCGAACGCGCACGTTGTGCGCGATGTCGCTGCCGACGTTCGTCAGACGAACCGTGACGTCGGCGAGTTGATTCGGGCGAAGAACCTCGCCGCTCTCGAGGTGCAGCTTCGAGCTTGCCGCAGCGAAGGCGGGATGCGAGTCAACGCGCCACGTCACGTCGCCGAGCGTCGTCTCGCCGAGCTCGCGCGAGTGCGCGCTCGCGCCGACGCGTAGTTCGCTGCGATCGGGATAGGGTGCGCGAACGCGCGCGCGGAGTGCGAAGCGGCGTTGCGCGTAGGGTTCGAGCACGCCGACCTCGGCGGCGTCGCCGTCGAGCGTGACGCGCCCGTTGCGTTCGTAGAGACGAACCTCTTCGAGAGCCGGATCGAGACGCAGGTGCAGCACGACGTCGCTCGCCGCGGCGCTGCCGTCGTTGGCGAGCACGATCGTCGCCTCGAGCTCTTCACCCGGATGCACCGTCTCCGCGCCGGCGCGCGCGATCGTGTTGCGGCGCGCCGCCAGCGCGGGCTCCGCGCGAATCGCGACCGTGCGCTCGAATCGACGCTCGGCACCCTCGCCGGGTTGCCAGGCGAGCGTCGCCGTGAGGTCGAGCGTCGTGCCTTCGGGCAGCGGCGCGCTTACGACGGCTTCGCAGCGCAGCTCGACGCTCTCGTCGGCATCGATCCGTCCGAGATCGAAGAGCAGGCCCTTCTTCGACTCGCGCACGGGACGCCCGTCGATCTGGGAGGCACCGCGGACCGGCAGCAGTGCGTCGGGCAGCGCGAGCGTTGCGCTCACGCTCTCGGCAGCGGCGGTTCCGGCGTTATGCGCGGTGAGCACGAGCGTGACGCGCTGACCCGGACGCACGTCGTGCGCCGGCTCGACCACGAAGGTCGTGCGGTCGTCGCCGAAGTCGGGGGCCGCGCGCACGACGAGCGTGGCGGGCTCGATCTCGAAGGCGGCGGTCTCCTGCGATGCGACCTGCGCGCGCGCCACGATCGCGGTGCCGTCTTCGAGCGGCGATGCGATCCGGACGCGATAGACGAGCGTCGCGCTCGCACTCGCGGCGAGCGACGGCGCGACGATCGGCGCGTAGAGCCGGTCGAAGGGCAGGCCGAAATCGCGCTCGATCTCGCGACCGTTCACGCGCGCCGAATTGGGCACGTAGGTCGCGTGCTCGGGGATCGGCGCCACGACGACCACGTCGCGCGCGCTCGACTCGCCCGCGTTGTGCAGGCGCACGGTTATCTGGGCCTCGGTTCCGGGCGCGGGCTCGGAGCGCGGCTCGATCGCGATCGTGGTGAGCGCGTTCCGCAGCTGCGGGCGGCTGCGAGCGATGAGCCGGACGACGTTCGAGCCGACCGGTGGTACTTCGAACGAGGCCACGGCCGCTTGCAGCTCGATCGTGGTACCGTTCTCGATGGCGCCCGCCACGCTGTACGCGATCTCGATGCGCCGCTCTTGACCGGGTGCCACGTCACCGATGTGGGCTCCGCTGCGTGCGAGCAGCGGCGAGTTCCCCGCTTCGTCGTCGAGATCGACGCCGTCGAGTTGACCCGTCCCCACCAGATAGACGAGACCGTCGGGAAGATTGAAACGCACGCGGACGCCCGTCGCGGGCGCGCCGCCTTGATTGCGGAACGTGAACGTGGCGCGCACCGTCATTCCAGGTTCCAACTCGCGGTCGGGCGAAACGACGAGCGTTCGGAGGCCCTCCGGCAGCGTCGGTGCTCCTGGCGCGAAAACTTCCGACAGGGTGCGCATGACGCGCGTTTCGCGCATGCCCGAGGGGCCACCTTGATGCACTTCGTTCACGATCACGGATCGCACAATAGAAGAGGTTCCAATGCTCGCTGTTCATGAGAATCGCATCGCGGACGCCGTCTCGCGTCTCGGCGCGGAAAACGCGTTCCAGGTGCTCGCGCGTGCGCGCGAGATCGAAGCGACCGGTCGTCGCGTCGTGCACATGGAGATCGGCGAGCCGGATTTCGACACGCCCGAGCACATCAAGAAGGCCGCCGTCGAATCGATGATGGCGCACGACACGCACTACACGCCCTCGGCCGGCATCGTGGAGCTGCGCGAGACGATCGCCGAGTACGCGTCGCGTCTGCGCAAGATGCCGAAGGCCTACACCGCCGCGAACGTGACCGTGTCGCCGGGCGCGAAGCCGATCATTTGGAACATTCTCTCGGCGATCATCAATCCGGGCGACGACTTCATCTATTTCGACCCCGCCTATCCGGCCTACGGCTCCGCCTCGACCTACCTCCAGGCGAACGTCATCCGCATTCCGCTCCTCGAGTCGCGCAACTGGCGCATGGATCTCGACGAGCTCGCGAGCCGCGTGAGCGACAAGACCAAGGCGGTGGTGATCAACTCGCCGCACAACCCGACCGGCGGCGTGCTGATGCGCGAAGATCTCGAGCGCATCGCCGAACTCGCGCACAAGCACGACTTCTTGGTGATCTCCGACGAGATCTACAGCCGCAATTTCTACCTCGACAGCGACTTCGTCTCGATCGCGTCGTTGCCGGGCATGCAAGAGCGCACGATCATCGTCGACGGCTTCTCGAAGGCCTATGCGATGACGGGCTGGCGTCTCGGCTACGCGATCATGCCCGAGAAGCTCTGCCAAACGGTGACGCTCTTCAACAACAATACGTTCAGCTGCGTCGCGACCTTCGTGCAGAAGGCCGGTATCGCCGCGCTCACCGGGCCCGACGAACCCGTGCAGAAGATGAACGCGATCTTCCGCGAGCGCCGCGACCGCCTGGTGACCGGCCTCAATCAGATCCCCGGCATGAGCTGCACGCTCCCCGAGGGTGCGTTCTACGCCTTCCCCAACGTGCAGCAGATCACGCAAGACGATAAGGCGCTCGCGAGCTTCTTGTTGGAAGAGGGCGGCATCGCGTGCGGCGGCGGCTCGTCGTTCGGACCGGCCGGTAAGGGTTACCTGCGCTTCAGCTACGCGGCGTCACTCGACGACATCGACTACGCGCTGGCGCAGATCCGCGACGTACTCCCCCGCTTCAAAGGCTAGCACGCGGGGTCAGTCGAGCGTCCAGCGATAGGCGTTCCACGTTTGCGTCGTTCCATTCGGAGCGACGCCGTGGAGGCGCTTCACGAACGCATCGCCCGGAGCTCCGTAAAACAGAAAGACGCCGGGAACATCTTCGATCAGGAGACGCTCGATGGTGCGCAGCGCCGCGATGCGCGCGCGCGGGTCGGCGCTGCGCAACTGCACGCGTTCGGCCGCGTCGATACGCGGGTCGCAGAGACGCTCCATATTCTGCCCCTCGGGCGGAATCGCCGCACACGCGAAGCGCGCGGAGTTATCGGGATCTTGACCGCCGACGTACGGCATCACCGCGAGATCGAATGTTCCGCTCGCGAGCAATCCGCCCATCGCCTCGGGTGCGCCGAAGAGCATCGGACTCACCGCGCGCACGTTGACGCGCACGCCGACGGCCGCAAGCATGGCCTGCACCTGCACCGCGATGGATGACGAGGTGGGGTTGCCCGCGACCGCGAGCAGCTCGAGCGGGCGACGAAGCGCGCCGAGCCCGCGCTTCGCCGCCGCCGGATCGTAGGGCTGCGCGCGCAGCGCGGGATCGTACGCCGGCGAGTGCGGATAGGCATCGGCGGTCGCGACGGTGCCGAATCCGTAGGTCGTGGTGCGCGCGATCGCGGCGCGGTCGATCGCCTGCGCGAGAGCGCGCCTCACCCGCACGTCGTCGAGCGGCTTGCGCGCCGCGTTCATCGCGAGTTCGTAAACGATCGGCGCGCTCGGCGCGAGCACGCGCAAGTTCGGCACGTCGGCGAGCGCGTGCATCGTGGCGAACGAAACGTAGTCGGCGAAGTCCGCCTCGCCGGTTCGCAATTCGGTCGCGCGCGTCGTGTCGTCGGGCACGAAGCGCACCACGATACGCGCGATGCGCGGCTTGCCGAGAAAGTAGTCGTCATTCGCGGCGTACTCGGCTTCGTCGCCGCGCACGTATTTGACCAAGCGGTACGGCCCCGTACCGATCGGCGCTGCGTCGAACGATCGATGCACGAGATCGGGATAGCGTGCGAGCAGATGCGCGGGTACGATTCGCAACGGCGCGTCGTTCTCGCCGAAGACCGTCTCCACGAAGGGCGCAAACGGCTCCTTGAGATGAAACACGACGGTGAACGCATCCGGCGTCGCGACGCTCGTCACGTCGTCGTAGCCGCGCCGTTCGGCGACCGGATTGCGCGGATTCATCACCGCATGAAACGAGAAGGCCACGTCGGCGCTCGTGAACGGCGCGCCGTCCTGCCAACGTACGTTTCGCCGCAAGTGATAGGTGACCGTGCGGCCGTCGGCGCTGATGCCGCCGTTCGCGAGCGTCGGCACCTCAGCCGCGAGATCGGGCGTCGGATGCCCCTGCGCGTCGTTCGTCACGAGCAGGTCGAAGGCGAGCGCGGCGAGATCGTTGTCGTACGGCGTCTGCGCGAGCAGCGGGTCGAACGACGCGGGCTCGTTGCGAACGGCGATGCGCAGCGTGGATGGCGACGCGCTCGGCCGCGCGCATCCGGCAGCAAGCAATGCGAAGAGGAGAAGCGCGACACCCGTTCGTTTCATGTCGGGTGAGGTACTACGGCGCATACGCACTTCACCTTCGCCACATGAGAGATCGCTTAGATCGCGCGCGAACACAGGTGACTTTCAGCTTCGCCTAATGATCGCACCGCTTCGCCACCCTACGCTTGTGGAGCAAACGCACACCACGCTCACTCTCCAAGCAAAGGACGAATCGTCATGCGCACTCGCATACTTCTCGTGACCCTCGCCGCGTCGCTCACCCTCGCCGCTTGCGGCGGCGGCGGAGCGGCCTCGGGCGGATCCTCGCTCACGCCTCCGACCGGCGGCGGTGGGACGACCTCCACACAATCCACCTCCGAAGCGGCGATCGAGACCGCGAACGCGGTGGGCGATCCGGTCAAGACGCTCGCATCGTTCAACAGCAACACGACCGGCGTCATGCTCGCGTCGCGCGGCGCGAGCGCGCAGGTCGTACCGATGGCGAGCGGTACGTGCAACGGCGGCGTGGAGTTCTTCGCGCCCGATAAAAACGGCGACGCCAACTCGACCGAGTCCATCATCTTCTACGACGCCGCGTGCACGGAGATGGCGCGCGACACCGTGCGCATCTTCAGCGCGAACGGCACGTCGGAGTCCGTCAATCGCACGCAGAAACAGTACGCACTCGGTAACGCGACGCCGATCGCGCAGCGCACGTCCAGCATCGCCTACGCCAACGCCACGTTCGGCAGCAACGGCTATCCCACGACCGCGAGCGGCTTCGACCGCTCCGCGACGAACGAACTCGATCTCGGCGGTGCAAAGACGATCCTCGGCGACGACGAACTCGTGATGCTCCCCGCGACGAGCGGCGGCGTCAACACCTTCTGCGGTGATTCCGCGGGGTATAACGCAACCGGCATCGCTTCGCTCGGCGAGACCTTCGGTTGGCAGGGCAGCGTGACCAACGGCACGCGCACGGTCAACGGCGACGGTTCGGTGACGTGGTCCTCGACGCACGCCGGTACCGCGTACAAAGGCGCGATCGGCTCGCTCGCGATCTCCGTCGGCGCGGCCAACAGCAGTTGTCCGATCGCGACGCCGGAGTACGCACTGAGCGGCGGTGCGAGCGGCGGCACCTCGAACATTCCGGTGAGCGCGACGTTCCTCCACGGCGAACTCACCAACCTGACGATCTCGAACGCCACGCTCGCGAACGGCAACTCGCTCGACGTGACGACCAATAGCGGTACGTCGCCGACGAGCAACGGCTTCATCACCGGTTCGATCTCGAACGCCGGCACGCAGCTCGCGAGCTTCGCGGTCGACACCTTCGGCGACGGCACGCTCACCGTCACCGGCAGCGGCGCGCAATACGTCATGCAAGACTGGCACGTGGTGAAGTAGCGCCGCGCGGCACCTCGGAAAAGCAGCGAGCCCGCCGATCGGCGGGCTCGCATTGCATTTACCAGACCGGGTCTCCCAGCCAGGAGTCCGTGAGGTTCTTGGTTCGGTCTCGCTCCATCGTCGTGGAGCACGCGCCACCGATCAACGCGCACATCGCGTCGCGGTAGCGTATCCACGCAAGCTCCGAATCCAACAGCAGCGGACGCTCCGAGGCGTCGAGATTCGAAGCGATCGCACCGTAGACGTGATTCAAACGCTTGTCGACGGCGGGATCGGTCGGCTGCAGCCGCGGCGCCGAGTGCGAGCGCGGCGGAATGCGCGCGAGATCGGCGGTGCGCTGGTTCGCGAGCGCCGCGACGCACTCCGCGGCGACCATCGGCTCCAACGAGCCTCCGGCGACCAGCGCGCGTTCGTACGCGCAGGTCGTATCGCGCATCGCCATCCAGAGCTGCTGCGTGCGCGCGAGGCGGGGATCGTTTCCCGTCGCCTCGCGCGCATGCCGATACGCCGCGGACATGCGCGTCATCGACGCTTTCGCCTCGGCACCACTCGACACGTCGAGCTGCATCTGCGTCTGCGCGAGTACGAACACGAGTGCGAGGTGCAGCATCGCGCTAGAGCTCGCGAATGTTCCACGCCTTCTTGGAGCGATCCCAGAAGATCTCGTACCGGTGACCCGCGGTCAGCGAATACGTAAACGTCATCTCCTCGCCGCTCGCGTTATCGGTCGTCGACTTCTTGATCGTATAGACGGTGCAGCCGTTCTTCACCCAGTAGTAGTAGCCGCGAGCCGGCGCAATCGTCCTGGAGTACATCCTGCCACCGGAGCACCCGTACTGAAAGTGCAACGTCGTGGTCGAGCTGTTCTGCAGGTAGAACGCATTCTCGGGAGCGGCCATCGCGGGAACGACCGAGCTCACGAAGGCCAGGACGAACGCCGCAACCGCGACGCGAATAAAACGCAACGACATCGAAAATCTCCTCCATCGGCCGCTATGGCCTACCTTCGTATTTTCGGCCGGAGCGAACGCTTGCTTGACGGGTCGAAGGTTCCGGCGTTAGAGCAGCCGCATCGCGCGCTTGACGTCGGCGATGACGGCGCTCGCGATCTCGCGGGTGCGCGCGGTACCCTCGGCGATGATGCGCTCCACCTGCGCGGGATCGTCGCGATAGACGTTCAGGCGCTCGCGAACCGGACGGAGATAGGCGTTCAGCTGCTCCGCGAAATCGCTCTTGTCGGCGACGCACCCGAGCGCGCCCGAGCGGCACTCCGCCGCGATGCCGTCCACCTTGAGCGGATTGACGAACTTCCAGAGCGCGAAGACCGGGCAGACCTCGGGATGCCCCGGATCGCCCTTGCGCAGCTTCTGCGGATCGGTGATGAAGCCGCGGACCTTCTTCGTCGTCGTCTCTTCGTCGTCGGCGATCAGGATCGCGTTGTTGTAGGACTTCGACATCTTGCGGCCGTCGGAACCGGGGACTTCGGCGAACTCGGTGAGCGTCGGCTGCGGCTCGACGAGCACGTCGTTGCCTTCGCCGTAGAGAAAATTGAAGCGGCGCACGACTTCGCGGCCGAACTCCAGATGCGCGACCTGGTCGCGGCCGACCGGAACGCGCTCGCCGCGCACGATCGCGATGTCGCAGAGCTGCAGCAACGGATAGCCCAAAAATCCGTACGTCGCGACGTGCTGACCGAGCGCGTCGATCTGGCCCTTGTAGGTCGGAACGCGTTCGAGCCAGGAGACCGGCGTGATCATCGAGAGCATCGTATGCAGCTCCGCGATCTCCGGAACGGCGGACTGGAGAAAGATCGTGGATTTTTGCGGATCCACGCCCGCCGCGAGCCACACCGCGACCATCTCGTTGCGCGCGTCGCGAATCGATTGCGGATCTTCATACCCCGTCGTGTACGCGTGAAGATCGGCGATTTCGAAGTAGGCGTCCGACGTATCGCAGTAGGTCGCCCATTGCGTGAGCACGCCCACCAGATGGCCCAAATGCAGACCGCCCGTCGGGCGCATGCCCGACATCACGCGCGGTTTCACGGCTGTCGTCGTCATCTCGTTTCTCGTCGCTCTCTTCTCGTAAACGTCGGTAGGAATGAAAAAAGCCGCCCGGAGTTCCGGCGGCTCACGTCTTGCGTCGCGGCACGGGCGAACCCTCCGGTCATCGATCGGTTTGGGGACGCCACCACGCGTGCTGCAACATGCAGGCTGCATCGTACCAGCGCGCGCTTCGACGCGTCAATACGCGACGCGCAGTCCGCCGCGTTCGCGCGCGTGCGCGATCTTCTCGCGAACGAACGCGCGCGCGAAGGCGACGGCGTCGCTCAGCGCGTCGCCGCGCCCGAGCGCGCAGGCGAGCGCCGCGGCGAGCACGCAACCGGTGCCGCGCATGCCGTGCGCGAGGCGGTCGTCCGCAAAGGTCGTCACGCCGTCGACCGTCGCGAGCGCGTCGCACGGGGCGCCGTCGAGGTGCCCGCCCTTGAGCAACACGGCTCGCGCACCGCGCGCGCGGAGCTTCGCGGCCGCGTCGGCCAGGTCGTCGCGCGCGATCGTCTCGCGGCCGAGTAGCCGCGCGGCCTCATCGAGATTCGGCGTGAGGATGACATTCGGGAGCCCCGCCAGCCGCTCGCGCAGCGCGGGCAGCACCGCGTCGTCTCCGAGCGCGCCGCCCCGCGTCGCCGCGACGACCGGATCCACGACCGCCGGCGCTCCGCTCGCGACGAGCGCTTCGGCCACGGTCGCGACCGCGGCGGCGTTCGGCAGCGCTCCCACGCGAATCGCCGCCACCTCGCGCCACGGGACGCACGCGAGTTGGGCCGCGAAGGTCGCGTGCGGCACCGGATGCAGGTCGCGCACGCCCGCCGCATCTTGCGCGGAGACCGCCGCCACCACGGTCAGGACTGTCGCACCGAGCTCGGCGCCGACCGTGAGATCGAGCCCCACCCCCGCGATGTTCCAGGGGTGCGTGGTGCCGATCGAGAGGATGCTAGCCACGGAAGCCGCGCACGAGCGCCGCACTCGCCGCCCGGGGATCCGGCGCCGCCGAGATCGCCGAGATCACCGCCGCCATCGCGACGCCGGTCGCGCGAACCTCGTCGATGCTCGCGAGCGCGATCCCACCGATCGCCGCGACCGGCCGCGTGCTCTCGGCCACGACGGCGCGCAGGCCGGCGATCCCGATCGGCGCGCCCGCATCGGCCTTCGACGCCGTCGCGTACACCGCGCCCACGCCGTAGTAATCCACGTCGAGCCGCTCCGCCGCGCGCAGCTCTTCCGGCGTGCCGCACGAAAGCCCGATGAGCGCTTGCGGCAACGCCGCGCGGATCGGGGCCACGTCGAGAAAGCCGTCGTCGTCGGGGCCGAGGTGCACGCCGTCGCACGCGTGGTCGCGCGCGGCGCGCCAGTCGTCGTTCACGATGAGGAGCGCGCACGCGTCGCGCGTGAGCGCGCGCATCGCCTGCAGATGTTCGGGAACGATGCCGCGTTTCGCGCGATACTGAACGATTCCGACGCCGCCCTCGAGCGCGGCGCGCGTGATGGCGATCGGATCGGGCACGCCTTCGTTGACGATCGCGTAGATGCCGCGCAGCAGCGCCGCGCGCGCGGCACGCGTTACGAGCGCCGTTTCATGCGTTGCCATAAGATCAAATTCGTCACGAGATAGGCGACAAAGAGCACGACGATGCCGATGGCGAGCGGCGTGTTATGCCCTTTGAGCGCGGTCGGAACGATCAGCATGAAGCAGATCGCGCCGAACATCACGACCGTCATGATGCGCGTGAAGGAAATCATTCGGGTTCGCCGAGCAAGAGATCGCCGAGGCGGATCAATTCTTTCTCGCTCGCAAAGCGCAGTTCGATGCGTCCGCCCTTGCCGCCGCGAACGATCGCGACGTGCGTGCCGAAGCGCTCGCGTAGGCGCGATGCGAAATCGGCCTCTTCGGGCGAGAGTTCGCGCGCACGCGGCAGCGGCTTGGCGGCCGAGACGGGCGTCGTCACCGCGCCGCAGAGGCGCTCAAGTTCGCGCACGCTCAACCCTTCGTTCGCCGCGCGTTGCGCGAGCGCGAGTTGTTTGTCGGCCGGGGCCGCGAGCAGCGCGCGCGCGTGACCGGCGCTTAGGCGCGCGTCGGCCACCATCGCTTTGATCGCATCGGGAAGCGCGAGCAACCGCAGCGCGTTCGCGATCGCCGGGCGGCTCTTGCCCAGACGCTTCGCCACCTCTTCTTGCGTGAGGCCGTACTCGTCGAGCAGATGGCGCATGCCTTCGGCCTCTTCGAGCGGATTCAGATTCTCGCGCTGGAGGTTCTCGACGATCGCGACTTCGAGCGAATCGCGGTCGTCGGAGTCGCGCACGATCGCAGGAATCGTCGCGCGCTGCAGCGCAGCGCTCGCGCGCCAACGCCGCTCGCCCGCGATCAGTTCGAACGCATCGCCGCGCTTGCGCACGATGATCGGCACGAGCACGCCGAATTCCGCGATCGACGCTTTGAGATCGTCGAGCGCGCCCGCTTCGAACGTCTTGCGCGGTTGGAACGGGTTGGGCTTGATCTGGCCCACCGGAATCTCGCGCAGGCCGTCGCGCTGCGGCATCGTCGGCGAGGTCGGAACGGGCGCATCGCCGAGCAGCGCGCCAAGTCCGCGTCCGAGTCCACGTTTCTGCGGCTGGCTCACACGTGCACCTGCATCTCCGCGAGCTCCTTCGCAAGCGACAGATACGCCTGCGCGCCGCGACTCTTCACGTCGAATAGGATCACCGGCTTGCCGAACGACGGCGCTTCGGAGAGACGCACGTTGCGCGGAATCTGCGTCTTGAACATCTGTTGCGGGAAGAACTTCTCGAGTTCGTCGAGCACTTCCATCGCGAGACGCGTGCGTCCGTCGAACATCGTGACGAGCACGCCGCTGACGTGAAGCGTGGGATTGAGCGCTTCGCGCACGCGCCGAACGACGGCGGTGAGCTGCGAGAGACCTTCGAGTGCGTAGTATTCGGCCTGCACGGGAATCACGATCTCTTCGGCGGCGGTGAGCGCGTTGATCGTAAGCAATCCGAGTGACGGCGGGCAGTCGATCAGCACGTAATCGTAGCGTGCGGCGACCGGCACGACCGCTTGCCGCAAACGCGTCTCGCGCGAGAGCGCGGAGACGAGTTCGATCTCGGCGCCGGCGAGGTTGATCGTCGCGGGCACGAGCATGAGCGTTTCGAGTTCGGTCCGCTGCGCGACGTCGTCGATCGTCGCTTCCTGCATGAGGACGTTGTAGATATCGCGCTCCAGGTTTTGCTTTTCGACACCGAAGCCCGTCGTGGTGTTGCCTTGCGGATCGCTGTCGATGACGAGCACGCGATGCCCGTGCGACGCGAGCGCCGCGCCGAGATTCACGGCCGTCGTGCTCTTACCGACGCCGCCTTTTTGATTCACGAGGGCGATTATGCGACTCAACCGTTGCTTCCAGTGCGCGAAGAGAGTGCGCTCGACGCGCACGTCATCTCGGCGAAAAAGTCGTCTAGTAGTGCGAGGAGCGTCTCGCGCGAGTTACGCTCGGGCGCGTCCGTGACCTGCTCCAAGAGCCAGGCCAACGCGCGCCCCACACGTGCGTCGCCACGAAAGTTTGGCGCGACGATCTCGCGCCGCACCATGGCCTCGATCACCTCGCCGCCTCCGATCGCAAGGTCGGCAACCGAGAAGGCGGGCTGCCGCGCGACCTCGGCCCACACGCGCGCCTCGAAGCGCTCGTTGGAGTCGTCGCGCTTGGTTAACCCAGAGCCCGCGATGTCTGCCAAGCGCAACGCGAACTGGCGGTCGAGCCGCTCGGGGCCGATGCGCCGCACGAACCGCCGCACCGCGGCGTCGGTGAGTCCCGGATCCTGGTTATACATGTGGTGCCGCACGAGATGTTCGACCGTCTGCACGGCGTCGGTCGGAAAGCGCAGGCGTGAGAGCATCTCGCGCGCCATCTCGGCCCCAACGAGTTCGTGCCGATAGAAGTGCGGGCCGTCCTTCGTGCGCGGCTTTCCGACATCGTGCAGCAGCGCCGCTATACGGAGGATGGGATCGCCGGTAGGCGTGGCGTCGAGCGTGTGCAGGTTGTGCTCCCAGACGTCGTAGGCGTGCCACTCGTTCTGTTCGACCCCGACGCCCTCGAGCAACTCCGGCCAGACGTAGCGCAGCACACCCGTCTCGGCGAGAATACGCAGCCCGATCGAGGGCTGAGGAGCCTGTCCGAAGAGCTTCAGGAACTCATCGTAGATGCGTTCGGCCGAGACCGTCGCCACGAGCGGGGCCGCCGCGACCATCGCGTCGCGCGTCGCATCGGTCAGGTGATAGCCAAAGCGCGCCGCGAATTGCGCGGCACGCAGCATCCGCAGCGGATCTTCGTCGAAGCTCCGGGGCGTGAGGATATCGATGCGGCGAGCCCGGATATCGGCCTCACCGCCATAGGGATCGACGAGATCTCCGCTCGGAAGCGCACGCGCGATCATATTCATACGGAAATCACGCCGAGCGAGGTCATCCGCTAGGGAGACCTCGGGCCCCGACTGCACCGAAAAGTCGCGGTGGCCATGCCCGGTCGATCGCTCGCGGCGCGGCAATGCCACATCGACCGTCGTGCCGTCGCGCGTCACCTTGAGCACGGCGAAGGCCACCCCGACGAGATCGACGCGCCCAACCTGCCCGAGCCGCGCCTGCAAATCGTCGAGGGCGACGCCGGTCACGACGTAATCGAGGTCTTTAACGGGAATCTCGACGCCCTCGAGCGCACCACGCAGCTCATCACGCACGCGACCGCCGACCGCATAGAGCGATCCGGCCGGCAACGCCGCCGCCAGCAGCGCATCGAAGGGGTGAGGCTGATACATCAGACCCCTATCGTACCAGCCCTGTCACCCGCCCTCACGCCCACGCGTCACCCCGAGCCCGTCGAAGGGCCGCCGCCCACATACACGTGTGTCACCCTGAGCGCGTCGAAGGCCCACCGCCCACACACACGTGTCACCCTGAGCCCGTCGAAGGCCCACCGCCCACACATACGTGTCACCCTGAGCCCGTCGAAGGGCCGCCGCACACACACACGTGTCACCCTGAGCCCGTCGAAGGGCCACCGCACACACACGTGTCACCCTGAGCGCGTCGAAGGGCCACCGCACACACACGTGTCACCCTGAGCGCGTCGAAGGGCCGCCGCGGTCAATGCGCGCGTGCCAAAGCGCTGCTCGCGCTGTTTAACGTGAAACATTGTTAGGCCGCCCGCCCTTCGACAGGCTCAGGGTGACACGGGGAGGACAAGGGCGACACGAGGCTAGGCACGGTAATACCCATTTGGCCCTTGGCGCGCGGGACGTATGGATCAGACCAAGCAAGAGGCTGATTCCCGATGCTGGCGGAAACGAGCCTGAACCATGAAAATCGGCTTGAGCTACGACGAGGGCACGCCGAAATATCGCCTCTACACAGGGGCCCTGATCGCCGCTGCGGAGCGCGCGAATATAGATGCTACGCCGCTTTGGCTCGCCGGAGCGGGTCAAGCGCTCGATGAGACCGCCCTCCAGACGATCGACGGCCTCATCCTGACCGGCGGCGCGGACGTCGAGCCCAGCCGCTACGGCCGAACCGATGCCGAAGGCCTCTGCACCATCTCTCCCGGCCGAGACGACGTCGAGCTGAGGATTCTCAAGCGCGCCATCGCCCGCCGTCTTCCGATTCTCGCGATCTGCCGCGGCATGCAGCTGCTGAACGTGCTCCAAGGCGGATCGCTCATACCCGACCTCGCGACACGGAGCGCACACCAACTTCCCGACGAGCAACGACATCCCGTGAACGTTGACGCAGACTCCGCCCTGGCGATCCTGGTGGGGACCCTGACCGGCGACGTTACTTCGTCTCACCACCAGGCAGTAGATCGCCTCGGCGAGGATCTCCGGGTCTCCGCTCGACACGCGGACGGCACCGTCGAGAGCATCGAATGGACGCAACCGATGCGCAAGCCGTGGCTTGCAGCGGTCCAATGGCATCCCGAACGCATGGGACCCGACGAGCCCCTCGCCGGCCCCATCTATAAAGCATTTCTCCAAGCCGTCGCAGCCTCGCACGGCTAACGCCTCGCTCACCACTAACCCGTCGAAAGCCCCCATATGTGTCACCCTGAGCTTGTCGAAGGGCTGAGCTTGTCGAAGGGCTGGACCTGTCATAGGGCCGCCACGCCCCCATGTGTGTCACCCTGAGCTTGTCGAAGGGCTGAGCTTGTCGAAGGGCTGAGCCTGTCGTAGGGCTGAGCTGCTGCACAACAAGCGCCCGTTTCACGTGAAACGCGAACGAAGGCTCCTGAGCAATCGCATCGGCATCCAACCGTGTCACCCTGAGCCTGTCGAAGGGTGAGCTTGTCGAAGGGGATGGACGCGGAATACGCGGGCGGCCCTTCGACAGGCTCAGGGTGACACATGGGGGTGGCGCGGCGCGGCGGCCCTTCGACAGGCTCAGGGTGACACGCGCGAAGGCGGGGGCGCGGTGGGCGGCCCTTCGACAGGCTCAGGGTGACACACGGGGGTGGCGGGGTGGGCGGCCCTTCGACAGGCTCAGGGTGACACGCGCGAAGGCGGGGGCGGGTGGGGTTAGAGGCAGAGGGGGCGTTTTTCGGGGATGCCGATTCGGCGGGGGAAGCGGTTTTGCGTCGGGGCGACCTTGCGAACGAAGATCACGCGGCGCTCGCCGTCGAGCGGTTCCTCGCGCTCCACTTCGGCTCCGAGCATGAGCGCGGCATCGGCTAGCGCGTTGCGCTCGCGGTCGTCCATTGTGCCCCGTTGCATTACGGCGACGCCGCCGATCGCTAGGAACGGGAGCAGCAGCTCCGCCACGGTCGGCGCGCTCGAAACCGCGCGCGCCGTTCCGGTCGTGAACGCGCCGCGCAGGCGCGCCTCGTGGGCCGCCACTTCGGCACGTTCCGCGACGACCTCACCCCGCAGGTCGAATGCCGCGAGCATCTCGCCGAGGAAGCGCGCCTTCTTCACCGTCGTTTCGACCATCGTCACCGGCACGCCGGTCGCCAGGGCGAGCGGAATCGCCGGCAACCCACCCCCAGATCCGATGTCCACCAGTGAGTCCGAGACGTATGGCGCAATGGTGAGGCTGTCGAGCAGGTGCGGCGCCAGCTCCGCGGCGCTCTTCGCGCCGGTGAGGTTGAAGCGCTGATTCGCCTCGAGCAGCAACGCGCCATAGCGAGCGACACGCTCGCGTACCGCACCCTCGACCCCGCCGGTCTCGAGCAGCGTTTGGAGCTCGTCGGTCGGAGTCATGCGCTCGCCACGCTCCGCTCGCGATGCACGTACAGACTCAAAATCGCCACGTCCGCCGGCGTTACGCCGGGGATCCGGCTCGCCGCTCCGAGTGTCGCGGGGCGCTGCGCGCTCAACTTCTCACGTGCCTCCACCGATAATGCCGCAATCTCGGCATAGTCGAGCGCATCGGGAATGGTGACCCGCTCGCTCTTGGCGGCCTTCTCGATCGCGAGCTGCTGGCGACGCACGTACCCTTCAAGTTTGATCTCGATGGCGACGCGCTCGCCGATCTCCGGTGAGAGCCGCGCGTCGAATCGATCGGCAATATCACCAAACTCTATCGACGGCCGCCGCAATGCGTCCGCAACGGTTGCGCCGGCGTCGAACTGCTGGCCGCCGATCGCCCCGGCGCCGACGCGGAGTTTCTCGGCCCGCGCGATCGCGCCGCGCAGCGTCGAGCGGCGCTCCTCGAACGCCGCCCACGTCGCGTCGTCCACCAGTCCCATCGCGCGACCGATCGGGGTCAAGCGCGTATCGGCGTTATCGTGACGCAACACCACACGATGCTCGGCGCGCGAGGTGAGCATACGATACGGCTCGTCCACGCCTTTGGTGACGAGATCGTCGATCATCACGCCGATGTACGCGTCGCTGCGCGCGAGCCGCAGCGCCTCGCGGCCCTGCGCCGCACGCGCGGCATTGATTCCCGCGACGAGTCCCTGCGACGCGGCCTCTTCGTATCCCGACGTTCCGTTCAACTGTCCGCAATGATAGAGTCCGGCGACGCGATGCGTCTCGAGCGTGTCGCGCAATTCGGTCGGCGGAACCATGTCGTACTCCACCGCGTATCCCGCGCGCAGCATCACGCACGATTCCAAACCCGGTAACGTGTGCAGCATCTCGAGTTGCACTTCCGCCGGCAACGACGTCGAAAACCCGCCGACGTAGAGCGTCGGCTCGTCCCATCCTTCGGGCTCGATAAAGAGTTGATGCGATGGATTGTGCGCGAACTTGATGACCTTATCTTCGATCGAGGGACAGTAGCGCGGGCCGATGCCTTCGATCAAATCCAAGCCGTAGAGCGGCGAGCGATGCAGATTCGCGCGTACGAGCGCATGCGTGCGTTCGTTGGTCTCGGTGATGTAGCACGGCACTTGCGGACCGCCGAAGCGTGCATCGCTGCGATACGAAAAGAGCAGCGGCACGTCGCTCGGCGGCTGCATCTGCATCGCATCGTACGCCACGCTCGTGCGATCGATGCGCGGTGGCGTTCCGGTCTTCAATCGTCGCGTGGGAAATCCGAGCGCGCGCAGTGCGTGCGACAATCCGATCGCCGGAGCTTCGCCGTGCCGCCCTTCGGCCTGCACCACGTCACCGCGAAACGTTTTGCCGCCGAGAAACGTGCCGGTCGCGAGCACGACGCTTCGCGCGAAGTAGCGCGCGCCGTCCGCGCAGATGACGCCGCGCACCGAACCGGCCTCGACGACCAGTCCTTCGACGAGACCGCGCACGATGGTCAGGCCCGGCTGCGCGCGCAGCACCTCGATCGCGAGTCGCGCGTACGACGGCTTGTCCATCTGCTGACGCAGCGCGCGCACCGCCGGCCCCTTCGACTCGTTGAGGAAGCGCGCGTGGAGGCTGCACCGATCGGCGAGCACGCCCATCGCGCCGCCGAGCGCATCGATCTCGCGCACGAGCTGCCCTTTTGCGCTGCCGCCGATCGACGGATTGCAGGGCAGCGTGCAGATCTTCTCCGGCTCGCCGGTCACGAGCAGCGTCGGCACGCCGAGGCGCGCCGCGGCCAGGGCGGCTTCCACCCCGGCATGACCTCCCCCGACGACGATCACTCCCGCGTCGTCGCTGCGCAGCGCGTCCTTCACGACCCGTAACTATAGCACAGGCCGCGGCGTGCTAGTGCGCGTGTTGGCGCAGACGCAGGCCGAAGCCGATGAGGACGACGCCAAAGACGATCGCGTAGGCGCCGATGAGATAGATGACCGTCACCGCGCCCGCCAGCGGAAACGCCACCATCAGCGCGCCGAAGACGATTGAGGCGATGCCGCCGAGCAGCAGCAGCCAGTCGTTCGGGAGCACCTTGCGCAGCTGAATCGCCGCCACGATCTCGAGGATGCCGGTCAGCACCGCCCAGGCGGCGATGGTCAGGAAGAGCGCCGACGCCGTCAGACGCAGGTCGAAATACGTGACCGCCGCGATCGCGATGCCCACCACGCCCTCGAGCGCGAGCGCCATCCATCGCTCGTGCGACTCGACCGCGCGTACCGCGGCAACGAGCGCGAAGATGCCGTCGACGAGGGCATACGCGCCGAAGAGGATCACGAGCGCGATGCCCGCCGCCCCCGGCCAGAAGAGCGCGCAGAGACCGAAGACGAGCGCCGCGATTCCGCGCAGCAAGATCGCCCACCAGTTGCGGGCCAGAGCGTGAAGCATTGGTCCCCTACTTTCCGATGCAGAAGCGCGCGAAGACGCCCGTGACGACCTCCTCGGCAGCGATATCTCCGCTCACATGCCCGAGCGCGGCAAACGCGTCCTGCAAGTCGCCCACGATCAAATCCGTCGGTTGACCGCCCGCCAGCGTCGCGCGCGCCTGTTCGAGCGCGGCCAGCGCGGCGTTCACCGCGTCGAACTCGCGCAGGCTCGCGAGATGGGGGCGCTCGAGGTCGGGAACCTCGCCGCCCCATCCGATTCGAGCGACCGCGGCGCGCAGCGACCGCAGCGTCTCCGCATCGCGGACCGAGCCGCACACCGCGCCGGAGATCGCCGCGGCGCGCGCGCCGACGTCACCGAGATCGCCCTTATTAAAGAAGACGACGCGCTCGCGCCCGGCGGTCTCGGCGAGCAGCGCGCGGGCATCCGCGCAGAGGTCGCGCGAGCCGTCGAGCACCACGAGCGCCACGCGCGCACTCGCGAGCGCGCGATGCGTGCGCTCGATCCCCGCGGCCTCGAGCCGATCCGCATGCTCGCGAATGCCGGCCGTATCCACCAGTCGCACGCGCACGCCGTCGATCGAGATCGTCTCCTCGATCGTATCGCGCGTCGTACCGGCGATCTCGCTCACGAGCGCACGTTCGTCGCCGAGCAACGCATTGAGCAACGACGACTTGCCCGCGTTCGGCGGGCCGACGATCGCGACCGTGACGCCCTCGCGCACGAGCCGCCCCACTTCGCCATCGCGCCGCAACGCATCCAACGCCTCGCACACGCGCTGCAGAACGGCCGCGATACGCGCGCGATCCGGTTCGGGCACCTCCTCGGGAAAATCGATCGCGCCGCTGCACTCCTCGACGATCGCGGTGATCTCGGCACGCAACTCGCGAACGCGCGCGGCGAGGCCGCCGCCGAGATTCGCGAGCGCGGCACGGGCCGCGGAGCGCGTCTCCGCGTCGATCAAATCCGCCACCGCCGCGGCGGCATGCAGATCCATCTTGCCGTTGAGGAACGCGCGGCGCGTGAACTCACCGGGATCGGCGAGGCGCGCGCCCAACGCGAGCAGCGCGCGCAGCACCTCGCGCGCGACGACGGGCGAGCCGTGCACGTGCAGTTCGAGCGTATCTTCGCCGGTGTAACTGTGCGGCGCGGGCGCGAAGATCGCGATCGCGTCGTCGAGCGCATCGCCGCGTTCGTCCACGATGCGCGCGTGGTGCGCGCGATGCGCGTGCAATCGCACGTTCGGCACCATGCGCGATGCGAGATCGCGCACGCCCGGTCCGCTCGCGCGCACGATCGCGATCGCGCCGCGACCCGGAGGCGTCGCGATCGCGGCGATCGTGTCGGCGTTCATCGCAGCTCCCAGTCCTGCGTCTGCGAGAAATCGTAGAGCATGTTCGGCGCGAAGCCGCGTAGCCCCGGATTACGCGCCGCAAATTCCGTGCGATTCACGAGCACCACCGTGGGCAGCTGCTCGCGAATCTCCGCTTGCATCGTTGCGAAGTCACGCGTGCGCACCGCGGCGTTCGTCGCGAGTTGCTGCGCGCGAAACGCCGCGTCGTAGCGCGCATCGCACCAGCGCGCGAGGTTCGGCCCGTTCGGCGCGCGGTTCGCGCAGATCCACGCCTCCGACGACTCCGGATCGAGTCCCCCGAACCATCCCGTCACCGCGATGTCGAAACGCCCGCCGTAGTAGATGCCGCCCGACGCGGCCGCGCCGTAGAGCAGGCTCGGCGCGTAGGCGTGCAGCCGCGCGGCGATGCCCGCACGCGAAAGATCGGCCTGCACCATCGTCGCGATCTCGCGTTCGGTCTGATCGGCCGAACTGTAGACGATCTCGAGCGGCGCCATCGCACCGTGCGCGGCGGCGAGCGCACGCGCCGCCTGCGGATCGTAGCGAATCGGCGCGATCGACGCGTCGTGTTCGGGAAAGAGCGGCGGGATCTCGGTCGTCGCAACCGGTGCGTAGCCGAAGAACGCCGAGCGCGCGATCGCGGCGCGATCGATCGCGGCGGCGACCGCGCGGCGCACGCGCGGATCGCGCATCGCGGGGCGTTCGGTCTGCAGTTCGAGTTCGTCGGTCTCGTTGCGCGGAATCGCGACGAGCGCGAGGTCGTGCGCGGACTTCACCTGCGCGATCTGCGCGTAGGTGATGTCGCTCAAATCGATCGCGTGCGCGCGCATCGCCACGAGCGCGGCGTTCTGATCGGGAATGATCTTCATCACGATGCGTCGCAGCTTGGGCGACTGCCACGAGTACGGATTGCGCTCGAGCACGACTTCGTCGCCGCGCTTCCACTCCGTCACGCGAAAGGGTCCCGTGCCGAACGGGTGCTGGTTCCACGCGGCGTGCGTGATATCGGTGTTGCCGCCGAACGCGTGCGCCGGGAGAATGCCGTAGATGTAATCGGACTCGGCGAAGAGTTCGCGCACGGCGCCCGCCCACGGCGACTTCAAACGAATGCGGACCGTGTATGGATCGGGTGTCTCGAGCGCGGCGATGCGCTGATACGGCGCGACTTCGGTCACCGGATTGCGTGGATCGATCACCGCGCGGTACGTGAACGCGACGTCCTTCGACGTGAACGGCACGCCGTCGGCAAAACGTATGCCGTGGCGCAGATGATAGGTGATCGTCAGACCGTCGGCCGAGACGCCGCCGTTCTCGCGCGTGGGAATCTCGGTGACGAGCAGCGGCTGCGCGCGGTCGTCGGGTCCCACCGCGACGAGCGGCTGGCAATAGATCTGCGTGAGATCGATCAGTCGTTGCGAGAACGCGAGCAGCGGGTTGAGCGTCCAGATATCGCCGCGAAACGCATAGCGTACTTCTCCGGGCGTTCCCCAGTGCGCACCGGATCGCGAACATCCGGCAACGGCGAGAGCGATGAGGGCGAGAGCGACTTTACGCAGCACCCTTGCGAAATCGCTCAACCGCCTCGCAGAGTCCTTGCGGATCGTCGGTTCCGATAAGGCCAAGAGAAAACGGCGCCGGTTACGGCGCCGTTTCGGGAAGCGGATCGTTCCGGCGCTTACGCCGGGTACACGACCAAGCGGCGTTCGGGCTCTTCGCCCTCGCTCTCGGTGCGAACGCGTTCGTCCTCGGCGAGCGTGATATGGATGATCTTGCGCTCCGAGGGCAGCATCGGCTCCAAACGCACCGGCTTTCCGTCGCGCAGGCAGCGTTCGAGCGTCTCTTCCGCGAGCTCCTTGAGTTGATCGGCGCGCCGCGCGCGATAGCCCTCGGCGTCGATGGTGTAGTACTTGCGGTTGCTGCGATTGCCCGCGTTGATCATGTTGTTGAAGACGAGGTTGATCGCTTCGAGCGTGTTGCCGTGGCGGCCGATCAGCATCGCGAGATCGGGCCCGGTCACTTCGAGATACTCGCCCTCTTGGCGCGGAATGTAGTGGATCTCCGCGTGCTGCACGCCCATGCGCTCGAGCAAGTCTGCGAGCAAGTCGCGCGCGGGCTTCGCCGAGTCGGGAAGCGCGTGGCTCGTATCGCTCGGACCGCGGTGCGGCTGGTAGCCACCGCGACGGCCGTAACCGCCGCCGTAGCCTCCGCCGTTTCCGCCGCGGCGTCCGCCGCCGCGCGGGCCGCCGTCGCGCGGCGCGCCGCCCTTACCGGGGATCTGGCGGTCGCGAATGTTTGCAGGCTGTTCTTCGAACTCGAAATCGTCTTCGTAAAGCATTACGGTTGAGCGCCTTTCGTCTTTTTCTTCACCTTATAGGTCTTGGGCGCGCCGTTCGCGTTCGGCAGCTTCTTCTTGGCCGGCGCGGGCGGTTCGTCGGGAACGTTCTCGACGATCGCGTGTTCGCTGTCGATGGCCGAGAGCGGCGTGTGATAGCGGCGCAGCAGATAGAACTGCTGACCCATCGTGAAGAGGTTGTAGGAAAGCCAGTAAAGCACCATCGCCGACGGCCACTGCGCGCGGAAGCCGAAGAACCCGATCATCACGGGCGAGAGCACCTGCATCATCTTGAGCTGCGAGGCCTGCGACGGATCGGTGGGCGGCATGGTGGTGAAGCGCATCGCGATGTACTGCGAGACCATGTAGATGACGATCAGCAGCACGTCGGGGTGCGCGAGGCTCGCCGCCAAGAGCGGCTCGCCGAAGATGTGCGGCGGATTCGCCGAAAGCGCGGAGCCGATCCAGAGGAACGGCGTGTCGAACAGTTCCTTATGGAAGACGACCGCGTAGTACACGCTGAAGAGAATCGGGAGCTGCACGAGGGTCGGCCAACAGCCCGAGAGCGGATTGACGCCTTCGCTCTTGTAGAGCGCCATCGTCTCCGACTGCATCTTCTGCGGATCGCTCTTATAGCGTTCTTGGAGCTTTTTGATCTTCGGCGCGATCTTCTGCATGCCGATCATCGACTTGAACTGCGCGGTGTTCAGCGGCCAGAAGATCAGGCGAATCAGCGCGGCGAGAATAACGAGCGAGAGGCCGGGGTTGTGCACGCCGGCGTTGATGACGGCGATGATCGAGGAGAGCAGGTTGACGATCGGGTCGAGCCAGCTGGCGGCGATTACGAGGTGCAACGGATACCTTTCAACGATGCGGCGTCGTCTCGGGCACGAGATCGACGCCGCCGGGATGCCCGGGGTGACAGCGAACGAGGCGGGCGAGCGCGAGCCATCCGCCGCGGAACGCACCGTGTTTCTCGATTGCCTCGAGCGCGTACTGCGAACAGCTCGGGTAAAACCGACAATGCGGCCCGAGCAGTGGGGAGAGGATCACTTGATAGATCCGCAGCGGCAGGGTGAGCAGCACGCGCATAACGATCGAGGTCTCTAGATCAGCGCTCGCTCGAGCTCGCTGCGGAGCTGGGCGAAGCTCGCCTCGGCGGCCGCAGGACGGGCGACGACGAGCACGCGCAGGCGGCGCCCGGCGAGCGCCTCCTGCAAAATCGCCGCCACGCGGCGGCGAACTCGGTTGCGAACGACCGCTTTGCCGACGGGCTTACCTACCGTAATACCCGCGACGGCCGCGCGATCGCGCGGCGCCGAGTCGGTACGGAAGACCGTCAGGAACGGTGAGGCGACCCGCCGCCCACGCTGACGCAGGCGGGCAAAATCCGCACTACGGCGCAGGCTGGCGAAGGAACGCATCAGACGCTGAGGCGGTGACGCCCCTTCTTGCGGCGGCGCGCAAGCACGGCGCGGCCGTTCTTGGTGCTCATACGCTCGAGGAATCCGTGCACGCGCTTACGGCGGCGGTTATGCGGCTGGAACGTCCGCTTCATAGCTAGCTCTACTCTCCTAGGTAAAAATAGCCGCCAACCGGCGGCACACAGCCCCTAAGTATAGGCCGCCCCCCACCGCAGCGTCAAGGCCGCGAGCGCAGAAAGAAGGCGCCTGGTGGGGATTTCCACACCTGTGGATGAGCCTGTGGAAAACCCCCTTCGGCGGGGTTCGCTCGTCGCCCGCATCATACCGGATTTCCGGGCTTTTTACGGGCTGTCAAGGGCCGGTTGGACGACCCGTCCCATGCGGCGGAAAGCCCTGAAAATACGTTCACAAGGGCCTGTGGATAAGTGGATAAAGTCGTGGGATAAATTCGCAGGAGCGCTGCTTGATTAAGCCAACCGAAAGCGACCTCACGAACCGCATGGGGTCGCCACGGGTGACGCCTCCGGGTGGTTCGAGTTTCTCTTTTTGGCCCGGCAAAGGACGCACGAGGATGGCGCTTGCGGTTGGAGACCCCGACATCTCCCAAGAGCTTTGGAAATCAGCTCTGGAGGCGCTGGCGGGTACGTTTTCCAAGCCGATCTTCGAGATGTGGATCAAACCGATCCGTCTCATCTCGATGACCGGCGAAGAGCTGCATCTCTCGGTTCCGACGAAATTCGCCCGCGAATGGGTCGAGAACCGTCTCAAGAACCAGATCGTCGATGTGCTCTCCGAAGTCTTCGGGATGACGCTCGCGCTTCGGTTCACCGTTGCCGAGAACGAAGCGGCCCCCACCCCGGTGAGTGCCCAGGCGGCGCCCGCGGCGGTCACGAGCCCCGTTCGTCCGCCCGAAGAGCTGCGCAGCTCCACGCTCAACGCCCGCTACACGTTCGAAGAGTTCGTCGTGGGCAATTCCAACCGGTTCGCGCACGCCGCGGCGCAGGCCGTCGCCTGTGCGCCCGCGCGAGCCTACAATCCGCTCTTTCTCTACGGCGGCGTCGGGCTCGGCAAGACGCATCTCATGCATGCGATCGGCCATCGCGTCATTCAAGACAATCCGAGCGCGAACGTCGTGTACGTGACGTGCGAGAAATTCACCAACGAATTCATCATCGCGCTGCAAAATAACCGCACGCCCGAGTTCCGCAATCGGTACCGGCAAGTCGACGTGCTCTTGATCGACGACATCCAATTCCTCGCCGGCAAAGAGACGACGCAAGAAGAGTTCTTCCACACCTTTAACACGCTGCACGAGTCGGGCCGGCAGCTGATCATCAGTTCGGATCGTCCGCCCAAAGAGATTCAAACGCTCGAGTCGCGCCTGCGCTCGCGTTTCGAGTGGGGCTTGTTGACCGACATTCAAGCGCCCGACATCGAGACGCGCGAAGCGATTCTGCGTAAGAAGGCCGAGAGCGAGAAGATTCCGGTACCCGACGAGGTGACGTCGTTCGTCGCCAAGGTGATCCCGTCGAACATCCGCGAGCTCGAAGGCGCGCTGATTCGCGTCGTCGCCTACGCGTCGCTCACCAAGTCGCCGATCACGCTCGACCTCGCGGCCGAAGTGCTCAAGAGCGCGGTCGCCAATGCGCCGCTGCAGCGCATCACGATCTCGAAGATCAAGGAGACGGTCGCGAGCGCGCACGGTCTCACGGTGAAAGAGATGGACAACGGCCGCCGCGATCAGCGCCTAGCGGCGCCGCGGCAGATCGCCATGTACATCGCGACCGAGCTCACCAACTACTCGCTTCCGCAGATCGCTCGCGACTTCGGTAAGAAGGACCACACCACGGTCATGTACGCGCGCGACAAGATCAAAGATCAGATGCAGCGCGACGAAGCCTATCGCAATAAGATCCGCCAACTGATCGCAATGTGCCAGAATCCCTAGCCGAATATGAGACCTCGGCAATCGGACGGCTCGGACGTAACGCTCCGGGCCGTTCGGCTTTTCGGGAGCCGTCCGACAATACACACGTTCCACGAACAAGGGCGGGCCTTCGCGCGTGGATAACTGCACGGGGGCTCGAAACGGTGGAAGTGTGTATCGGCCGCCCGCGATCGTCCACACCTTATTCCCGGCGCAAACCCGCATGGGAACAAGCGAAAACGGACTTATCCGCGAAATACACCGCCTTACTACTGTTACGGCTATATTGCTAAATACTTACCCGGAACGAACGCGAGCTAGGAATCGGTGGAATCATGAAGTTCACCTGTAATACGAAGGACATCGCCGCCGCCGTCGGCGCGGCGAGCAAAGTGGTCAACGCGCACACGACCGTGCCGATTCTCTCGAACGTCCTGCTCCAAGCCGAGGACGGAAAGATTTCGGTCCGCGCGACCGATCTCGAGCTGACCCTCGAGCACGCGTTTCCGGCGGAGATCGGCGAGAGCGGCTCGGTAACGGTTCCGGCCAAGCTCTTCTCGAGCTACCTCGGCAACCTGCCGGCTGGGCTGCTCGAGCTTACCGGCACCCCGACCCGCGCATCGGTGAAGTGCGAGCGCAGCAACTACGATTTCCACGCGCTTCCCGCCGACGAGTATCCGCCGCTCCCGAGCGCATCCGTCGGATCGTCCTTCACCATCGGCGCGAAACGCCTGCGCGAAGGCATCGACGCGACGATCTTTGCGGCGTCCAACGAAGAGGCGCGCGGCGCCGTGCTCATGGGCACGCTGCTCGAGATCGAGAACGACTCGCTCACGATGGTCGCGACCGACGGCTATCGCCTCGCGAAGTATCAAACGACGCTCGCCGAAGGCATCAACGGCGTCGAGAAGTACATCGTGCCGTCGCGCGCGCTCGCGGAGGCCGCCCGTAACCTCGGCGGTGCCGAGTCCATCACGGTGCGAGCGCTCGGCGCGCAGAGCAACCAGCTCCAACTCACCTCCGGCGACACCACGATCACGGTGCGTCTGGTGGACGGACAGTACCCGAACTACGGTCAGGTGATTCCGGCTAAGTTCGACCGCTCGGTGACGGTCAACACGCAGGCGCTCATCGGCAGCCTGCGCCGCGCCGAACTCGTGGCGGGCGACCGCGCGAGCATGGTTAAGCTCGCCGTCGCGAACCAGACGCTCATCGTCACGGCGTCGAGCGATGTCTCCGGTAACGCGTACGAAGAGATCGAAGTCGAGCAGACCGGCGACGACCTCACGATCGCTTTCAACGCGCGCTACCTGGTCGAGATCCTCAACCACGTCAAGAGCGCCCAAACCGCGATCGAATTCCTCGGGCCCCTCTCGCCCGCCGCGATCCGCCCGGTGGAGCCGCCCGAGGGCGGCCAGCAGCTCTACGTGCTCATGCCGCTGCGCCAGTAGTGAACCACCCACGCGTCACCGTGAGCCTCACCACGTGTCACCGTGAGCCTCACCACGTGTCACCGTGAGCCTCACCACGTGTCACCCTGAGCCTGTCGAAGGGCCTTGATGACCTCCCCCTTCGACAAGCTCAGGGTGACACGGGCCAAGCTTACGGTGACACGGGCCAAGTTCAGGGTGACACGGGCCAAGCTTACGGTGACACGGGGCGAGCTTGGGGTTACACGGTGTGCCGTGCTGGTGCGTGAGACACGCGCTCCACTCATGCGTGTCACGTTTGCAGTACTCGGCTGAATCATGCAATTAACGCGCGTCGCGCTTTCCAACTTTCGTAATTACGCGCTGCTCGATCTCGAGCCCGTGGCGGGGCTCAATGTGTTCGTTGGGCAGAACGCGCAGGGCAAGAGTAATTTGCTCGAAGCGATCGCGATGCTCGGTACCGGAAAGTCGTTTCGCACCAATCGCGATGCCGATCTCGTGCGCGAAGGGCTCGAACTCGCGGTCGTGCGCGGCGATGCGGAGATTCGCGCGGGCATCGTGCATCTCGGCTGCACCGTCGCCAAGAGCGCGCGCTCGACGCGCAAGACCTACACGATCAACGGACAAGGCGTGCGCTACGCGCGCTTTTTGGGCAGCATTCGCGTGGTGACGTTCGTTCCGGCCGATCTGCATCTCGTCGGCGGGCCTCCGACGCTGCGTCGCGCGCTGCTCAACATCGCGCTCGCGCAAGAGGATCGCACCTACTATCACGAGCTCGCGCGCTATCAGAAAGCGTTGCAGCAGAAGTCCGCCATGCTGCGCGGCATCGTGAGTTTCGATCCCGATCTGCTCGCGATCTACGATCACGCGCTCGTCGAATCGGGCACGGTGGTCATGCTCGCGCGCAACCACTTCGTCTCCGAACTCAAACGCGAGGCCGAGCGCACGCACGCGCTTTGGACCAAGCAGGCGGAGCGCCTCGACGTGAGCTACGCGCCGAACGTGCCGTTCGATGCGCCGACCGTCGAGGCGGTCGCGGGCGCGTTCGAGCGGCGCTTGCGTCAAGTGGCGGAGGCCGAGCGCGTGCGGCGCACCACGCTCGCCGGTCCGCATCGCGACGACCTCGCCCTGACCCTCGACGGACATCCGCTCGCGGCCTACGGCTCTCAGGGTCAGCAGCGCACGGCGGTGCTTGCGCTCAAGGTTGCCGAATATGCCGTCATGCGCGACCGCTCGAACGAGGCTCCGCTGCTGCTCCTCGACGACGTGCTCTCGGAACTCGACCGCGAGCGCGCCGCCGCGTTTCTCGCCGGCATCGGCGAGTACGCCCAGGCCTTCGTGACGGCGACCCACCTGCCCGACGGGCTGCCCGGCGGCGCGAGCGTCTTCGAGATCGCGAACGCCACGGTGCGCGCGTGCTGAAGCTGGGCGCCGCGCTCGGCGGATTTCGACCCGGCGCGGGCGAGACGCAGGCGACCGAACCGATCGTGCTGCTCGGCGCGGCGTGGGCCGAGATCGCGGGCGAAGGCATGGCCGCCAACTCGCATCCGGCAAAGCTCGATGGCGACACGCTCCTGGTCACCACGAGTTCGAGCGGCTGGAGCCAGCAGCTCAGCTTTCTCTGCGAACCGATCCTCGCCGCGATTCGTGCGCGGCTCCCGCACGCGGGGATCGAGAAGCTCCGCTTCCGCGTCGGCAAGCTGCCGAAGCGCGGCGCCTCGGCGCGCGGCGCGCGTACGGAGACGGCCGCGCGCGCTGTCGTCGCCGAGCGCCCGCCCGCGCGCGATGCGGACGAGGCACTCGCGCGCTTCCGCGCCGACGTGGATGCCTCGGAGCGGGCCAAACGCGAGCGCGGGTGGAATGAGTGCGACGGGTGCTCCGCCTTGATCGCGCCCGGTTCCGGTTCGACGTGCGTATCGTGCGCCGTCGCACAGGGCCAGGAGCGCGAACGCCTCGTGTCCCGGCTGCTCTTTGAGGCGCCGTGGCTCGGGTATGCGGGCACGGCTTCGCTGGTCGAGGATCTGGATCGCGATGCGTACGATTCGATCCGCCTGCGCCTACTCGGGCGCTGGTGGGAACGATTGAATCGTGCTCGCGCGGCCGGACGCCTCTCCCGGGACGGGTCGGAACGGTCGGTCGCGAGTTCGTACGTCTTGCTCAAGAGCGAACTCCCACCCGAGCGGATCACGCCCGCAACGGTACGCAACGTGCTCGGCGACGAGCTGCACGAACTTCTCTACGGTAGGTCAGAACAGCAGAACGATGTCCAATAATTACACGGGCGAACAGATCGAGGTCCTCAAGGGACTCGAAGCCGTGCGGAAACGCCCGGGCATGTATATCGGCAACACGTCGGAGCGCGGGCTGCATCAGCTCGTGTACGAAGCGGTGGATAACGCCGTCGACGAAGCGCTCGCCGGTTTCGCCAAAAACGTCAACGTCACGATCTACAAAGACGGTTCGTGCTCGGTCGAAGACGACGGCCGCGGCATTCCCGTGGACATGCACGCCGAGGAGCGCCTACCGGCGGTCGAAGTCGTCATGACGATCCTCCACGCCGGCGGCAAGTTCGGCAAGGGCGGCTACAAAGTTTCGGGCGGCCTGCACGGCGTCGGCATCTCCGTCGTCAACGCGCTCTCCGAGTGGATGTACACGCGCATCAAGCGCGACGGTGCCGTCTACGAGATCAAGTTCGAGCGCGGCATCACGGTGCAGAAGCTCAAGAAGATCGGCAAGACCGACGAGACGGGCACGTTCCAATGGTGGAAGCCCGATCCCGAGGTGTTCGAGACGCTCGACCTGCATTGGGATATCCTGCAGAAGCGTCTGCGCGAACTCGCCTTCCTCAATCGCGGGCTCGCGATCACGCTGCGCGACGAACGCCCCGACGAGCCGCGCGAGCGTGCGTACAAGTTCGAGGGCGGCATCGTCTCGTTCGTCGAGTGGCTGAACGAAAAGAAAGACGCGCTGCACCCGATCATCTCGACGCACGTCGAACGGGACAGCGTCGATGTCGAAGTCGCGATGCAGTGGACCGACACGTACTCCGAGCAGATCTTCAGCTACGCGAACAACATCAACACGATCGAAGGCGGAATGCATCTGCAAGGCTTCCGTCAGGCCGTCACGCAAGCGGTGAACGGCTACGCGAAGAAGCGCGGCATGCTCAAAGAATCCGACGGATCGCTCTCGACCGACGACATCGTCGAAGGTCTCACCGCCGTCGTCTCGGTCAAGCTGCAAGAGCCGCAGTTCGAAGGGCAGACGAAGACCAAGCTCGGCAACGCGCGCGTGCGCTCCATCGTGTACGGTCTCGTGAACGAGCGCCTCGAGTTCTTCTTCGAAGAGAATCCCAAGCACGCGCGCTCCATCATCGAAAAAACGATGCAGGCGCAGCGCGCGCGGGAAGCCGCGAAGAAGGCGCGCGATCTCTCGCGCCGCAAGAACGCGCTCGAAGGTTCGGGCCTGCCCGGTAAGCTCGTGGATTGCAAGAACAACGATCCGACCGAGAGCGAAATATTCTTGGTCGAGGGCGACTCGGCCGGCGGCACCGCTAAAGGCGGACGCGACCCGAACACGCAAGCGATCCTCCCGCTGCGCGGCAAGATCTTGAACGTCGAGAAGGCGCGTCTCGATAAGGTGCTCTCGAACGAAGAGATTCGCACGATGATCACCGCACTCGGCACCGGCTTCGGCGACGAATTCGACGTCGCGAAGCTGCGCTATCACAAGATCATCATCATGACCGACGCCGACGTGGACGGTTCGCACATCCGCACCCTGCTGCTGACGTTCTTCTACCGTCAGATGCGCCCGCTCGTGGATGGCGGACACGTCTACATCGCACAGCCGCCGCTCTACGGCATCAAGAAGGGTAAGAAGCAGTGGTGGGCGTTCAGCGAGGCCGACCTCAAGAGCGTCCTCGACGGCGCCGATCCTAAAGACTTCACGATCCAGCAGTACAAGGGCTTGGGCGAGATGGATGCCGAGCAGTTGGCGGAGACCACCATGGAGGTCGGTCATCGCCGTCTCAAGCGCATCACCATCGAAGACGCCGTCGAAGCCGAGCAGATCTTCACCGATCTGATGGGCGACAAAGTCGAGCCGCGCAAGCAGTACATCTTCGACTACGCACGCTCGGTCAAGAATTTGGATCTCTAAAGCGCGCGCGGGGAGGCCCCGGCTTGCGATACGGGTATTAGGTTTTCGTGCGCAGGTGGGGCTTCGCCGCGGTGGCGCTTGCCGTCGTTCTCATCGGGCTCCTCGTGTCGAACCGCCATGCGGTGATCGGCTATGTGTTGCCGCGCGCGATCGGCCTCGCCACCGGCTACGACGTCACGATCGGAACCTTTCGCCTCGGCACCACGCACGGCGCGCTCTTGCACGTCCACGTGAGCAAAGGAGGCGAGCCGGTGCTCGCGGCGCGCCGCGTGGACCTCTGGTACAACGTACGCGACCTCTTGCCGGGCAGTCGCCATCGCTACGGCGTCAACGAGATCGCGATCGACGCGCCGTCGCTCACGCTGGTTCGCCACAAGGACGGTAGCTACAACGTCGCCTTGCCGCACGCCGAGGCGCCCGCACCCACCATCCCCACGCCGATCAACCGCGTGCCGATCGCGCTGACCGTTCGCATCCGTAACGGCTCGGGTGCACTGCGCGCACCCTACGCGCTCGATCCGCAATCGCGCAACCTCGCGGTGCGCGACGTCTCGCTCGACGCCTCCATCGACACCGCCGCGCGCACGCGCTATCAACTCCACGGCGCGTTCGTCGAATCGAAGCTCGAGCCGTTCGGCGCCAAGGGAACGATCGACGTCGTGCGCGGCTTCGCGATGCACCACGCGTACGCCGCCGCGATCCCCATGCGCGCGATCGGAAACTACTTCATCAATTCCGATGCGGCGCGCATTCTCGGCGGCACCGCGCACGGATTCGATATCCGCGCGTACGCGCTCGACGTGCAGCCGTTCGAGCCGATCGCGTATCACCTCTCCGGTCGACTCGACGTGAGCGACGGACAGTTGCACATCGTCGGCCTCGCGCCGCCGCTCGCGCACATCGCCGGCCGCCTGCAGTTGGTCGACGACGCGTTCTTCTTCGATCGTCTCTCCGCGTCGCTCGCCGACGTGCCGGTCGCGGTGAGCGGCGGTATCATCGATTTTGCCGATCCGCAGTATCGTCTCGGCATCGCGGCGCGGGGCGATCTGCGGCGTCTGCGCGCGCTCTTCGCCTTCTCGCAAGCGGAGCCGGTCGCGGGCAACGCCGAGGTGCGCGCGCTCGTCGAAGGGCCGCTCGACGACCCGGTGATCACGGCGCAACTCGACGCGGAGCGCGCGCGCTACGATCGCGTCGCGCTCGAGCGCGTGCACGCGGCGATCGCCTATCACGACAGCACGGTCTTCATCGCGCCGCTGCAAGCCGACGGTGCGGGCGCGCAGATCGCCCTGCGCGGCACGCTCGAAATCGGCGATCAGGTGCGGACGCGCGCGGCGCTGCACCTCGCCGGGCCGGCGGATCGGTTGCCGTATGCGGGCGAGCTGCTCGGCCGCGAACCCTTGCTCGTCGACGTCATGCTCGACGGCCGAGACACCACCTTTCGAGCGTACGGCGCGCTCGCGGCGGCGAGCGGCGTGCGGCGCGCCGCCGCGGTCGTGCACTTGGAGCCGAGCGGACTCGTCGACGTGGCGCCGTTTCACGTGCAGAGCGCGCGCGGATCGCTCGACGGCGGCTATCATCTGAACCGCGCGACCGACGAGAGCGCGTTCTGGCTCCAGGGCGAGGGCGTCGCGCTCACCGCCCCGCCCCGCGCGTCGTTCCTTGGTGAAGAGCTGCCGCAACTTCCCGCGATCGCCGGCACGGTGGATCGCGTCGCGCTCGTGGGCGGCGGCAAGAGCGGCACGCACGCGCTGGTGGCCGGATCGCTGCAGGCCCACGACACCACGGTCGCGGGCGTGCGCTTCGACCGGCTGCAAGCGCGCTTCGCCGGAACGCTCGCGGGAGCGGCGGTCTCGCCGGTGCTCGCGAGCGGTCCGTGGGGCACGCTCGCCGGCTCCGGGGTGCTCTCGACGAACGCGCTTGCGGTGCGGGGAGCCTATCGCGGCACGCTCGCGGGACTGCGCCCCTATTTCGCCGACGCGCCCGCGACCGGTACGCTCGACGGTACGGCGGCGCTCGCCATCGCGCCCGATCGCATCACGATTCAAGCCGACGATCTCCACTTGCACGGTGCGAGCGTGCGCGGCATTCCGATCGAGCGCGTGCGTGGCACGCTCGCGGTCGAAGGCGGCGTCGTCCACGTGTTGAGCGCCGATGCGGGGGTCGCGGGCGGCAGCGTCGTCGCGGCGGGATCGTATGCCAAGGGTATCGCCGTCGTCGCGACCGGACTCGCGGGCGCGCAGCTGCACGGACTCGGACTCCCGCTCGACGGCGGGCGCGTCGACGCGAGCGGAACGGTCGCCGAGGGCGCGCCGCTGCCGCGCTTCGACGGCGGCATCACGCTTGCGGGCGGTCGCGTTCAGGCCAACGCGGTCGCGGGCAGTGGGCTCGTGAGCGTGCGCGGCGACGGCGCGCGACTCTCCCACGTCGTCGGCGCGCTCGACGGCATCTACGCGCGCGCGAGCGGCGATCTCTCGGGGCTGACCACGGGCGATCCCGGCTACGCGGTGCGTGCCGACGTGCCCGCGGGCGACGTGACGCGCGCGCTGCACGCACTCCAGCTGCCGACGCTCGCGAGCGACGGTACCTTCAACGCGCAACTCGACGTGCGCGGCCACGGACTCGAGCCGTTCGTGCGCGGTCCGATCGCGGTGCCCGCGGGCTCCATCAACGGTCTCCCGTTTCTCGACGGTCGCGCGGTGATTTCGGCGGATCGCAGCGGCGTGATCGCGCGCGGCGGCAGCGTCGTCGTCGGGTCGACGCGTCTCGCGTTCGCCGCGGGCGATCGTCCGCACATCAGCGGTGTGCGCGTGCGCGCCGCGCACACCGATCTCTCCGACTTCAACAATTACTTCGATACCGGCGACACGCTCGACGGCGCCGGTTCGATGCGGTTCGACCTCATCTCGCAACTCCACCGCATCTCGTCGAACGGCGACGTGAACATCCGCGGCTTTCGCTATCGCAACCTTGCGATCGGCGACACGCGCGCGTCGTGGTCGAGTTCGCGCAACGTGCTGAAAGGATCGCTCGCGGTGAGCGGCGCGCAAGGATCGCTGCGCACGCACGGCTCGATCGGCTTCGCTCCGTCGCCGCTGTGGCAGCGCGTCGTGCGCGATTCGCGCTACGATCTCGCGCTCGACTTCGACGACGTGGACGTGCCGACGTGGCTCGCCGCGCTCGGCTTTCCGCAGATTCCGATCACCGGCCGCGCCGACGCCGATGCGACGGTCGCCGGGCGCTATCCGCGCTTGCGTCTGCAGGGCAGCGCGTCGTTGAATCAGGGTTCGATCTGGCGTCTGCCGCTCGAGTCGTTTGAACTCGCGTTCAGTTCGTCCGACCTCGGCCGCGTGAAGCTCGATCGCGGAACGCTCGTCGCGCCCGGCATCACCGCCAACGGCAGCGGCGATTTTGGGCTCTCGCCGAACGATCCGGTGCATCTCTCGGTGTATGCGAATACCGACGACCTGCCCAAACTCGTCGCACAGCTCGCGCACGTGCGGATTCCGGTCACCGGCACCTTCGAATCCACCGCCACCGTGAGCGGATCGTTCGCGAAACCCGTCTTCGCGGCGGCGTTCGACGCGACCGACGCGACCGTGGACGGCGTCGCGATCCCGCTGCTCTACGGATCGCTGCAGCTTCAGAACTCGTCGATCGAGCTGCGCAACGCCGGCGTCGAATTCACGCGCGGCCAGATGACGCTCGCGGGCTCGCTCCCCCTGCAGCTCCAGCCATTCGGCATCGGCCCGGTGAAGGCGCCCGTCTCGCTCGACCTCGCCCTCAAGGGGCTCGATCCGAGCGATTTCGCGGTGCTGCTCGGCAACCACACGCAACTCGGCGGCAGCATCGACGGGCAGCTCGGCGTCTCGGGAACGATCGGCGAGCCGCGCATCTACGGACGCTTCGGAATCGCGCGGGGCAGCTATCAGAGCGATCTCGAGCACATGCCGATCACCGGCATTACCGCCGACCTCAGCTTCGACCGCACGCAGGCCCGCGTGAACCGGCTCTTCGCGCGGCTCGGCGCGGGTACGCTCGACGCCTCGGGTTCGGTGCACTTCCCGAACGGTTTCACCAACGTGAACGCGGGCGGCGGCGCGAGCTTCTCGGTCGACGCGCTCGCGCGCGGCGCGCAGCTCGACCTGCCGGCCTACGGGAGCGGCACGATCGACGCCAAGCTCGCGCTCACCCGCACGTCGGGTTCCACGGCCGTACTCTCGGGCAATGCCACGCTCTCGAATGCGGTCATCCCGTTCGCGGCCTTCCTCGGGGCGGCCCAGGGCGGGCCGACCCCGGGCACCCTGCCGGTGGCGCTCGGCTTCGACCTTGGCCTCGCGGCGGGAAAGAACGTGCGCGTGCGCGGCGGCGGCTACGGCGCGGGCCTCGACATCGGCGCGACCGGCAGCGTCAAGCTCGCCGGCACCCTCGCCTCGCCCACGCTCGACGGCGGCTTTACGGCGACGAGCGGCACGCTGACCTACTTCGACCGCGCCTTCCGCGTGCAGCAGGGCACGGTGACCTTCGTCCCGGCCGACGGCATCATTCCCACGCTGCACGCGAGCGGCGTGACCCACGTGGTGAACGCCGACACCAACCTGGCCCGCAATCCCTACGGCTCGGCCGACATCACGATCGACGTGGATGGACCGTTGAACGGTCTGAAGATCGCGTTCTCCTCGAATCCGGCCGGGTACACGAACGAGCAGATTCTGGCGATGATCGCGCCCTTCGGGGGCCTGATCAGCGGTGCGTCCTACGCGCCCTCGCTCAACGGCACCACCTCGAACCAGCTCGGCGCGCTCTCGGTCGTGCCCGGCGCGCAACTCGGGCAGACGAGCGGCTCGAGCTCACTCAATCTCGGCCAGGAGGCGTTCAACATCCTCAATGCCCAGTTCACGGCCGGCCTGCTCTCGCCGTTCGAGAATGCCCTCTCCGAGGGGCTCGGATTCCAAAACGTCAACGTGACGGTCGACTTCTACGGGAACGTCGGCTTCTCGGCGCAGCGCCTGCTGGGCAAGACCGTGAGCTTCATCTATTCGCAGACGTTCGGCGTGCCCGAGCGCACCTCGTTCGGCCTGCAGCTCCTTGGGAGCCGCGCCACCAACGCCCAGCTGAACTTCTACGTGGTCAACGGTCCGCAGCGGCTCTTCGAGACCCCGGTCGCCGGAATCAGCGCTTCGGGGCGCACGGTCATCGGCGAACCGATCCAGGGCTCGAGCGGCTTCTCGTTCACGCTCCAGCGGCTCTTTTGGTGAAACGCTCAGCCTTGCGCGCGAGGCAAGGACGCCGGTCCGATAGCGCGAACCTGGGGCCGGAATCCCAAGCTGGATTCGTATTCCCTTCTCGAGGACACCAACTCCGCATGATCTCTGACCTCCGGCGCGTACCGCGCGCTCTGGTACGGTGCGCCGGCGCCCTGCTCGCTCTCGTAGCCGCGTTGATCCTTCTCGGCACGCCTGCCGCCCATTCGGCGGCCGCGCCCAAGATCGTCTCCGTGGACATCACGGGGAACCTGCACGTGCCGACGGCCACGATCATGCAAGCGATCCAGGCTCGCCCCGGCGAGACGTACGATCCGCAGATCGTGCAGGGCGACTTGCAGCACTTGAACGCGCTCGGCTACTTCGCCGACGTGGCGCCGCCGCTCGTGCGTGCGCGTCCGAACGGCGTCGCGATCACCTACCGCGTGGTCGAGAACCCGGTCATCTCCAAGATCAGCTTCACCGGCAACGCGCACGTGCCGACCGACACCCTGCTCGCGCTCATGGATCTTTCCGTCGGACAGGTCTTCAACACGAATACCTTCCGCAACGACGTTCTCAAGATCAACAACTATTACGAGCGCATCGGATACGGCGGTCAGGTTCCGACGCACGTCAAAGATATCAACCTCGATCCCAAGACCGGCGCGCTCGCGCTCACGATTCAAGAGGGCCTCACGGTCCGCCGCATCATCATCGGCGGCGACCCGCTGCTGCCGCCGCCGTACATCGCGAAGCAACTCGCCCTGAAGCCCGGCATGGAATATTCCGACGAGATGCGCGATAAAGACGCGCAGGCGCTGCGGAAGTTCTACGAGGACAAGCTCAAGGTCGAGCTCGGCAACTTCGAGGGCGGCATCGATCCGTCGTCGATCGACCTCAAGAACGGCACGGCCGACGTCAAGTACAACGTGTACGTGGCGCGCATCGCCGCGGTGCAGATCGTCGGCAACACGCGCACGAAGGACCAAGTGATTCGTCGCGAGCTGCGCGTCGTGCCCGGCATGGTCGTCAACACCGCGTGGATCAAAGCCGACTACGAGCGCTTGAACGCGACGCAGTACTTCTCCAAGGTCGAACCCGATATCAAAGAAGGTCCCGACCCGAAGAAGCCGCAGGACGTGACGCTCGTGTGGCACGTCACCGAGCAGCGCACGGCGCAGGCCCAGGTCGGCTTCGGCTACTCGGGCGGTATCACGGGCCAGGGCCTCTACGGTACGCTCGGATACTCCGATAACAATCTTCACGGCACCGGCAACTCGGCGACCGTGCAGTTCCAGCGCGGCGCGCGCACCTACTCGACGCAGATCGGGACGGTGATTCCGTACGTCGGCAGCACGCGGAAGTCGCAGCGTTACTCGCTCGGCGTCAACCTCTTCTCGAGCGGCTCGACGTACTACTATCCGGTGTACTCCGTCTCGCAGACGATCGTCGCGCCCGCGCCCGTGGTCGGCGGCACCCCGCTGCCGGTTCCGGTCACGCTCTACCCGAGCTCGAACTCCTCGCTCATCGGCGGCATCGTCTCGACGAGCAGTTCGTCGGCGACCGGCGGTAACGTCACCATCGGCCGCCGCTTGAGCGACTACCTCACGCTCTCGGTCACTCCGACGCTGCAGCGCGTGAAGTACTCGACGACGGTTCCATCGCCGTACTACTTCCAAGGTTCGCAGCCGAACGTGCTCACCGGCCCGACGCCGAATCCGCTGACGTCGAACGTCAACTCGGTCAACGGATCCTTCGGTATCAGCGCGGGTTCGATCGCAAACGTGAACACGGGCCTCCCGTATCAGCTCAACACGCTGACCTTCGGGCTCGGCACGTCGCCGATCACGGTGGACGATCCGTATAATCCGCGTCACGGTTGGAAGGCGACCTTGAGCGAATTGATCTCGTCGTCGCACGTGCTTCGCTCGAGCTTCAACTTCACGCAGACGACGATCGACGTGGCGCGCTTCGTCCCCGTGCTGAAGACGGCCACCTTCGGCCTGCACGGCGTCGCCGATCTCTCGACTGGCGTCATTCCGCCGAGCTCGCTCTTCACGTTCTCGGATCAGCAGACGCGCGGCTACAACAACGTGTTCTACGGAACCGACGCGTTCTTCGGTCAGGCGGAGTTCCGCCAGCCGCTGACCGCGGATCGCAAATTGACCCTCGCGTTCTTCGTTGACGAACTGCGCTACCGCATTCGCGATGCGTCGCCGCTCGTCGATCCGTACACCAACCGCATCGTCGGTTACCCCGGCGACTGGACGGTGCGCGGCGACGCCGGCTTCGGCTTGCGCTTCGACGTACCCCAACTCGGACTGCACACGGTGCGCATCGACTTTGCCCGCGGCGCCGACGGCACCCACACGAGCTTCGGCATCGGCCAGAGCTTCTAACCCAAGACCTGTAAGGACAGCATGAAGAAACGTCTCATTTCGTTCCTCGTCGCGACGGTCGCGGCCGTCTCCCTCGTCGTACCGTCGGCGATCGCAGCCGACCTCACCGACGTCGGATTCCTCGACCAAGCGCAGCTCGCCAGCCTGCCGGTTTTCCAGCGGGCCCAGGGCCAACTCGCACAGTACCAGTCGCAGCTGCGTTCGCAGTACGACGGCCAGTACCGCGCGGCCAAGACCGACGCCGACAAGCAGCGCGTCGCGATGGCGTACCAGCAGGCGATGAGCGACAAGCAGCGCGAGCTGATCGGACCGCTCTACGCGCGCGCGCAGATGGCGATCGCGAACGTGGCGGATTCGAAGCATCTCTCGATCGTCGTGGACAAGCGCATCGTCGTGTACGGCGGACAGGACATCACGAAAGACGTCATCTCGCTCGTGACGAGCAGCAAGGCGATCACGCCGCCCGCGACCGCGGCTCCGAGTTCGGAGATCGGCTTCGTGGATCAGACCGCGCTCGAAACGGCGCAGAAGGTCAAAGACGCTGCCGATCAACTCGCGAAGTACCAGGCCGACCAACAGAAGGTCTACGGCGAGAAGCTCAAAGGCGTGAAGGGCGACGTTGAAAAGCAGCAGATCATCGCCGACTACAACAAGGCGATGCAGGACAAGCGTAACCAGCTGCTCACCCCGCTGATCGACCAGACGAAGTCGGCCACGCAGACGATCGCGAAATCGAAGAATCTGCTGCTCGTGATCGACCGCGCCGACGTGGTCTACGGGGGCACGGACATCACGCAAGATGTCCAAAATGCGCTCGGCAAGTAAGGCTGCGATCGTGGCCCTCGCGTGCGCGGCCGCCCTTGGCGGCTGCGCGCGCGTTGACGTGCATGCGCCGAACGTTCGCGGTATCGCGTACGTGCGCATGGACGAGGTCATGAAGCACCATCCGCTCCACGCACAGCTCGCACAGCTGCAAGACTCGATCGCCGCGATCAACCTCGAGGCGACGCTTCCGCACGAGCCGCTCTCGGCCGCCCAGATCGCCGCGCAGACCAAAGATCTCAAGGCGCAGTTCAAGACGGCCGAGGATCGCGCGGGCAAGGCGATCGCCGCGCTGCAGCAGACGTACGCGCAGAAAGAGCACGACGCCGACGTCGCCGCCGCGAAGGCGGCCGGCGTTGATCCCGCCGCGATCGGCATCGGGGCGGCGATGAGCGCGCAATCGCAAGCGCAGGCCGAGTCGGCGGCGCAGGCGGCCGCGCAGGGCTACGTGACCTATCAGCAGAGCGTCGTCGCGCAAGACGCGGAGGCGATGAAGGCCATCTCGGCACAGCTCTCCAAGCAGGCCGACCAAAAGTTGCGCGCGCGCGTCGAGCAGTACCAGCAAGACGAAAGCGATCTCTCGCTGCGTCTCGCGCAGCAAGATGCGCCCGAGCGTATCGCGCTGAAGACCAAGCTCAATAATCTCGCGCTCGATCCCGCCGCGCGCAAGAGCGTGCAATCGCAGATCTCCGCGATCGACAAGAAAGAGAGCGCTCAGGTGAGCGCGCTGCACGCCCAGCACGAAAAGGCGCTCGACGCCTATCGCGCCCAGGTCGCCAAAGAGACGAACGCCGAGATCGCCAAGCAGACGGCCGCGATTCGCGACGAGAGCGCGGCGAAGATCAACGCTCGACGGGTCGCCGTCGGCGCACAGTTGCGCAGCCTCGGCGGCCCCCCGGTCCCGACGCAGAGCATCCCGCCGCAACTCGCGAAATCGCTCGGTCAGATTCACCAGCAGCTGATCGCGCAGTACCAAACCGACGCGCAGAAGATCGCAAGCGACTTCAGCGCCACGCAAGACGACCTCAACCGGCAGTTCGAGGCGCTTCACGGCGCCGACGTCGGCGCGACCGGCGCCGCCGCGAAGGAACTCAAGGATCTGCAACAGCGCCACGATGCGCTGCAGCAGCAGATGATCGCCCAGATTCAGAGCGAAGCCAAACGCATCGCTTCCGAAATGGGATTCTCCGTTGTGTTGGATAGCGTCGACGCCGCCCCCGGCGGTTACGACCTTACCAACGACCTCATCCACGACGTCGAAAGTCTACACGAGTGAAAAAACAACTACTGATCGCAACCCTCGCCGCAACGGTTCTCGCCGGCTGCGCGAACTCGAGCCCCATCGGTCTCGTTGACGTGAATCGCATCGTCACCAACTGGCCGGTCTACCAGCAGTACCAGCAGCAGCTCTTCGTCGATCAGCAAACGATCGCTCAGAGCCATACGTCGACCGCGGCGAAGGCCGCGCAAGAGCAGGCGCTCGAGAAGAAGTATGCCGGTATCACGCAGCAGCTCACCGAGCAGATTCGCGACGCCGCGACCAAGGTGGCGGCGAGCAAGAATCTCAAGCTCATCGTCACCAAAGAGGGTGTGGGCTACGGCGGCATCGACATCACGCCCGACGTCGAGAAGCTGATGAACATCACCGAGAAGGCGACGCCGTCGCCCAAGTAAGCGCGATGCTCGGAACGCTCGGAGAACTCCACGCGCGCGTCGGCGGTCGTCTCGTCGGGGACGGGACGGTCAAAATCGAGCGCGTCAGCGCGATCGACGACGCAAGCGCCGAGGCGCTCACATTCGCGACCGACGATCGGTACCTGGCGGCGGCCCTCGCGGGCAACGCCGGTGCCGTGCTCGTCGATGCGAGCGTGGCGATTCCCGATGCGCCCGCCAAGCCGCTGCTCGTGGTGGAGAACGCGCGTGCCGTCCTCGCGACGCTGCTCGCTTCGCTCAAACCGCCGCGTCCGCGCGGGCCGTTCCGCCATCCGAGCGCCGTCATCGAAGACGGCGCGCAGGTTGCCGACGACGTGTATCTCGGCGCGCAGGCGTACGTGGCGGCCGGAGCGGTCGTCGGTCGCGGCTGCACGCTCGGCGTCGGCGCATACGTCGGCGCGCACGCGACGATCGGCGACGAGTCGTGGCTGCATCCGCGCGCGACCGTGCACGAGCGCTGCGAGGTCGGCAAGCGCGTGGTGCTCCACACCGGCGCGGTCATCGGCAGCGAAGGCTTCGGCTGGGCGTTCATCGACGGGCGACTCGAGCGCATTCCGCAAGTCGGCAACGTGGTGCTCGGCGACGACGTCGAGATCGGCGCGAACACGTGCGTGGATCGCGCGCAGACCGGCAGCACGACGATCGGTGAGGGCACCAAGCTCGACAACCTCGTGCAGATCGGCCACAACTGCCGCATCGGCAAACATTGCGCGATCGCCGCGCAGACGGGCCTCGCCGGTTCGACCAGCATCGGCGATTACGTGAAGATCGCGGGGCAAGTCGGCACGCGCGGTCACATGCATATCGGCTCCCGTTCGACCGTCGCCGGACAGTCGGGCGTGTGGGGCGACGTGGCGGACGGTGCGATGGTCTCCGGGAATCCGGCGCGCGACCATCGCGAGACGCTGCGTACGGAGGTCATGCTCCGAAAATTGCCAAAGGTCATCGCTCGTGTGGATGCCTTGGAGCGCGAGCGAAACGCGCAATCGTAGCGCGAACGCATGAACGCCGCGACCCTCTCCGCCCCGATTCGTTTCGAAGGCGTCGGACTGCATACCGGCGCCGATGCGCGCATGGAGTTGCGCCCCGCCGATCCCGGCACCGGGATCGTCTTCGTTCTCGACGGCGTGCGCGTTCCCGCGTTGGCCGATTTCGCGCAAGAGTCTCCGCTCGCGACGGTTCTCGCGCGCGACGGCAAGAGCGTCACCACCATCGAACACGCGCTTTCGGCGCTGCTCGCGATGGGCGTGAGCGACGTCGAGATCGCGCTCGATGGACCGGAGGCGCCGATCCTCGACGGGAGCGCGCGCCCGTACGTCGAGGCGATCGCGACCACCGGCCTGCGCGAGTCGCCGCACGCGCGCCCCGTGCTCGAAGTGACGGCGCCCATCGAATTGCGCGACGGCGATCGTGCCGTGATCGTGATGCCGTCCGATGCGTTCCGCGTGCGCTTCGTCGGCGACTATCCCGCGCCGATCGGCACGCACTACATCGACATCGCGATCGATCCGGAGCGCTACCGAACCGAGATCGCGTCGGCGCGCACGTTTACGTTTCTGCGCGACGTTGAAGCGATGCGCGCGCGCGGGCTCGCGCGCGGCGGAAGTCTGGAGAATGCGCTCGTCTACGACGAAGACGGGCCGATGCAACCGCTGCAATGGCCGAACGAGGTCGTGCGGCACAAAGTGCTCGACTTGATCGGGGATCTCGCGCTCGTCGGCGCCTATCCGCGCTGCGAGGTGATCGCGATCAAGAGCGGGCACGCGCTGCATACGCGCGTCGCGCGTGAATTGAGGAAACGTGGCTGAACTCGACATCCGGCAGATCATGGAGATCCTGCCGCACCGCTA
>JAGWSR010000070.1 GCA_028869385.1 bacterium
CGATCGAGAACGCGGCGAAGACCGTGCGCGCGGGCGTGACGACCGTGCGCGACGTGGGCGGCACCAACAACATCGCGGTGGATATTCGCGACGGCATCGATCAAGGGCGCATTCCCGGACCGCGCATGCGCGCCTCGGGTCCGCTGCTCTGCATGACGGGCGGACACGGCTGGTTCGCAGGCCGCATGATCGACAGCCCGTGGGAAGCACGCAAAGCGGTGCGCGAGAATCTCTGGGCGGGCGCCGACTGCATCAAAGTTGTCGCCACCGGCGGTGTGCTCACCAAAGGTGCCGTGCCTGGCAACGCGCAACTGTTGCCCGAAGAACTCGAGGCCGCGATCCACGAAGCGCATCGTCACGGACTCCGTGTCGCGTCGCACGCGATCGGCACCGAGGGCATCAAAAATGTGCTACGCGCGGGCATCGATTCCGTGGAGCACGGCCACATGCTCGACGATGAGGCGATCGAACTCTTCAAGCAACACGGCACCTATCTCGTGCCGACCCTCACCGCGCCGACGTGCATCCTCGAGCACTTGCACGACGGCGGGCAACCGGAGTTCGTGATTCGCAAGGCGCAACTCGTGGGAGAGGCGATGCAGCGCAACATTCGCCGCGCCTACGAAGCGGGCGTGAAGATCGCGGGCGGCTCCGACGCGGGCACGCCGTTCAACTTTCACGAGAATTATGCGTACGAAGTCGAACTGATGCACACGTTGCTCGGCATGACGCCCCAGCAAGCGCTGCACGCCGCAACGGCCGTCGCGGCCGACTTGATCGGCTTGAATCGCGGTATCCTCGCCGAAGGCGAGCCAGCCGATCTCGTGCTCTTCGAGCGCGATGTCGCCGCCGATATCCGCGCGCTGCGCACGCCGCTGGCGGTCGTCAAAGCGGGAGCCTTCGTCTCCTGAGCGACGCGGCCGATCGCTTGCGCGGCCTACGCCTCGCGGTGCTCGCGCCGATCGCCTGGCCGACGCCGCCTGCCGGCTACGGCCCATGGGAGCAGATCGCCTATAACATCGCCGACGGTATGCGCCGCCGCGGCCTCGACGTGACGCTCTTCGCGACGGGAAACTCGCGCTTCGAAGGCGCGCTCTCGTGCGTCGTTCCGGTTGGGTTGAACGAAGATCCCGCGCTGAACGGCGACGTTTTTTCGGCGCTGCACATCGGCGAACTCTTCGCGCGCGCGAATGAGTTCGACCTCATTCACAACAACTTCGACTGGAAGCCGATGACGTACGCGCTCGCGACGAACGCGCCACCACTCGTGACCACCATCCACGGCTTTTCGAATCCCCAGATTCTTGCCGCGTACTACGCGTGCGCGCGGCGCAGCTTCTACTGTTCGATCAGCGACGCCGACCGCGATCCCGGCCTCGCCTATCTCGGCACGACCTACAACGGCATCGATCCGGCGGAGTTCACGTTTCGGGAGACGTCCGGAGAGTATCTCGTCTTTCTCGGACGCTTCCACCCCGAAAAGGGCACGCATCTCGCCATCGAAATCGCGAAGCGCGCGGGCGTGCGCCTCAAGATTGCGGCGATCCCGCAAGACGAGATCTACTTCAAGGAAATGATCGCGCCGCACATCGACGGCGACCGCGTGCAATTTCTGGGCCCGGTGGAGCGCGAGGCGCGCGACGAACTGCTCGGCAACGCGCTCGCACTCGTACACATGACGACGCGCCCGGAGCGTTTCGGTCTCACGATGATCGAAGCGATGGCCTGCGGCACGCCGGTGCTCGGCGCCAACCTGGGCAGTATACCGGAGATCGTGCTGGACGGCGTGACCGGCTTCGTGTGCGACGACGTCGAGACCGCAGTTGCTCACGTGCCCGCGCTCGCATCGCTCGATCGGCGCGCGTGCCGCGCGCATGTGGAGAGCACGTTTAGCCTAGAGCGCATGGTCGATCGCTATCTCGACGCGTACGCGCTCGCGCTCGACCAACGCACGCCGCCACCGCCAAACGCCGAGCAAGCGGCCTGGCGAACGCGCGACTGGTGGCAACGCCCAATGGCCTTCACCGAAATCCCCAACAAACCCAAGAGCCTCAATTTCGACGTATCATAAGTGTCACCCTGAGCCTGTCGAAGGGCCGCGTGCCACCCGTGTCACCCTGAGCCTGTCGAAGGGCTGAGCTTGTCGAAGGGCCACGAACGACGTGTCACCCTGAGCTCGTCGAAGGGCCGCGTGCCAAGCGTCGTATCGCCTCCCAATCGTTCTCAATCAAGGCACGCTTCTTCGCGCGCGACCAGCCCTTGAGTTGCTTCTCCCAGGCGATCGCCTGCGCGACTTCTCGAAACGCTGATGCGTGCACGAGCACAACCGGACGTCGATCATGCGTGTATGCCGATTCGATGATTCCAAGATTATGCTCGGCGACGCGGCGCTCCACGTCGTTGGTTACGCCGACGTAGAATGAGCCGTCGGCACAGCGCAGCATGTAGACGTAGTACGGCACACCGTACATTTGCGCTAAGCACGCCTTGTCGCTAGCCCTTCGACAGGCTCAGGGTGACACAGTGTGGCCCTTCGACGGGCTCAGGGTGACACGGGTGTGGGGGCGGTTAGAGCCAGTGTAATTTGGCGTGGGCGGTGTGGGCTTTTTCTATCGCGGTGGGGTCGAGTGGGCCGTTGATGAGCATGGTGAAGTGGCCCATCTTGCGGCGTGCGACGGCGTGATGTTTGCCGTACATGTGCAGCACGATCGTGGGATCGGCGAGCAGGTCCTCGACGCCGGCGAGGTGGTCGCCCGTGCCTTCGCCGAGGATATTCATCATGATCGCGTTCGCGTACAGATGCGGCTGCGCGAGCGGTAGGCCGCAGATCGCGCGCACGTGTTGCTCGTACTGCGAACATTGCGTCACGTCGATCGTGTAATGGCCGCTGTTGTGCGGACGGGGCGCCATCTCGTTGACGAGCAATTCATCGTCGGCGGTGAGGAAAAACTCGACGCAATACGTGCCGACGATGCCGAGGCGGCGGCCGAGAATGCTCGCCATGCCGCGGGCCCGCGTGGAGACTTCCTCGCTCACCCGTGCGGGAGCGATCGTCATGGAGAGGATGCCGTGGTCGTGTGCGTTCTCCGCAACGGGGTAGGTGACGACGTCATCGTTCGCGGCGCGCGTCGCGATGACGCTCAGTTCGCGCACGAACGGAATCATGCGCTCCCAAATCAGTTGCACGCCCTTCGCCTCGGCAAACGCCGCCTCGGCGGCCGCGAGCGAATCCACGCGCCACTGCCCCTTCCCGTCGTAGCCGCCGCGCACGGTCTTGAGAATCGCGGGGAACCCGATCTCTTGGGCCGCCTGCACGAGATCGTCGCTGCGGTCGATCTCGGCGAAATCGGCGGTTGGGATGCCGCATTCGCGTGCGAAGCGCTTTTCGAGCAGACGATTCTGGGTGACGCGCAGCACGTCGCTCGATGGCGTGACGCTGAAGCCGTGCTTTTCCAGATGCCGAATGGATTCGATGGCGACGTTTTCGAATTCGTAGGTGACGACATCGCTGCGGCGGCCGAGATCTTCGATGGCGGCGAGGTTGTCGTACTGCGCCACGATCTGTTCGTCGGCGACCTGCCCGCAAGGCGAATGCTCTTGCGGATCGAGGGTGATGACGTCGTAGCCCATGCGCTTGGCGTCGAGGGCGAACATCCGTCCGAGTTGCCCGCCGCCGATGACGCCGATGGTTCGGATCACTGCGGCGAGCTCGCCGCCGCGGCATCGTGCATGCGCTGCACGTACGCATCGAGCTTCTCCGCCACGGCATCGTCGTGCAGCGCAATGATGCGCGCCGCGAAGAGCGCGGCGTTCACCGCACCGTTGATCGCCATCGTCGCGACCGGAACGCCCGGCGGCATCTGCACGATCGAAAGCAGCGAGTCCATACCCTTGAGCGCCTTCGACTGAACCGGAACGCCGATCACCGGCACGATCGTCTTCGACGCGGTCATGCCCGGCAGATGCGCGGCACCGCCCGCTCCGGCGATGATCGCACGCAGGCCGCGCTCGCGCGCTTGCTCCGCATACGCGAACATCTCGTCCGGCATGCGGTGCGCGGAGACGACGCGCACCTCGCACGCGATTCCGAGCTCTTCGAGCGTTGACTGAGCGGGCGCCATCGTCTCCCAATCGGAGCGGCTGCCCATGATGATTCCGACGAGGGGGTTCTTGCCTGCTTGCGCCATCGTTGCAGGCGCTTCTCGTCCTCGGAGCGGACAACCTACAGCGATGCAGTTTCTCCTCGGCGTGAACTACTGGCCCTCCCGAAGCGCGATGTACATGTGGCAACGCTTCGACCTGGGCGAGATTCGCGAGGACATGGCGCGCATCCGCAGCCTCGGGCTCCAGCTCGTTCGCTTCTTCTTGCGCTGGGACGATTTTCAACCGACGCCGGATGCGATGGACGACGCGATGCTGCGCCGCTTCGACGCCGTGATGCAGACGATCGCCGATGCCGGGCTGCGCGCGATGCCGACGCTCTTCTGCGGCCACATGAGCGGCGTCAATTGGCTACCGGAGTGGGCGCTCGACCCGGCGACGCCGCACGGGCGCTTTCGCACCATCTCGCGGGGGCGGGAGATGCCCCACGGCATCGGGGACTTTTATGCGGATCCCGCGCTGCTGCGCGCGCAAGTCACCTTTGCCGAGTGTGTGGGCGAGCGGGCGCGCGCACATCCCGCGCTCTATGCGTGGGATGTGGGTAACGAATTTTCCAACCTGCGCGAACCGCGCGCACCCGACGATGCGGCGCGCTGGAGCGCGCGGCTGACCGACGCACTGCGTAGCGCCTCCGGCGCCGACGTGACGGGCGGTACCCACGGCGAAGATGTGGAGCGCGATCGTCACTTGCGCCCATCGAGCCTCGCCGCGCCCTGGAGTATCGCGACGATGCACGGATACTCCGTGTACGCAACGTTCACGCGCAACCGCCTGGACCGACACGCGGTGCCGTTTTACGCGCGCCTCATGCAGGCGTTCTCGGGAAAGCCCCTGCTCTTCAGCGAGTTCGGAAATCCCGAATGTCCGCCGCGCGCAACGCACGTGGGCGATTTTGCATGCCTCAACGAAGACGAACTCGCCGCGTACGGTGATGGCGTGCTGCGAGGGCTGCACCGCGCCGGCACGATTGGGGCGATGTGGTGGTGTTGGGCCGACTACGCGAGCACGCTCGCGGATCTGCCCCCCTTCGACCGTGCGCCGCACGAACTGCGCTTCGGCATGATTCGCTCCGACGGTACCGAGAAGCCGATCGCGCGCGTCCTTTCGCGCGTGGCGCATGAGCATTGGAAGGTGCTCGATGCACCGCCGCCGATCATCGGCGAAGACGACTTCTACGCTTCACTCCCGCAAGGACTTCATGCGCTCTATCGTTATTACCGGCGCTAGCTCGGGCATCGGCGCCGCCCTCGCCCGTACCGCCGCCGCGCGCGGCTGGGCCGTGCTGCTCGTCGCGCGCCGCGAGGATCGCCTGATCGCCCTCGCACGCGAGATCGAAGCGCGCGGCGGGCGCTGCGCAACGTTGCGCGACGACGTGACCGCACCCGACGCGGCGCAGCGCATCGTGCACGCCGCGCTGCAGGCCTTCGAACGCATCGACGTGGTGGTGAACAATGCCGGGAACGCAAAGCCCGGCCACCTGCTCGACCAAAGCGATGCGGCGATCGAGGCGCAGTGGCAGTTGCACGTCGCGGGTCCGCTGCGCATCGCGCGTGCCGCACTACCGCACGTCGAGCGCGTGGGGGGCGGCCTGGTTTTCCTCGGTTCGGGGCTCGCGCGCGTACCCGCGCCCGGCTACGGCGCCTACGCACCGGCCAAGGCGGCGGTACGCGCCGCCGCGATACAATTACGTCGCGAGTTGCACGCCCGCGGCGTGTTCGTCACCTACGTCGATCCGGGCGTCGTCGCGACCGAATTCTCCATCGCCTCGGGGATGGAGCACAAGCCGCAATCGTGGCACGCGACGCCGGAGCGCGTCGCCGACGCGATTCTGCGCGGTATCGAACGTCGCGCCACGCGCGTCAACGCCGTCGCATGGCAGACCGCCGGAACGGTGCTCGGCGAATGGATGCCCGCGCTCGCGGACGCGGCGATGCAAAAGCTCGTCGTCGCTCCCGCGCCGCAGCCCCCCGATACACACGTCTCCGCGAGCCAGGTCGCCAACGAGCCGCCGACTGCGCCGGCCGCTCCCTCCCCATCGGATGAACCGGGCGACCCGTTCGACGCCGCGCTCGAACCCGTTCGACGCCGCATGGAGCGCGTGAAACTGCCCGAGTCGTTCGTGCGCGATCTCCTCGCCGCGGGTACCACGATTTCGCTGCACGACGCAGCCATGCGTTGGGCCGGTATGCCGAACAAGAACGAGCGCGCCGCGCTGCACGAGGTGCTCGCTGCGCTCGCTCAGGCCGGGTTTATCGCATCCGAAGGAGACGAAACGTGGAGAGTGTTACGCGCACCCTAGCAGGCCTCGTCGTCGCGATTCTCGCCTCGATCGTGCCGCTCGCCGGAACCTATGCGTTGCTGGGTGGGAAAGCGGCCGTCGTCGCCCACCTGAACGCCGATCACGGACCGGGATCGAACGTGCATCTCGATGTGTATCAAACGCGCGAGGGAAGCGCGGCGCCGATTCGTCGCTACGATCTCGATATGACGAAGGATATGCACATGATCGTGCTGCGCGACGACTTCGCCACCTTCGCCCACGTGCATCCGGCCTTCGATGCCGCGACCGGACACTTTACGATCGTCGTGCCGATGCCGCGCGGCCACGCCTATTACATCTACACGGATTCGCAGCCTACGGGCATCGGACAACAGGTCTTCCGGTTTACCTACGA
>JAGWSR010000071.1 GCA_028869385.1 bacterium
CGCGCTCGCCGATTTGGCGCGTGCCGATGCAGCCGCGCTCGAAGCGCTCGCGCGACGCGCGAGCCCGCATCTCGGCGACCTGATCTCGGCGTTGCGCGAATTGCGGCGGCTGCGGCGCGAGTTCGGCGTGACCGATTTCGACGATCTCGTGTCGCGTGCGGCGGCGCTCGCGCACGAGCCGGGTTCGCGCGTCGCGGCGCACCTTCACTCAGGCTTCGATCACGTGCTCGTGGACGAGTTTCAAGATACCGATCCGCATCAAGTCGCGCTGCTCGAAGCGATCTCCGCCACCATTTTTGCCGTGGGTGATTCGGCGCAGGCGATCTACGGCTTTCGCGGCGCCGCGCGCAACGCGATCGAACGTGCCGTGCAGGCGCTCGCGATGGAGCGCGTTCCGTTGCGCGTGTCGCACCGGTGCGCGCCGGCGATCTGCGAGGCGATCGGCACGACGCCGGGATTGCCGCCCGCGCAGCGCATCGAAACGCAGGTGGCCGAACGCGGCGAGGTGCGCGTGGAGCGCGCGGCGACGCCGCTCGACGAAGCCGAGCTCGCGGCCGACCACGTGGCGGCGGCGCTCGCCCGGGGCATCGCGCCGGGACGCGTGGCCGTGCTGCTGCGCGCGTCGGATCCCTTTGGACCCTATGTGTACGATGCGCTGCAGCGCCGCGGGATTCGCGCGGCGCGCATCGGCGGCGATGCGCTCGTGCGCGAGCCGGTTGTGCGCACGCTCGTGGATGCGCTGCGCGCGCTCGTGGAGCGGCGCGAAGCGCGCTGGATCGATTGCTTCTGTTCGCCGGTGCTCGGATATGCGCGCCTCGCGCTCGTGCGCGCCTTCGGGCGCTCGCATCCGAACGCACTCGACGACGCGCTCGCGGCGCTCTCGGGGCTCGGCGATGCCCGCGTTCCGTTCGAGCGCATCGCTGCAACGCTGCGCGCCGCCGCCGACGACCTGGCGCGCGGCGCGATCGCCGATGCCGCGCGCACGATCGCCCGCGGTTTCGATCTGCTCGGTGCCGCCGCCACGCTCGACGATGCCGCCGCCGCGCGCGCGGGCGCGCGGCTCGAAGCCGCGATCGAAGCGATCGACGACACGGCCGAGGTCGTGGCGCGCGCCTACGGCCGCGTGGATGCCGCCGACGTGCTGACGCGCGTGGAGCGCGATGCCGCGGAGGCGGGCGACGAGCCCGATCGCGACGCGGTGGCGATCCTCACGATTCACGCCGCGAAGGGCCTCGAGTTCGACACGGTGGTGCTCTGCGATGCGGCCGACGGTCGCATGCCGGTGGAGTTGCGCCGCGACGGCGTGGTTCCCGAGGGCGATGTGGCGATCGCGCGCGAGCTCGGTATCGATCTCGGCGTGCGCGCCGACGAACATCTCGCCGAGGAGCGCTCGCTGTGGTACGTCGCGCTCAGCCGCGCGGAACGCTGCTTGGTGATCACGAGTTCGGCCTCCGGCGCCGACGGTGCGCCGCAGTTTCCGTCGCGCTTTCTCGCGCTCGCCGAACGCGAACGCGTGGCGCAGCTTCCGCCGTACTTCGGCGCGTTGACCTATGGCGGTTCCGCCGCGCTGCCGCTTCGCGCGCAGCCGCGCCCCGCGCCGATTCCCGCGACGTTCGGCGTGACGCGCCTGGACGATTGGTTTTCGTGCGAGCGTAAGTTCTTTTACGCGACGGTGTTGAAGCTGCCGAGCGAATCGGCGTTCTCCAAGAGCTTCGGCATCGGCATCCACCGCACGATCGAGCGCTATCACCAGGTGGTCAAACGCATCGACGCGGCGTGGAATCTCGACGAGGCGATCGCCGCGCTCGTGCAGTTGCGCGCCGCGGTATGGAGCGAGGTCGATATTGAGTTCGCGAGCTCGCTCGAACGCGATGCGGCGGCGGCCAGCGCGGATCGCTTGTTGCGCCGCTACGCGGAGCATCTCGGCGCCGAGCGCGACAAGCAGGTGTTCGAGGTGGAGCGCCTCGAGGCGGCGGTGCAGGTGCCGCTCGGCGAGCGCACGCTGCGGGGCACGATCGATCGCTTCGACCGTCTCGCCGACGGCACGAGCCGCATCGTGGATATCAAGACCGGCAAGCAATATACGAAGCTCGCGAAGGGGCTCGCGAAATTCGTCGAGAGCGTCGATGCGGAGGATCTTTACGGCGAGAGCGCGCCGGATATCGCAAGCGTGCAACTGCCGCTCTACCGACGCGGCCTCGACGGGGCCGATACGCTCGCGCTGCTGCATCTGCGCACCGATGACGGCGACGCCGTGGAGCTCGACGAAGTGAGCGATGCGGGTGACTTACTCGCGAGCGTGGACGCGGCGATCGAGCGCGGCTTCACGCAGCGCATCGACGGCATCGAGCAGTTCGCCACCACGCGCGATGCGCGCGTGTGCGAACGCTGCGCCTACGCGGCGATCTGCGACGGCGCGCTGGAGGCGATTGCGAATGCGTGAGTTCGCGCTCGACGAGCTCTTCGAACGCGCGCCGACGCCCGAGCAGGCCGCCGCGATTCTCGCCCCCATCGAGGGCCGCTACGCGATCGACGCCGGCGCCGGAACGGGCAAAACGACGACGCTCAGCTACCGTACCGTGTATCTCATCGCGACCGAGCGCGTGCGCCCGGATCGTTTGCTGGTGGTTACGTTCACCAAGAAGGCCGCCGCCGAGATTCGCGACCGCATCGCGCGCGATCTCGAAGCGATCGCCACGCGCCACGGGATCGGCCCGTTTGCCGAGAGC
>JAGWSR010000072.1 GCA_028869385.1 bacterium
AAGCCTCGCGCTCGCAACGCCTCGACGAGGGCGCGATCCACGTGCGGGCCGCAGGCGACGCGTGGAACGCTTCCGCGCGCTATGTAGAACTCGACGATCCGATCGACGTCCGCGATGCCCGCGGATTCCGCGACGCCCACGCCGACGGCTTCGGAGAGCGGCGAACGCGGTCCGAGAAAATTCGCGTAACCGCCGGCGACGGCGAGGCTGCACGCATCGCGATGCGGCAACGCCGTGCGAGCGTGCGCGATACACAACTGCGCCCCGCGCGCTTCGCTGAGTTCGGCCTCGATCGCGATCCGCCGGTAGTCCATCGCTACGGCATCAAATCCCCGCGTACCACTCGTAGCCTTGATCTTCCCAGTACCCGCCGCTACCGCCGAAGAGATTGGCGTAACTGCCGACGACTTCGATGCGTTTGACCCACTTCGCGCTCTTGTAGCCCAGTTGCGTCGGCACGCGCAAACGCACGGGCGCCCCGTGATCGGGATCGAGGTTCGCATCGTTCAGACGGAGCGCGAGCAGCGTCTGCGGGTGACGCGCTTCGTGCAGATCCAAGCTCTCGTAGTACGGCGTGCCCTGATCGTCGCGATCCATGCAGTGGAAGACCACGTAACGGGCATCCGCCCGCGGCTTCGCTACGTCGAGCAGACCGCCGAGCAGCACGCCGCTCCACTTCCCGATCGCGCTCCAGCCTTCCACGCAGTCGTGACGCGTGATCTGCGTGACTTGCGACATCGCGCGTAACGCGTCGAGCCCGTAGGCGTGCTTGCGTTCGACCGCGCCGTCCACCACGAGCCGATACGAGCGAAAATCGTCGGCGACGTAGCGCTGATAGCTCGCGTCGCTCGGCGTCGGCAAGCCGTTGACGCGAAAATCGCGGTTGACGTCGGCGTCGCGATACTCGCGCGCCATCCCGCGCGTCCCGATGAGCGCGTGGTTCACGCCCTGCGCCGCGCCGAGCAAACGATGGAAGCCGCCGTTATTGTTGAGCGCGGTGCCGATCGGCGAACAGGCGGCGAGCGCCGACGAGATCGTGCTCGCGATGAAGAGGCGACGTTTCATGGTCCGACTCCGTCGTGATCGCCCAGACGATACCAGCCGGTAACCATCGAGCGCATCTGATTGACGACGCCTTGCGTCGCCACTTGAAAGGTATGGATCGCGAAGAATCCGAGGAGCGCGATCATCGCCGCGAAGTGCCAGAGACGCGCGAATTGCCGTCCGCCGAAGAGCCACGTGAGCGGTTGCGCGATGGCGTCGATGCCGGGCGAGAGCGCGAGCCCCGTGAGCACGACGAGCGGGGCCACCACGAAGCCGATCGTCGTGTAGGCGGCCTTCTGCAGCGGGTTGTAGGTGCCGTGCGGCGGCGGCTCCTTGCGCAGCTTCAAATAGTACGCCTGCATGGGCCAGAGCTTCGGCACGTCGCTCGGGCGTAGGATCATTTCGCGCAGATTGCCCTTGATCGCACTCGAGATCACCCAACCGAGCCAGCAGAGCGCGGCGATGTAGGCAAAAAACAGGTGCCAGCGACGGCCGTCGGCGAGGTCTTGGTAGGCGGGAATCGTGATCCAGCCCGGAAAGGCGCGCGCGGTTCGCCCGCCCATCCCGTCGTCGGTCCAGCCGAGCCACCCCGTGGTCGTAAAGGTGTGGCCGAA
>JAGWSR010000073.1 GCA_028869385.1 bacterium
CCGCTTCGGCGGCGCCTGATAGCCGGTCTCGGTGGAGTACACGAGTTCTCGATCGTCGCGCATCGTTGCTAGCTCTTCGGCAGGCGCGGCGCGTGCCATCTCAGTAACACGCTCGAAGAGTATGCCACGCATCTGTGTCTTCTGCGGCGCGCGTCCCGGTACCGACGCGCGTCATCTCGATGTCGCGCGGGAGACCGCGCGCGCCATCGTCGCCGCCGGCTACGGCGTGGTCTAGGGCGGCGGCCGCGTGGGCCTGATGGGCGCGGTCGCCGATGCGGCGCTCGCCGACGGCGGCGAGGTCATCGGCGTCATCCCGCGCGGCCTCGCGACCGCCGAGGTTGCCCACGACCGCCTCTCCGCGCTGCACGTGGTCGAGAGTATGCACGAACGCAAGGCCATGATGGCCGACCTCAGCGACGGCTTCGTGGCCTTGCCGGGCGGCTTCGGCACGATGGACGAGTTCCACGAGATCCTCACCTGGCGCCAACTCCGGATTCACGACAAGCCGATCGGCCTGCTCAACGTCGCCGGGTACTACGATCCCCTCCTCGCGCTCTACGATCGCATGGAGGCCGACGGGTTTTTGCGCGCGAGCACGCGCGCGCTCTTCGTCGCCGCGCCCACGATCGCCGAGCTCCTCGAACGCTTCGCTTAAGCCTCGCACAGGGAGACTCGCATGAAGGTTCTCGTTGCCGCGCTCACGTCATTGGCACTCCTCACGCTGCCGGCGCGCGCTGCACCGCAAGCCGCTCCGCCCGCGCCGATCGTCGCGCTCGCGCGTACGATCGTGGACGCGGCCAACGCGAACGACGCGACGAAGCTCGCGGGGAAATTCACCGACGATGCCGTCGTGATCGACGAAGATGCGCCGTTCGTCTGGCGTGGCCCGGATGCCGGAGTCGCGTGGTGGCACGCCGTACAGCGCGCGATCGCCGCGAAGCACGCGACGCTGCACGCCGTGGCACGACCGCCGAGCGAGTATCGTCGCAGCGGTGTCCGCGCCTACCTGATTCAGCCGGTGGAGATCGTCAAGTCGGCCGGCGGCAAAACGATCACCGAGTACGGAACGCAAACCTACACGTTCCAGCTCGCGGGCGGCGCATGGAAGATCTCGAGCGCCGTCTGGACGACGAAGCCCTAATGCGTCTCGCGATAGGTTTTGTAGTGCGGAATCACGCGCGCCATCGCGGGTAGCATCCGCATCGCGATCGTGATATCGCCCTTGGCCTTCGCCTTGCCGGTCATCATCAGCGCCATCGCCTGCACCTGACCGCGGTAAAGCTGGTCGAAGGTGTCGGCGTCCATGCTGATCTCGACCTGTGCTTCGGGTGCCTGCGGATCGTCCAGGTAAATCTCGAAGGCTCTACCGGGCGCGGGTTTCACACTCGCGTCGAGCACGAAACGCACGTCGGGCTCGCGCAGCTTGTACGCGATGATCACGCCGCTTCCGGCAAACATATGGTCGTCCACCGCCGCCTCTTGGCGAAAGAATCCGCCGATGACGTCGCGGAGGTGGGCGCTGTCGCGAAATGCACTCATGCGCCGAGATTCTGACACTTGGGGGCGCGCCCCTCGAGTGCAAAGGGAATGCCGTTCGCGCGGTTCTAACTACTAGCACTTCGTGTACTCGTGGAGGAGACTCGATTGACCCGCTTTACTCGTTCCTTGGGGATCGCGGCGCTGATCGCCGCGTGCGCGCTCGTAGCGCGCGGCATCCCCGCCGTCGCCGCGCTGACCGGCGGCGCCAACCAAACCACGGTGGCCAAAGCGCCGCCGACCGGGCCGAACGGCAGCGACCCGTTCCTCTGGCTCGAATCGCAGACCGGCGCCCGCGCCATGGCCTGGGTGCACGCGCAGAACGCGCGCACGCTGCCCGTGCTCGAAGGCGACGCGCACTTCAAACCGCTCTACGCCGACGCGCTCAAGGTCGTGGATGCGAAGGGACGCATTCCGTATCCCTCGCAACTCGACGGCGCCATCTACAACTTCTGGCAAGACGCCACGCACGTGCAGGGCATCTGGCGCCGCACCACCGTCGCGAGCTACGAGAGCGCGCATCCGCAGTGGACGACCGTGCTCGACATGGACGCGCTCAGCAAATCAGAGAACGCGCACATCGTCTTCCGCGGCGCGTCGTGCGACGATGCCAACGAGTCGGATTGCCTGATCCAGCTCTCCAACGGCGGCGAAGACGCCGCGACCTATCGCGAGTTCGACCTCAAGAGCTCGCAATTCGTCAAAGGCGGCTTCGAGCTGCCGCGCGCCAAGCAAGACGCGACGTGGCTCGATAGCAACACGCTGCTCGTCTCGCGCCCGTGGATGCCCGGCGAGCTCACCAAGTCGGGCTACGCGTACGACATCCGCAGCCTCAAGCGCGGCGAGCCGCTCTCGAGCGCGACCGAAGTCTTCAAAGGCGAGCCGAGCGACGTCTCCGTGCAAGCCTTCACCCTGCGCGACGGTGACGGCCATCGCCTCACGATGATTGACCGCGGCGTGACGTTCTTCACCGCAAAGTACTTTCTCGTAACCGACGCGGGCGTGAAGCCCGTCGCGCTTCCGGAGAAGGTCGCGCTCGACGGGATGGTGGACGGCAAGGTCATCGTCTCGCTCAATCAAGATTGGAACGTGAACGGCAAGCGCTTCACGCAAGGCTCACTCGTCGCGCTCGACGCGACGGCGCTTCAAGCCGATCCGACGCATCTCGCGCCGACGCTGATCTTCGCACCCGGCCCGCGCCAATCGGTTGACGGCGTCTCCGCGACGAAGTCGAAGCTGCTCGTGACGATCTACGACAACGTGCGCGGACGCGCGTTCGTGTACACGCCGAACGCCGACGGGTCGTGGAGCGCGAAGCATCTCGCCCTTCCCGACGACTCGACGATCGAGATCGCCGACTCGAGCCTGCACAACGAGCGTGCATATCTCGCCGTCACCGGTTTCCTCACGCCGACGACGCTCTGGTCGCTCGACGCGACCACCGACACACTCGCGGTCGCGAAATCGCTCCCCGCGCAGTTCGACGCCTCGAACGACGTCGTGGAGCAGCACGAAGCGACCTCGAAGGACGGCACCAAGGTGCCCTACTTCATCGTGCATCCCAAGCACATGAAGCTCGACGGCGCAAACCCGACCGTGCTCTACGCGTACGGCGGCTTCCAAGTCTCGCTCACGCCGACGTACTCGGGGACGCTCGGCAAACTGTGGCTGCAGCGCGGCGGCGTGTACGTGCTCGCCAACATCCGCGGTGGCGGCGAGTTCGGCCCCGCGTGGCACGAGGCCGCGATGACCGTGCATCGTCAGCGTGCCTACGACGACTTCTACGCCGTCGCGCAGGATCTGATCGCGCGCAAGATCACGAGCCCGCGCCGCTTGGGAATCCAAGGCGGTTCGAACGGCGGACTTTTGATGGGCGTCGAGTTCACCGAGCATCCGAACGAATGGAACGCGGTGGACATTCAAGTGCCGCTGCTCGACATGCTGCGCTTCGAGAAGATCGACGCGGGCGCGTCGTGGGTCGGCGAGTACGGGAGCGTAACCAATCCCGTGCAGCGCGCCTTCCTCGCGAAGATCTCGCCGTACAACAACCTACGCGCCGGCGTCGCCTATCCGGAGCCGTTCATCTGGACGACGACGAAGGACGATCGCGTGGGCCCGCAGCACGCACGCAAATTCGCCGCCAAACTCGCGGCGATGCACGTGCCGTACCTCTTCTACGAAGTGACCGAAGGCGGCCACGGCGCGGGTGCCAACCCGAAGGAAGCCGCGCACACCTCCGCACTCGAGTGGACCTACTTCACGATGAAACTCATGGAGTAACACCACCCGCGAAACCCATCGCAAAAGGGAGTCGGCAGCATCGCCGACTCCCTTTCTTTCGTGTCACTGCCCCCGTGTCACCCTGAGCCTGTCGAAGGGCGCAGTGCTACGTACCGTTTACATCGCTGCAACTGATGACATTGTACGTGCGCGGCAACTCCCCACGCATCAACGTGAAGTGAATCAACACGTTTGGATAGCTGTGAAAATCCACATTCGGAGAGTAGCCGGACGCCAACAGGTCTCGCGGCGTGCGCGCATCGGTCGCAAGCCAACGTTCGCCACGCTCGTCGAGCACGATCCACGCGAGCGGCTTCCTCGAATCGCCCCGCACGATGGGAGCGACGGCCATGATGCTTCGCAGCGTCGTTTCCCAGTGTCCGCCGCGCTTGATCGACACAGAAGCCATCGTCGTCTCGTAGTGAAATTTGAAATCACCCCCACATGCCGCTAAGGGTTCCGCCTGAGCCGCAGCCCGCGACGCGAGAAGGCACGGTACCAGAAGAGCGACAAGGCGCTTCATCCGGCCGCGCTCCTCTTCTCCACGACGCGCTTGACGACGGCCATCGCGTTGAGGGCTTTCGGGAAACCGATGTACGGGATGAGCGTCATCACGGCTTCGACGATCTCGGCTTTCGTGAGGCCGACGTTGAAGGCGCCGTGGACGTGCGTCTCCAGTTGCGCGTCGCAGCCGCCCATCGTGGCGAGCGACGCGATCGCGACGAGCTCGCGCTGTTTAAGATCGCCCTCGCGCGCGTAAATCTCCCCGAACGCGAACTCGAGCAGATAGCGCGAGAACTCCGGAGCGATCTCGGCGTACGCGGCGAGCAGGTTGTCGGTCACGCGATCGCCGTCAACCTTGCGCATCAAGGCTTCGCCGATCGCCGCGCGTTCTTTAGCCATAGGGTCCGCGCGAGCGGATCGAGCGAATCGCGAGCACCCAATAGAGCATCGCGACGCCGAAGAAGCCGATCGTGAGCAGGCGTTCTTCGCCGTGAGTTGCATTGCGCGTGAAGAGATGCAGCACCGCGAGCGCTGTGAAGCAGCATGCGGCACCCACCTGCAGTACCGTCTTCTTGCGCTGCTCGCTCACTCAGTGAGGGCCATCGTGATGACGCGCTCTTGCTCGACCGCGTGCGCGCCCGGATAGCCTTCCGACGGCGAAGCACGGTAGCCGCGACCCGCGTAGCCGATGTCGAGCGGCTTCGAGAGCTTCTCGAGCAGACGGCGACGCACGTAGGCGCGAGCGCCCATGTTCTTCGGCTCTTCTTGCACCCAGACGAGCGACTTGAGATTCGGGTAGGTCTCGAGCACCGCGTTCATCTCGGCTCCCGGCATGGGCGAAAGCTGCTCGATGCGCACGATCGCCGTCTTCTTCATCTTCGGGTAGAGTTCCGACGCGATCAGGTCGTAGTAGATCTTACCCGTGCAGAGCAGCACGCGCTCGATCTTCTTCTTGTCGCCGACGTTCGGATCGTCGATCACCGGCTTGAACGTGCCGGTCGCCATGTCGTCGATCGAGCCCGCGGCGGTCTCCGCGCGCAAGAGCGACTTCGGCGTCATCACGATGAGCGGCACCGGCGTCGGCGTGCTCGCGTGCATGCGCAATAGGTGGAAGTAATTGCCCGCGTTCGACGGATAGGCGACGCGCAGGTTGTTCTCCGCGGCGAGTTGGAGGAAGCGTTCGAGCCGCGCGCTCGAATGCTCCGGTCCCTGGCCTTCGTAGCCGTGCGGCAGCAGCAGCGTCAGACGCGATGTCTGCCCCCACTTCGCCTGGCCCGCGGCGATGAACTGATCGATGATGATCTGCGCGCCGTTGACGAAGTCGCCGAACTGCGCCTCCCACAGCACGAGCGCCTTCGGCACCGCGACGGCATAGCCGTACTCGAACCCGAGGCACGCGTACTCCGAGAGCGGGCTATTGTGGATTTCGAAGCTCGCCTGCGCCTCCGCGAGATGCTGCAGCGGCACGTACTCGGCATCCGAACTCGGATCGTGCAGCAGCGCGTGGCGATGGCTGAACGTACCGCGCTCGGTATCCTGACCCGAGATACGAATCGGCACGCCCGACGCGAGCAGCGACGCGAACGCGAGGCCTTCGGCCATGCCCCAATCCACGAGGCCCTTCTCGGCGATCACCGCCTTGCGGCGTTCGAACTGCGTGGTGAGCTTTTTGTTGATCGCGAAGCCCTGCGGCAGCGAGACGAGATCCTCGCTCCACTTGAGCAGTTGCGCCTTGTCGATCGGCGCGAGCGTCGCGGTCGGCAGCGGCGCCGACGCGCTGATCTTCTCGATCATGCCCTTGCCGTGCGCGGCCTTGATGTTCTTATACGCTTCTTGCAGGCGCGCGGTGGAGTCGGCGATCATCTCGTTTGCCGCGTCCGCGGTGACGACGCCCTGCGCGATCAGCTTGTTTGCGAAGAGTTCGCGCGCCGTGGGATGCGACTTGATCTTGTCGTACATCAGCGGCTGCGTGTACGCGGGCTCGTCCTGCTCGTTGTGACCGAAACGGCGATAGCCGATCAGATCGATCACCACGTCGCG
>JAGWSR010000074.1 GCA_028869385.1 bacterium
CGCGCCTTTAGCTCAGTCGGTAGAGCAGCGGACTTTTAATCCGTTGGTCCTGGGTTCGAGTCCCAGAGGGCGCACGTGCACCGCTAGCTCAATGGTAGAGCAGTTGACTCTTAATCAATTGGTTCGGGGTTCGAGTCCCTGGCGGTGCACCAGGTTTGCGGAAGAGGCGGTCGAAGTTGCCGCCTCTTTCCTTTTCTAACGGTGGTGATGCCGATGCTCGTTCGACGTTTCATGCCCGCCGCGATGCTTGCCGCGTGCGCAACGCTCGCGCTTCTCGGAACGACCGCTCCCCCCAAGCCCACGGCGACCGAGGCGGCCTTTGTCGCGCGGGTCGCGCAGACCCTCACTGCATCCTATCCCACGCGCGCCGCGGCGGAACGGTCGGGCTACATGGCGCTCTCGACGAAGATCGGCGCCGACGGGACCTACGACCTTACGAACATGGACTTCGCGCACGTCTCGCTCGCGCATCCGAACTTCTTGTGGTACGACCGCAGCGGGCGACTGGTGGGCACCGACTACGAACTGCCGACGAAGCAGTATCCGAAGCCGCCCGCGCTCTTTCCGGTGGCATCGACGCGTTGGAGCCGGATCCACGAGCACGTGCACTTCGCCTACGAGCTCGGCGGCAAAGTGGTGTTGGCCGGCGCGCGTGCGAAGCCGAACCTCCGCACGGCGCACCCGAGCGCCGCGGCGCTACGCGCGGACGGCGATCTGCCCAAGGGCGCCACGCTGCGCTGGGCGATGTACCATCCGGAGGCATGGGATCTCGCGATCTGGACCGTCGCGAACCCGAACGGTGCCTTCGCCGACCTCAACCCGCTCGTCAAAAAGTAGCAGGCACGCGACCCCGAATCGAGAAACAACGGTGCCGAGCGCACCGCTAGCTCAATGGTAGAGCAGTTGACTCTTAATCAATTGGTTCGGGGTTCGAGTCCCTGGCGGTGCACCAGCCTTCCGAAGCCCGCGACGTCCCACCGGCTCGCGGGCTTCGTGCGTTTCGCGTGGGAAACACTGCGCGGTTTCGAACGTACATGCTCGTGATGCGACGTTGGATACTCACGCTCGGCACGCTCGGTGCGCTCCTCGCGCCCTATGCTACGCGCTCGGATGCGAGTCCGGATCCCTATTCGATCTACGCGCAGGCGCGCTCGGCGTGGCGCGAAAATCGCTATCCGCCGCAGATTGCGTACGATGTGGCGGTCGCCGTCACCGAAGGCGGCAAGGAGCGCGTCGAGCGCTATCGCTCCGCGTACGACGCGCGGCGTGGCGTCGTGCGCGTCGATCCGGTCAGCGACTACGAACTCGCGCATCCCGTCAAACCCACGGGCGTGAACCTCGCGCTGCTCTTTCTTCGCGTCGGTAAGCCGCTGCCGCCGGTCGATTTTCTCGGGGTTCCGCGCCTGGCGCCGACGTACTCGTTCGGCATGTCGGGCTTCGTCCCGGCGCCGAGCCCGACACCGTTCGATTCCGCGGCGCTCGTGCGCGAGATCCGTGCCGATTTTCACGACCCGAATCCGCGCGAGCGCGCGACACCGACGCCGCGAGCGTCGGAGCTGCCGGAGATCGCCTTCGAATCCGCATCGCATCACGACTATACGGTGACGCTCCTCGGCAGCGACGAAGTCGCCGGACACGCGTGCTATCACCTGCGCTTGCGCCCGATGCGCGATCCGCGGCATCTGCGCCTGCGCGAGCTTTGGGTCGACCAAGCAAGCTTTGCCACGTGGAAGATCGTCGAGGCGCTGAACTTCGCGAATGGGCCCGGAACGACGGTTCCGTGGACGATTCGCTTCGCCGATCTCGGCGGCGCGCATTACATCGCGCGCGAGGATGCCGACGCGCCGATTCGGGCGGGCGGGGAGATCTACGAGCGCGCGGAGGTGCGATTCGAGCACGTGCGCGAGGTCGTGCGCATGCCGCTGCGTGCGCCGCTCGGACAGAGCGGAACCTTTCTCGACGAACCGTGAGGTCAGGAGGAAATGGACGGGCCGCGTGCTATTTATCGTGGTCGCTCGGCCGCCTTGCGCGGAGAACCGGCTACGCGGGCATGTGGCGGAACTGGTAGACGCGCTGGATTTAGGTTCCAGTGGGGCAACCCGTCAGAGTTCGAGTCTCTGCTTGCCCAGGTCTCCGGCGACATTTGCGGTAGCCCGACGCGTTCGGGACCCGTATAAATCGGTGAGTGGTTACGCGGAAGTAGCTCAGTGGTAGAGCATCGCCTTGCCAAGGCGAGGGTCGCGAGTTCGAATCTCGTCTTCCGCTCCATGTCTGGTGAGGGGCGCCGGCGCGACAGCGCCGAAGCGCCCCTTGTCATTTTTTGTCTCCCCGCGCCCCGTAAGGAAGCTGTTCCGTGAGCACCTCGACGCTGAATCGCCTCGCGCCCACGCAGGTCGAACTCGTCATCCCCATCTCCGCCGACGAACTCGCCGCCGCCGAGGATCGTGCGTTCCGGCGCCTCTCGAAGAACGTGAAGCTGCCGGGCTTCCGCGCGGGCAAAGTGCCGCGCAAGGTCTTCGAGCAGACCTACGGCTCGGCCGCCATCACCAACGAGGCGATGGACGATGTCGTGCCCGACGTCTACGCCAAGGCGTGCCGCGAGCACGACCTGGACCCGGTGGACCGCCCGAAGATGGAACTGCTCCCCGAAGAAGACGGCCAGCCGACGCGCCTCAAGGCGACGGTCGAGGTGCGCCCCGAGTTCACGCTCGCCGCGTACAAGGGCGTTGAGGTCGAGGTCGAGCCGGTCGCGATCGGCGACGAAGACGTGGAGCGCAGCCTCGAAGCGCTCGCGAAGGAGCGAGCGACGCTCGTTCCCGTGGAGCGCGCTGCCGCCCTCGGTGATGTGGTTACCATGGACTTCGCGGGCAAGATCGACGGCGTCGCGTTCGACGGCGGCACCGCCGAGGGCCAGATGGCCGAGCTCGACGAGAACCGCTTCATCCCGGGCTTCGCGAGCGGAATCGTCGGCATGGTGCCGGGCGAGACGCGCGACGTCGAGGCGGTCTTTCCGCAGGAGTACGGCCAGCAAGAGCTCGCCGGCAAGACCGCAGTCTTCACGATCACGCTGCACGACGTCAAGAGCTACGAGCTCCCGGCGATCGACGACGAATTCGCCAAGGCGATCTCGGAGAACGAGACCGTCGAGGCCCTGCGCGCGGACGTGCGCGCGCGTCTCGAGGCGATCGCAACCGGCCGACGCCGCCGCGCCATCAGCGACGCGGTGATGCAGAAGCTCGTCGACGCGCACGAGATTCCGCTGCCCGAAACGATGGTCGCGCGCGAAGTCGATCACATGGTGAACGACGCGACCTCGCAGGTCGCGCGCGCGGGCATCAGCTTCGAAGATTACCTCAAAGAGAGCGGCAAGACCGAAGACGAGTTGCGCGCGGAGTACCGCGCCGACGCCGAGATCCGCGTGAAGGGCACGCTCGTCATCGAGGCGATCGCCAAGCTCGAGAATATCGTCGCGACGCCCGCCGACGTCACCGCGGAGCTCGAGTCGCTCGCGCGCCAGTACGGTCAGCCGGTCGAACGTATCCGCCAAGCCCTCGGCAACAACGTCCTCTCGATGATGAGCGGCATCGTCCGGAACAAGACGCTCGACTTCCTGGTGGATAACGCCAAGGTCGCCGACGCGAAGGCAAAGTAGGAGCGGCGCGAAGCAACTCCGTACCTTCGACCGTAGTTAACGCATATACGAACGTCGGCACACGTCTGGAGAGCAAGAACACATGGGTCATCTGGTTCCAATGGTGGTCGAGCAGAGCGCACGCGGCGAACGCGCGTACGACATCTACTCGCGCCTGTTGAAAGACCGTATCGTTTTCGTCGGCGGTCCGATCGACGATCACTTGGCGAACCTCGTGATCGCCCAGCTGCTCTTCCTCGAAAAGGAAGATCCCGACAAAGACATCGACATGTACATCAACTCGCCGGGCGGCAGCGTTACGGCCGGGCTCGCGATCTACGACGCCATGCGCTTTATCAAGCCGGACGTCGCCACGATCTGCATGGGCATGGCTGCTTCGATGGGCTCGGTTCTGCTCACCGGCGGAGCCGCCGGTAAGCGCTACTCCCTGCCCCACTCCAAGATCCTGATCCACCAGCCCTGGGTCTCCCAGATCGGCGGCCAGGCGACCGACGTGGAGATCGCGGCCCGCGACTTGATCGCGACCCGGCAGACGATCGCCCACATCTACGAAAACACGACCAAAAAGTCGCTCGAGCAGATCCTCAAGGATATCGACCGCGATTACTATATGACCTCGCAAGAGGCCAAGGACTACGGGATTATCGATCACGTCATCGAAGACCGTGGAGCCTTGCCGACGCCGGCTTAAAGCCGAGGAGGACGCCCGCGACTCATGTTCCGTTTCGGAGACGAGAAGGGTCAACTAAAGTGCAGCTTCTGCGGCAAATCGCAGGAGCAGGTGCGCAAGTTGATCGCCGGTCCGGGCGTATACATCTGCGACGAATGCATCGAGCTCTGCAACGAGATCATCGAAGAAGAGCTCTATAAGAACGTCGACGAGAACCTCCGCCTACGCAATATCCCAAAACCGAAAGAGATCAATCACATCCTCAACCAGTATGTGATCGGTCAAGAGCGCGCCAAAAAGTCGCTCGCGGTCGCGGTATATAACCACTACAAGCGCATCAACGCCGGCGGCACGGCCGACGACGTCGAGCTGCAGAAATCCAACATCCTGCTCGTGGGTCCGACCGGATCGGGCAAGACCTACCTCGCGCAGACGTTGGCGAAGATTCTCGACGTACCGCTCGCCATGGCCGATGCCACCTCGCTCACCGAGGCGGGCTACGTCGGCGAAGACGTCGAGAACATTCTGCTCAAGCTGATTCAAGCCGCGGATTACGACGTCAAGCGCGCCGAAAAGGGCATCGTCTACATCGACGAGATCGATAAGATCGCGCGTAAGAGCGAGAATCCGTCGATCACGCGCGACGTCTCGGGCGAGGGCGTGCAGCAAGCGCTGCTCAAGATTCTCGAAGGAACGACCGCAAACGTTCCGCCGCAGGGCGGGCGCAAGCATCCGCACCAAGAGTTCATCCAGATCGACACGACCAACGTGCTCTTTATCTGCGGTGGTGCCTTCGACGGCCTCGAGCGGATCATCGAGTCGCGCGTGAGCGCGAACAACATGGGCTTCCGCGCGACGCCGGAGGGTAAGCAGGACGGCCGTTCGAGCAAGTTGCTGCAGGCGCTCATGCCCGAGGATCTGCTGAAGTTCGGCCTGATCCCTGAGTTCATCGGACGCCTGCCGATCGTGGTGACGCTCGACGCGCTCGACGAACTCGCGCTGCGCCGCATCCTCACCGAGCCGCGCAACGCGCTCGTGCGCCAATTCCAGAAGATCATGAACATGGACGGCGTGGATCTGCAGTTCACCAAGGACGCGCTCGTCGCGATCGCGACCAAGGCGCAGAGCCGAAAGACCGGCGCGCGCGGTCTGCGCTCGATCCTCGAAGAGACGATGCTCGACGTGATGTACGATTTGCCGTCGCTGCAAGGCGTCAAGAAGTGCATCATCAACAAAGACGTCATCGAGAAGAAAGATCCGCCGACGCTGATCTATCAGGAGCAGAAGAAGGAACCCGCCTAGCGCGCCTTCGCTCCCAAACCAGATGAGAACCGGCCGCGAGCACCAGCTTGCGGCCGGTTTTTTTGCCTCTCTCACGGGGGCCGTCCGCCCCAACTATGATTGAGCGTCGTGAATCTCGCCCTCCGGCAAGCGTGCCTCGTACGATGAGTACGGAATGAAGCCGATCTCGGGCGCTCGCGGCATACGGCCGCTCCTACGAGGCGTGTTGTTCGCGACCGACTGCGTCCTGGTCGCGGCGGCCGTGGCGCTCGCACCGGCGATCGGGAACCTGCATACGACCTCGCCGCGCGAACTCGCCATCATCGGCGCGCTCTTGCTGCTGGCGGGAAGCTACGCGCAGATTCGGTATGAAAGCGCTCGCACGTTCGATTTCCACGACGTCGTACGGCTCTTCGTCGGGACTCTCGCGGGCGCGCTCCTCGCGCTCGTCTTCGAACAGATTCCCACGCCGCTGACGCACGCTTCGGGGCGAATCGTCGCGATCGCCGCGATGAGCGCGTTCGTGCTGCGCATGATTCCGCGCATCGCGCTCGTGCAATTGCGCACCTGGTGGATCGGTCGCCGTCAGAACGCCAAACGCGTGCTGATCGTCGGCCACGGATTCGCCGCGCACAGCGTTGCGAAGGCGATCCTGGAGGATCGCACGATGCCGTTCGTCGTCGTGGGGTGCGTAGACGACGGCCATTCCGAGCGGCGGGTCGCCGGGGTGCGCGTGCTCGGCCACGTGGCGCAGTTGCCGGAGCTCGTCGAGCGTCACGGCGTCGAACTCGTGGTCGTCGCCATCTCGGCCGCTCCGCTGCCGCTCATCAATCAGATCAAGGAGCGCTGCCTCGCGCTCCCCGAGACGACGCGGCCGCACGTCATCGTCGTTCCCGAAGCCTCCGATCTGCTGAGCGAGCGCGTGCGCGTCGCGCGCGCGCAGGATCTGCGCTTGGAAGACGTGCTCGAACGCGAGCCCGTCGTGATCGATACCGCGGGTATCCGCCCGCATTTGGAAGATCAGGTCGTGCTGGTGACCGGGGCGGGCGGATCCATCGGGAGCGAGATCTGTCGGCAGATCGCGACTTTCGAACCGAAGATGCTGCTGCTGCTCGGACACGGCGAGAACAGCCTCTTTACGATCGAACGCGAGTTACGCGAACGCTACCACTTCGACCACACGCGCATCGTGCTCGCCGACGTCGCCGACGCGAGCGCGATTCGCGCCGTATTCACCGCGTATCATCCGCGCGTCGTCCTGCACGCGGCCGCGCACAAGCACGTGCCGATCGTCGAAGAGAACGTCTGCGAGGCCATACGCAACAACGTCCTCGGCACCAAGGTCGTGGCCCTCGCCGCAGCCGCCGCGGGAGCCGCCAAGTTCGTCCTGCTCTCGAGCGATAAAGCGGTCAACCCGACGAGCGTCATGGGCGCGACCAAGCGTATGGCCGAGCTGATCTGTCAATCGTTCGCAGGCGGCTCCGCGACGGAGTTCGTGTCGGTTCGCTTTGGAAACGTGCTGGGGAGCCGCGGCAGCGTCGTGCCGATCTTCAAAGCGCAGGTCCAAGCCGGCGGGCCGCTCACGATCACCCATCGCGAAATGGTGCGCTACTTCATGACCATTCCCGAGGCGGTCTCGCTCGTGCTGCAGGCGATGTCCATGGGCCTCGATGGCGAGGTGTTCGTGCTCGACATGGGCTCGCCCGTACGCATCGTGGACCTCGCCGAACAGGTGATTCGACTCTCGGGATACGAGCCGCATCGCGATATCGCGATCGTGGAATCGGGAATACGTCCCGGCGAAAAACTGTTCGAAGAGATCCTGACCAGCGGCGAAGGCTTCACGCGAACGAGCCACGAGCGCCTCTTCATCGCCAAGCAAGAGCGACGCGACTACGCCAAGCTCTGCGATGCCGTCGAGGCACTCCGCGTCGCGATACGCGCGAGCGACGTCGCGGCCTGCATCGCGATCCTGCGCGCTTTCGTGCCCGAATATACACCGGCTCTGGCGAGCGAACCGGCTCCGAGCGTTCCGACCGCTCCCGTCGAGCGCGGAACGATCGCACGCTACACACTCACCCCAATCGAGGCGAATTCGTGACGTGAAACTACTCGAAGCATCCTCGCTGCGCGCGAGCGCGCTAAAGAAGAAGATCCACGACAAGAGCGCCCTCGTCGGCGTCATCGGTATCGGCTACGTCGGCCTCCCGCTCGCGGTAGAGAAGGCGAAGGTAGGCTTTCACGTCACCGGCTACGACCGCAATCCGATCCGCGTGGATCAGATTCGTCAGGGCCTGAACTATATTCGCGATGTCGACGATCGCGAACTCGCCGCGTGCGTCGAAGAAGGACGCTTGGATGCATCGAGCGATTTTTCGAGCCTCGGAAGCTGCGACTGCATCGTGATCTGCGTGCCTACGCCGCTTACGGCGAACAAAGAGCCGGATATCTCGTTCATCCGCGCCGTCGCCGGCGAGGTCGCTCAGGCGTTGCGGCCCGGGCAACTGATCTGTCTCGAGAGCACGACCTACCCCGGGACCACCGAGGACGTCTTGCTCGGCGTCCTCGCGCGTTCGGGCCTGGAGGTCGGTGAAGATTTTTTTCTCGCGTTCTCGCCGGAGCGCGTGGATCCGGGCAACGCGCGCTACACGACGAAGAACACGAGCAAGGTCGTCGGCGGCGTAACCGCGGCGTGTCTGGACGTCGCGACGACGTTCTACGCGCAGACCATCGCGCAGGTGATTCCGGTCACGTCGCCACGGGTTGCCGAGATGACGAAGGTCTTCGAAAACACCTTTCGCGCGGTCAATATCGCGCTCGTCAACGAGATGGCGCTGCTCTGCGACCGGCTTGGCATCAGCGTGTGGGACGTGCTCGACGCGGCGGCGACCAAGCCCTTCGGCATCATGCGCTTCGATCCGGGTCCGGGTGTCGGTGGGCACTGCATTCCGCTCGATCCGTTCTATCTCGCCTGGAAGGCGCGCGAGTACGACATGAACGTGCGCTTCATCGAACTCGCCGGTGAGATCAATTGGAACATGCCGTATTTCGTACGCGAAAAGTTGATCCGAGCGCTCAACGAAAACGGACGAGCGCTGAAGGGAAGCGGCGTCTTCGTCCTCGGCGTCGCCTACAAGCGCGACATCGAAGACTGGCGCGAGTCGCCCGCGCTCAAGGTGATCGAGCTGCTCGCGCGCGACGGCGTGCGCGTCGATTACCACGACCCTCACGTGCCGAGCTTCACCGACGAACGGGGGGCGCTCTGGCATTCGATCCCGCTCTCGCGTGAGGTGCTCGAACGTGCCGATGCGGTGCTGATCTTGACCGATCACCGCGCGATCGACTACGCGCGCGTCTGTGACGCGGCCCGGTTGGTCATCGATACGCGCAACGCCACCCGCGACGTACGCGAGGGGCGCGGGAACGTCGTGCTGCTGTGAAACGCACGAAGGTTCCGCGCATCGGCGTCATCGGCGCGGGGTACTGGGGAGCGAAGGTCGTGCGCGTCTGCGCCGAGCTCGGCATGCTCGCGTGCGTGTGCGAGAGCGACGCCGGCGCTCGCGAGCGGGTCGCCACGCAGTACCCGCACGTGCCGATCGTGCGCGATCCGGCGGCGATCTTCGCCTCGGATATCGACGGCGTGGCAATCGCGACGCCGCCGGCGACGCACGTCGAGCTGGCGCTCGAGGCGATCGCCGCGGGAAAGCACGTGTTCGTCGAAAAGCCCCTCGCGCTGCACGTCGAGGACGCCTGGACGGTCACTCATGCCGCACGCGCGGGTGGCCGAATGCTCGTCACCGGGCATCTCTTGCGATACCATCCGGCGGTCGTACGCGCGCACGCGTTGATCGCGTCGGGAGCCATCGGCACGTTGCGTCACGTGCGGGCGCAGCGCGTGGCGTTCGGGCGCCTTCGTGCGAACGAGAACGTCTGGTGGAGCCTCGCACCGCACGCGATCGCGCTCGTGCTCGCGTTTCTCGGCGACGACCCGGCGGCAGTGAGCGGTACGATGCATGCCTTCGTGCGTCCCGAGATCGCCGACATCGCCTACGCCGATCTGGCGTTCGAGGGAGGCCGCAGCGCGCACGTCGAGGTGAATTGGCTCGACCCGAACAAGCGCGCGGTCCTCGATCTTTTCGGCTCGACCGGCGTGCTGCGCTTCAGCGACGCGCCGGGGGAGGCCACGCTCACGATCACGCCGTGCGGGAGCGCCCTCGACGCCCACGGCACCCCGGAGCTGTGGCGAGAAGAAGCGCATCCGATCGCGTTCGAGGCGATCGAACCCTTGCGCGCGGAGTTTGCCGCGTTCGGCCGCGCGCTCGCAACCGGAGAGCCGCCGCCGACCGAGGGCGATGAAGGCGCGCGCGTCGTCGCCGTGCTCGCGGCGCTCGAGCGCGCGAACGCGAGCCGTCACGTGATCCCCGCGGAGGCCTTGTTATGAGCGTTCTCGAGCATCGGCAAACGGCCGCATTCGTGCATCCGTCCTCGTACGTGGACGACGGCGCACAGATCGGAGCGGGCACCAAGATCTGGCACTTCTCGCACGTGATGGCGGGCGCTCGCATCGGAAGCGACTGCACCATCGGTCAGAACGTCGTGATCGCCGCCAACGTTCGTATCGGCGATCGCGTCAAAGTGCAGAACAACGTCTCGATCTACGAAGGCGTCACGCTCGAAGATGAGGTTTTCTGCGGTCCGAGCATGGTCTTTACGAACGTGGGTACGCCGCGTTCGGGTACGCCGCGCCGCGGAGCCTCGTACTATCAGCCGACGCTGGTTCGCCACGGCGCGACGATCGGTGCGAACGCGACGATCGTCTGCGGGAACGAGCTCGGTGCCTACTGCTTCGTCGGGGCAGGCTCGGTCGTCACGCGCGACGTGCCGGACTACGCGATGGTGTACGGCAATCCGGCCCGGATTAAGGGATATGCCTGCGAATGCGGCGTGAAGCTCGCGTTCGCCGAGGAGGACGCTGAGTGTGCCCCATGCGGGCGGCGCTACCGGCGCGTCGACGGCGTGGTCCGGAGGTTCGCATGATCCCGATCTGTGACGTAACCGAGCAGTATCGCTTCTTAAAGCGCCGGATCGATGCCGCCGTCTGCGACGTCTTCGCGCACGGCCAATACATCAACGGACCGAACGTTCACGCGCTCGAGAACGAAGTGGCAGCCTATCTTGGCGCGCGCTACGCCGTCGGCGTCAACTCGGGAACCGACGCGCTGCACCTCGCTTTGCGCGCGCTCGATATCGGGCCCGGCGATGAGGTCATCACCTCGCCGTTCACCTTCATCGCGAGCAGCGAAGCGATCGGTCTCGTCGGCGCAAAACCGGTCTTTGCCGACATCGATCCGCAGCGTTTTACCATCTCGCCCGAGGCGATCGAGAACGCGATCGGCCCGCGCACGCGAGCGATCCTTCCCGTGCACCTCTACGGATTGCCGGCGCCGATGCCGGAGATCTGCCGCATCGCCGAACGGTATGGGCTCGCGGTCGTGGAGGATTGCGCGCAGGCGATCGGCGCCTCGATCGACGGGCGCAGAGTCGGAACGTTCGGGGAGTTCGGAGCACTGAGCTTCTTTCCGTCCAAGAACTTGGGCGCGTACGGAGACGGCGGTATGATCGTGACGTCGCGGCCCGATCTCGCCGATCGCGTACGCAGCCTGCGCGCGCACGGCGGCCGCGTCAAGTATCACCACGAAGAACTCGGCGTCAACAGTCGCCTCGACGAAGTGCAGGCCGCCATCCTTCGCGTCAAGCTGCCCCACCTCGAATCGTGGCTCGATCTTCGACGCCTGCATGCGCGGGGGTACGACGCCGCGCTGCGGGATGCGCTCGTGACGCCGTTCGAACCCGAGCGCTATCGGCACGTCTATCATCAGTACACGGTCCGTCTTCCCGACCGCGACGCCGTTCAACGCAGGCTCGGCGAGCATGGGATCCAGAGTATGGTGTATTATCCCGTGCCGTTGCATCTGCAGCGCGTGCACGCGGCCCTCGGCCATCGCGCGGGCGACTTCCCGCATGCGGAGTTCGCCGCACGCGAGGTGCTGTCGTTGCCGATGTATCCGGAGTTGAGCGACGAGCAGCGGCGCCGGGTGAGCGAACTCTTGCGCGCGTCGTTGGCGCTCGTCGCACTGTGACGATGCGCGTCGTCAGTATCGTCGGCGCGCGACCGCAGTTCGTCAAGGCGGCCTTGCTCTCGCGGGCCTTTGCCGCCCGTGGGATCGTGGAATCGCTCGTGCACACGGGCCAACATCACGACAACGCCATGAGCGCCTCGTTCTTCGCCGAATTCGGGCTGCCGCAGCCGTATGCGAATCTCGGCGTCGGCTCATCGTCGCCCCTGCACCAATTGGGTGAGATGCTCTTGCGACTCGAACCGGTGCTGCACGAACTCTCGCCGAGCTTCGTGCTCGTGTACGGCGATACCACGAGCACGCTCGCCGGGGCACTCGCCGCCGCAAAGCTCGAGCTTCCGCTCGCGCACGTCGAGGCGGGGCTGCGCTGCTTCGATCTGCGGATGCCCGAGGAGCAAAACCGTCTCGTCGCCGATCGCGTCGCCGATCTCTTGCTCGCCCCGACCGCGCGCGCCGCGGCTCAACTACGCAGCGAGGGCATCGAGCAGACGGTTGAGGTCGTCGGCGATCTCATGGTCGACCTCGCGATCGCGACCCTACGCGAACTGCCGTTGCGTCCGGCCGTGCTCGAGCGCTTCGGCCTGCGCCCTCGCGGCTACGTCCTCGCGACGATTCATCGAGCGGCAAACACGGCGGACGCGGCTCGCTTCGCGCTCCTGCTCGATGGTCTCCGGCGCATCGGTCTGCCGATCGTTTTTCCGGTGCATCCGCGCACGCGGCCGCTCGCGGAGATGCTCGGCGTCGGACGCGGTGACCGCATCGTTACGTGCGAACCGCTCGGCTACCGCGACTGCCTCGCGCTGCAGCGCGACGCCAGGGCGGTCGTCACCGACTCGGGCGGCATGCAAAAAGAGGCGCTCGCCGTCGGCACGCCGTGCGTGACGCTGCGCGATCGCACCGAGTGGCCCGAGACGCTGGAGCACGACTGGAACGTGCTCGTCGACGGCGACCCGGGACGGATCGCGAGAGCAGCGCTGCGGGCGCGCCCGTTGCACGCGATCTCGCCGTTCGGCACGGGTGCGAGCGCGCATCGGATCGTGGAAGCGCTCCTGCGATGTGACGCGTCCGAGCGAGTCCTGCAGTCGTGCGGCTCCTGATCCTCACACAGTACTTCGCGCCGGAGATCGGGGCTCCACAGGCGCGTCTCGCGGCGATCGCACGCGAGTTGCGCGTTCGAGGGCATGCGGTCGAAGTGGTCACGGCGATGCCGCACCATCTCGCCGAGCGCACCTTTCCGGGGTATCGCGGGCGCCTCTACGTGCGCGAGTCGATGGACGGTATCACGGTTCACCGGTCGTGGGTCTTCGCCGCTACCGGAACGGGCGTGCGCCGCATGGCGAGCTATCTTTCGTTCACGCTCTCGTGCCTCATCGGGTTGATGCGCGCGAAGCGCCCGGACGCGATTTTCGTCGAGTCGCCGCCGCTCTTTCTCAGCCTTCCCGGATGGATCTTCGCCCGTCTCTTCGGTGCGCGGCTAATCTTCAACGTCGCCGATCTTTGGCCGGATTCGGTGCGCGAACTGGGCGTGCTGCGTGGCGGCCCGTTGTTGCGCGCGGCGGAGTTGCTGGAGCGTTGGACGTACGCGCGTGCCGCGGTCGTCAATGCCGCGACCGACGGCATCGCGAGCGTTCTGCGTGAGCGCAAGGGCGTGCATCCGCGCAAGATCGTGCCGCTTCCGAACGGTATCGACGTCGCGCGCTTCACGCCGCGCCCGCCCGACGAAGTGCTCGTGCGCGATCTCGGGCTCGAGGGACGTCCCGTCGTGCTCTACGCGGGTACGCACGGCATCGCGCAGGGTCTGCTCGGCGTCCTCGAAGCGGCCGAAGAGCTCGGTGACGACGCATTGCTGCTCTGTATCGGCGCGGGCCCGGTGAAGGCGGCGATGCAAGCGTTTGCAACGCAGCGTGGGCTTCACAACGTGCGATTCCTCGCTCCCGTTCCGCTCGACGAGATGCCGCGCTATCTCTCGCTCGCGCGAGCGTCGATCGTCCCGCTCGTGCGTACGCCGTTGATGGCGAGCGCGCGGCCATCGAAGATCTTTCCTTCACTCGCTTGCGGCGTTCCCGTCATCTACAGTGGTGAAGGCGAGAGCGCCGCATTGATCGAGCGCGCGCAGGCAGGCCTTGTGGTACCGCCGGAGGATCCGCCCGCGCTCGCGCAAGCGATCCGTCGCATCGTGCGTGACGACGCGCTGCGCGCACGACTTGCGATGAACGCGCGCAACCTCGCCGTGGAGCGGTTTGCGTGGAGCGCGATCGTCGGAACGTGGCTCGCCGCGCTCGCAAACGGCAGCCCGGGGCTCGTTTGATCGCTCACGAAGCAACGAAGCACGTGCGCGCATTCGTCAATGAACGAATCGTAAAGCACCGGTAAAACTCATCTCAAGATCGCTCCCCAGGCACGATTCCTAACCTACAGCACCTCACCGTCATGTAGGGAAGGATCCGCTTGAGCGTTCGACTCTTCGCCCACCTCAGCGCACTCGCGCTACTCGCCTGTTCGCTTGCCGCCTGCGGGGGCGGCGGCAGCAACGCATCGGCCGTACTCCCGGTCTCCTCGCTGCCGGATCCCGGCGCAGCATCGCCCCCGCCGCTTATTCCGGCATCGACCGCGATTGTCCCAACCCACATTCCCGTGTGGGCCTTCGATGAGTACAACTCGATGGGATCGGTCGCGTCGAGCTCTGCGGTGCAGAAGTACGTCACCTACGCGGGCGGCGGACTGAACAACACGAAAGCGCTGAGCGATTGCAACACCTCGCCGAAGAGTTGCTACGCGGTGTTCTACGTGGATCCAAACCTCATCTATACGACCTGTCCGGGTACGACGCAGCCGCCATTCGTGACCGCCGCGAGCGAGTCGTGGTACGTCCATGAGTCCGGGTATAGCGACTTCAACCATCGCCTGCGAAACTCGTACCCGCGCACCTGCGGCGGCGTCGCCACGACGACACCCGTGTACCTTGCAAACGACGCGAACTCAGCCGTCCAATCGTTCATGCGCAACTATCTGCAGACGTACGGTGACGCATGGGACTACTATTGGATGGACGACACCAAAGGGCGCGTGCTCACGCAAGGGTACGGGCCGAGCGGCGGCATGTGCCTCGACGCCTCAAACCACTACTGCTGGAACACGCAAGAGTACGCCACCGATAGTACCGTCGTCAGCGCGCACGGCTCGTACGCGACGGCCATGGTCCATAAGAACGGCTCCGGCATGAAGTTCTTTTTCAACGGCGTCGGCGTGCAGACCAGCGCGATCAGCAACCTCAATATCTTCGCGTCGAGCCCGAACTATTCCGGAGCGATCTGCGAGAATTGCGTCGTGGCGAATAACGTGATCCGCACCTCGCTCTTCGGTCAGGTGTTGACCTCGATGGCCCAAACGAACGCGATTCCGAATGCCAAGTTCATTCTGCTCGGGCGCGGCAGCGCGAGCGCGGGCAGCGCGGCACAAATCGCGCAGCGTCTCGTCTCCACCGCGATTGCGTGGATCGGCTTCGCTGATGGACGAACGATCGTCTTCCCCGACTTCGAAGACAACACGCGCAACCTCGCCGCGTGGCCCGAGGATATGCTCTATCCGACGGCCCCCAAGGAGAGCATGCGGAGCTCGGCGAGCGACGTTGCGGTCGCGGCGGGCGTGTGGCGCCGCGAGTTTGGAGCCTGCTACCAAAACGGGGCGCCGGTCGGCCAGTGCGCGGCCCTCGTCAATAGCACCGGATCCGCGGTCACCGTGAGCTCCGCGTGGCTCACGCAGCCGTACGGACACGTGGTGACGATCTCGGGTGGCGATATCCTAAGCGGCGGTACGGTGAAGCTCACGACCACGAGCTTTGTCGCGAATCGCACGACGATCCCGGCGGGCTCGGCACTCCTGCTCGTACGGTAGAGTATAGGCGCAAGGGGAGTGTTTGCGCGCGACGCGCGCGAATGCTCCCCCATGCGGCGCGTTCTCTTGGTCGCGTACTACACCCCTCCGCGCAAAGGCGTGGCGACCGCGCGCACGAGCGCGCTCGCGCATTACCTGCCGGCATACGGCTGGCAACCGACCATCCTCACCGCGCCGCTCGAATACGCCGATGCGCGGACGCTCCAGACCCCGTATCTCGATCTCGCACGCTCGCTCAAACGCGCGGTCGGCATCGGCGAACGCAGTACGCACGCGCTCTTGCATACCGCCCCGGCCGAACGCGGTGCGCGCCGCACGCTGCGCCAGCGCGCGATCGCCTTCGGTTTTGGGCTCACGAGCTATCCCGACGCGCAGGTCGGTTGGCTCGCCGGAACTCGCGCACTGCGCGCCGTGCTCGCCGATGCATCGTTCGATGCGGTCATCTCCAGTTCACCGCCCTACACCGCCACACTCATGCTCGCGCTCGCGCGAACGCGCATCCCGTGGATCGCCGATTTTCGCGATCTGTGGGCCGAGAACGACCTCCGCGCGACACCGCTCGTGCGCGCGTTCGACGATCCACTCGAGCGTTGGGCCTTGCGGCGCGCTCGCGCGCTCACGACGGTTTCCGAGCCGCTCGCCGAACGTCTGCGCAAGCGCTATCCCGCTCGCCGCGTCGAATCGATTCCGAACGCCTTCGACCCGCGGGAGTGGGAGGGAATCCCATTCGATGGCGAGCGCGCGTGCACGTTGCTCTACGCTGGGCAGCTCTACCTTGGTCGACGCGATCCGCGCCCGCTCTTACGCGTGGTGCGCGCGTTGCTCGATGACGGCAGCGTGGAGAGCGAAGAACTGCGCGTGGAACTCTACGCTCCCGCCGAACCATGGCTCCACGAGCTGATCGCATCGTTCGCGCTTGAAGGTGTCGTGCGCGTGCACGGCATGGTTGCGCGCGACGACGTGCTGCGCGCCGAGCGCCGGGCGGATCGTCTCGTGGTGCTGCTCTGGGACGGCGCGAATACCGAGGGCATCCTCACCGGCAAGCTCTTCGAATACCTCGGAGCGCGGCGACGCATCGTCGTCATCGGTGGGCCGGAGTCGAGCGCCGTCGATGACGTGCTCGCCGCGACCGGTGCGGGGACTCGCGTTACGACCGACGCGGCCCTGCGCGTCGAAGTTCTCGCGGCGATCGCGGAACATCGCCGTGGAGAGACGCGGCGAATGGTCGAATCGGCGTCCGAATCATACGCTGCGCCGATGCTCGCTCATCGGTTCTCGCGGCTCTTAGACGAAGTTGCCGCGCCGTGCGAGTCGTGACACGCGCCAACGCTGCGCGAGATAATCGGTGAGCCCGGGATACGAATAGTACCCCTCGCGTGCATCGGGGCGTTCGATCGCCCGTGCCGAGCCGTCTTCCAACGCGCGCAGAAAGCGCCCGACGGCCGGCAAGCTCGCGAGAATCGCTCGGTGCTCGATGAGCACGTGGTTGTCGTGCCGAACGTCAACGTCGGAGATCCGACCTTGCACGTACACCGCCCCCGCGTCGAGGTCGTCGTTGACGTGAATCAGCGAGTAGCCGAAGTTCTCCACATCGCCGTTGTAGAGCGTCCAGAACGGCGAGTAGAGGCCGCGGTATTCGGGCGTGATACCGACATGCCACATGAAGATTCCCGTGCGGGCGCAGCGCCGTAAGCGTTGCCCGAAATACTCGTTGAGGCAGTGCGCGAAGATGACGTCCGGTGCGAGGGCCTCGAGACGTGCGAGCACGGCGGCATCGTTGACGCTGGCCGTGACGATGCCGCAGGGCACCTCGGCGAGCGCGAGCGAGCGCTCGGCCTCGTCGACGAGCGCGTACGAAGCGCGCGTATTGCGCGAGTTTCGGTCGGTCGCGTGGTGGAAGAGAAAGTACGCGATCTCATCGAGCGTCTTGAGCGCACCGCGCTTGCGCAGGCGGCGTTTGATGAAGCGCCATCGCCCATTCCACGATTGATGCCAGCGCGTCGAAGGGTCGATCCAGACGCACTCGACCAGATCGCACTCGCGCGCGAGCCATCCGGCAATGACCGCATTGAGACGGTTGCGGTGTCCGATAAAGACCGCACGAAGCATATGTTTAAGGCTACGCCTCCGATGCCGCGAGGCCTAGGGATGCTGGTCCCACCAGAGCCGGGGTCCTTCGCTCTACGTCAGCGTGCGATGAGCAGCGCGCCCGACGGCGGAACGAGCCATGGCGACGCGCCGAACGCCGCGCGAACGATCGTCCCGCCGCTGCCGATGTCGCCGCCGAGCAGCCGCACGCGCGCCGCATAGCGCTCGCGCAACCATCCGCGCTCGACGGTGACCGCGCGCGGATTCGCGTTCAGCAGCGCCGCGCACGGACCGATCGCGATCCCCGCCTCGTAGCAGCGTGCAAATTCACGGCGCCAAACGCCGGGGGCAACCTCCAGCTCGGGCCACGATTCGAGCGGAGATGTCGGATAGAGCGCATCTTCCGGCCAAACGGCGAGGTTGCGCGTGTCGCTCTCGAGATTCGGCCAGACGATCGTGCGGCCGGGTTCGAAACCGAGCCAGGCGACGGCGGTCGTCACGAGGCGTTGCACGATCTGCGCGTCGCTGCCGGGCGGCGAGCGCCCGGTGTTCAGTTCGACGAATGCGGCCGAGGGTATGGCGTGTACCCTGGCCATCGCCTCGAGTACGCGCGCATACATATCCGGACGCAAGCGCCCGTCGTTGACGATACAGTTCTCGCAGATCGCGCCGACAAACGGCGCGTTCCCGCGCAGGAGCGGAAGGTCGCGCGAGCCCGTGCCAAAGGTGAGCCCGTTGTAAAAAAAGGCCTTTGGGCTTCCGTCGGGCGTCGCGAGTACGCGCGCGAAGCGCTGCTGCGCGCGAACGAGCGCGGCATCGTCGGAGAACTCGTTCGTGCGCGGGCAGAGCGACGAGAGCAAGGCGTCGCGGCAAAAGCCGCCGCCCGGTCCGTACATCTGCGCGATCACGGTGTCCTTGGTGTCGTCGAGTTCGACGGCCCCCCAGCCGCGCGCTTCGCGTGCGAGGTCGTCGGCGAAGAAGTCCGCGACGTCGTGGTTCGCGACATCGGCGACGTACACGCGTGCCGCGACGCTTGAACCGCGACAACCGCGCTCGTACGTCCCGCGTACGCGGTGCGCCGCGTCATCGAAACCCGGCTCGTGTACGTACCACGCCTCGGGTGCACGCGCGAGAAAGGCGGTGTAGGCTGGAAACGGGCATGCATCGCTCGCGTAGATCAGATGCGGGTCGAAGTAGAAGACCGCGGTGCACGCACCGCCGGCGCAGTCGCTGAGCGCCTTATCGTTCCCGCGACCACCCTCGGCGTAGTTCAGCGTATCGCGCACGAAGCGCGCGCTCGCCGTCGCACCCTCGCCGCGATACTCATCGAAGGCCCAGGTTGGAATATGCCGCGGGATTGCGGCGGTCGAGGCGCAGACGAGCGCGACGAGCGCCATAGCCCGAAGCGTCATGCGGCGAGTCGGCCGGCTACGAGCGCCTGATAGAGCGCGCGATGGCGCTGCGCGCACGTGGTCATCGCGTACTCGCTCCCAACCGCCGTCCGCGCGGCGCGCACGCGTTGCGCCGTCGCGGTCGCATCGGCGAAGAGGTCCCGCGTGGCGCGAGCGAGCGCTTCGGGAGTCCAATCCGCCGCGAGGAGGCCACGCGAACCGTCCGCCAGGAGATCGCGCGCACCGAGCCACGGCGTCGACACGATCGGCACCTCGGCGCGCATCGCCTCGAGGAGCGCGAGGGGCATACCCTCCGTCAGGGACGGCATGACGAGCGCATCCGCTGCCGGAAGCAGTGCCGCGACGTCGCGCCGGTAGCCGAGAAAACGCACCGCATCGTCGACGGCGAGCGCGTGCGCGCGCGCTTCGAGCATCGCACGATCGACGCCGTCGCCGACGAAGAAGAGCCGCATCGTCGCGTCTCCTTCATCGCGCAGGCGCGCGAAGGCTTCGAGCGCGAGCACTTGGTGCTTGTGGCGATGGAGGTTACCGAGCACGACGAGCGCCTTGGTCGCGTCGTCGAGATCGAGCAGCGCGCGTCCCTCGCGCCGCGCGGCCTCGCCGCGCGCGAGCGCATCCTCGACGCCGTTCGGAATGATCGCGAGCTTGCGCGCGTCGAAATGTTCGTACGCCGCGAGATACTCGCCCTGTTCGCGCGTAAACGTCACCACCGCCGCCGTCACCGCGTTGAGGAGACGGTTCGGTAGCGCGGTCCCGCGCAGACGCGCCGCGGGGTCGCACGGGAGATGTTCGGTTCGCACGATCCTGCGCACCCCGGCCACGTATGCTGCGAGTCGTCCCCAATACGTACCGTGGTGCATGTGCGTGTGAACGACGTCGGGACGCCACGCGCGAATCGCGGCGACCATGCGCCCGAGAAATGCACCGTCGTAGCGACCGCTGCGAGCGATCTGGAGGATGTCGGCGCTCGATGCGCCGAGGTACGCCGGGACCTCGGTCGGATAGACCGACATGACCGCGCAGTGCATACGCGCATCGCACAGCCGTGGCACGAGCGCGCCCACGAAGTGCTCGGCGCCACCACCGTTCAGCGCGGTCACGACGTGCAGGATTCTCATGCGGCCTCGATCGCGCGGGCTACGCGGCGGGCCGTGGCGGTAACGTCGAAGGCGCGTTCGACGGTGAGGCGCGCGGCGTCGCGCAGGCGCGCGCGCTCCCGCTCGTCGTGCGCGAGTCGCGCGATGGCGCGAGCGATGGCGGGCGCGTCGCCGACCGGAGCGAGCAGTCCGTTGCATCCGTCGACAATCGCCTCGTCGATTGCTCCCGAGCGCGTGGCGACGATCGGCACGCCCGCCGCCATGCACTCGATGGCGAAGATCGGAATCCCCTCGCACTGCGCGGGCCCCTCGTCGATACTCGTGAGGACCGCGAGATCGAAGGCACCGCCGCGCAGACGTTCGAGCAAGTCATCATGCGGGATGACGCCGACGAAGCGAACGCGATCGCACAAGTCGAGCCGTGCGACGAGGTCGTAAAGCCGAGAGCGTTCGCTGCCGTCGCCGGCGAGCGTGCATTCGAAGGCGATTCCGCGGCCCGCGCAATCGGCGAGCGCACGCAGCAGCGTTTCGTGGCCCTTCACGCGCTCGAGGTTCGCCGCGCAGATGATTCGCAGCACGCCGTTGCGGCGTATGGGCGCGAGGCGCGTCGGCAACACGACGCCGAGATGCAGCGTGAAGATCCGGGGCTCGGGCGACGTTTCGAGCGCGCGCTCCGCGAGGGCGCGGCCGCGCTGCGAGATCAACCGAACGAAGCTCGCCGTCGAGACGAAGCCCGCGTACGGATGCGCTCCGGAGCCGATGTTGAAGTTCACCAAGTCGTAGCGATGGCCGCTCGCACTCCAGGGGATTCCGTTGAGTCGTGAGATCACGAAGGCGATCGTCGCCGGCGTCGAGAGCCAATAGGCATGCACGTGGCTCACGCGCGCGAGGCGAGCGCTCCGCGCGAGGGAGAGTGCCTTGGGGAAGATCAGCGCATTCTTGATGCGGGCATGGAGCGCGCGCGGCGCCCGCACGACGGCGAGGAACGTGCGCCACACGCGCGCGGGCGAACGCAACCACTCCGCGACCGCATCCCGCATCACGTCCGCCGCGACGAGCGCGCGCGCCTCACAGCGTCGCACGCCGGGAATCGCGCGCATCGGCGCGCGCGGATCGGCGAGCGCCGGATAGACGGCGACATCGAAGCTCCTCGCAAGTTCGGCGATCTCGGCATGGAGGAACGCTTCTTTGCTGCCGTAGGGATAGCGCGACGTGATCGCCGCGATCATACGGCACCCCGCAACTGGCGATACAGCGCGCTTCCGGCGGCCGCATACGCGCTCACGTCGCTCCAGCGCGGTACCAGCACGCGCGCGACCGGAACGGCGGCATCGCGGGCGAAGACGGCGATGCACGCTCCCGCCGCGACCAGATACCCGATGGTGGAGCCGAGCGCGGCCCCAACGAGACCGAGATGACGGATGGCAAGCGTACTGACGCCGACGCAGATGATTGCGGATACGGCGGCGAGCATCATCGGGATCTGCGGCTTGCCGAGACGGATCGTAAAGTAGCTCGAGATCGGACTGCCGAGCGAGAGCGCGAAGACGCCGACGAGGAGCACCCGAAATGCGGGGATCATGGGCATGAAGGCAACCCCGTAGAGCACGCGAACCGCGAACGGCGCCACGAGCGCGAGCGTGGCGCACGCGACCGCGGCGACGAGGATATTGTTGCGCACGCAGCGCGCGGTAAGTTCGGCGGCCGCGCGCGAGGATTCGAGCGAGCCGATCTGCGGCGAGCTCACGACGGCGCTCACCTGCGTCGCGGCCAAGAGCATCTCGGCGGCGGTCACCGCGAGGGTGTACATACCGAGCATCGTCGGCCCGCCGAAGGCGGCCACGACGTACACGTCGGCTCGGTAATTGAGCAGTGAGATCAGCGAGACGCTTCCGACGCGGAGCGCATACCAAGCGAAACGACGCGTCTCGAGCGTGCCCGCGTCGAGACGACGAGCGTCGACGACGAGCCACAGGCCCGCGGCGAGCGCGGCGAGATCGCTCGAGACCACCCAGGCGAGAATCGCCGAACGCGGCAGCGCGCCGAAGATCGTGAGCGCCGCGAGCATCAGCCCGAGCAGCAACGTGGTGTTGAGCGCGGCGTAGCTCGTATTCATGCGTACGCGGTCGGTGCCGATCTGATAGCCGTAGAAGATCGCGAGCATGGCGGGGCCGGGAAGCGCGAGCGCCGCCGGGATCGCCGCCCACGGTGCGCCGAGACTCCGCGCGATGAGATACGTCGCCGGGATGCCGGCGAGCACGAAGAGCAGCGCGCTGATAAAGGCGGGAACCAGAACCGCGCGGCCGACGCGGTAGCGCAGCATGAAGTGCGCGGTCGCATTGTTGAGGCCCGCGTAACCCGCGCTTACGAGCGACAGGGTAACGAGCGGAATCGCGTAGATCCCGCGTCCGGCCGGTCCGAGCATCCGCGCGGTGAGGATGCCCAACACCGCGGCGATCCCCATGGTGATCAGACGAAAGGCGAAGGTGTAGAGTCCATCGGCGAAGAGGCGATCTCGCAGCGACATGCGGTGTGCTTCAGCCGGGCGAGGTGACGATCGGGGCGTCGTCACCGTGCGGCGGCAACGCGTCGCCGCGCAGAAACGCCATATAGTCCGAGGCGTAGTCGGCGGCCTTTGGTTCGACGCGATTGGTGACGAAGCCGAGAACGTTGCGAACGCCGAGTCGTCCCAGCCGCCCCATCATCTCGCGCGCGGCGCGCAGATCGGTCGTACCTTGCGAGAGGACGAGCACGGTCGCACTCACCCGCCGCGCCACCGCCGCCGAGTCGACGTTTCCGACCAGCGCGGCGCCGTCGAGAACCACGGTCGCATATCGACTCTCCAAGTCGTGCAGCACCGCCTCGAATCGTGCGGACTCGAGCAGTTTGAGCGGGTTCGGCGTCGGCGTTCCGCTCGTCAGCACGTCGAGCGAGCCGCGCACGCCGCGCACGATGACACCATCCAGGTCGCTTCGGCCAACCAGCACATCGGTGAGGCCGCGTTCGTTTTCGAGACGCAACTTCGCGTGCAGCGACGGCCGACGGAGATCGCAGTCAACGAGCGCGACCGAGCCCTCCAGTTCCGCGAGCGCGAGCGCGACGTTGAGCGCGATCATCGACTTTCCGTCACCTTGGCTCGGGCTGAGCACCACGAGCGAACGCAGGGGTACGGCGCTCGCATATTTGATGTTGGTGACGAGCGTGAGAAAAGATTCGAGCGCGAGCGACTTGACCCACGGCAGCGCGGGTTCGCCCTCGCGGAGCTCGATCGCGGGAATCGTCCCCAACTGCGGAAGGCGAAGCTCTTCCTCGGTCTCGCGCGCGTCGCGAATCGTCGTGTCGAGGTACTCGAGCAAGAGCGCCCCGCTGACGCCGAGGAGCGCACCGAGCACGATCGCAACGAGCAGATTGATCGTCAAACTCGGGCGGACGCTCGCTTCGCTCGGACTCGCCGGTTGCGTCACGGTCACGTCGGAGAGCGCCGTCTCCGAAGCGACCTGAGCGTTGACCAGTTTCTGTTGCAGCGCGTTGAAGACGGCTTGGGACGACGTTGCGTCGCGTTGCAGGTCGGCCAGCGACGCGGTGAGACCGGGAAGCGCCGCGAGTTGCTTGTTCATATCCCCGCGCTGGCGGATCAATTCGGCGATCTGCGCGGTGTCGGCCGCGATCGTGTCACGGTCGGTCGCGGCCTGCGCTTCGAGCTGCTGATAGAGTGGATTCGGAATCGCGCTCCGATTCGCAATCACGGATTGCGGTTGGCCGGCGATCGTCTGTTCGAGGCGAGCCTTCTGCGCTTTGAGCGCGATCACCGTCGGATGGCGGTCGGTGTACTGCTGCTCGGCGGCATCGAGTTGCACCATCACCTGGGCGAGTTGCGATTTGAGCTGCGTCACGACCGGGTTCTCGGCGATCGTCGCGCTGCCGGTGACCGTCGCACCGACGGAGCCGAGTTGCGCGTTCGCCGCCGCGAGTTGCGCCTGCATCTGCGTGCGGTCGGCCTGAACGCTGCCGATCTTCGTATCGAGTGCGGCTAAGGCGCCCACGAGTGACTGCGTCTGCGCGTCGATGTTGACGAGTTGGTGCGCCGCTTCGAAGGACGCGAGACGATTCTGCGCGTCGCTCATGCGGGCTTGGGCCGCTGGAATCTGCGCCTTGAGCGAGGTGAGCGCGGCGTTTGCCTGGCTCGCGACCAACTCGCGCTGACGTTCCACCACGGCGGAGCCGAAGGCGTTGGCAATATTTGCGGAGGTCGTCGGATTCGACCACGTCGCCGAAATCGTGAGAATATTGGTATTCGTGATCGGAGCGACCGTTACGTGCCCGAGGAGTTGTGTCGGGCTGGTGCTGAGTTTGAGATCGTCGATCACCCGTTGGGCGACAGGTGTCTCTTTGAACAGCTCGGCGTAGGTCTCCGACGATTGCGTGGCGTTCGCAATGAGGAGCGCGTTGAGGACCGGCAGGTCGGCATTCGCGTTCGCCGCGCTCGGGTCGCTCGCGTTGCCGGCGATCACTTTGATGCTCGTCTGATACTGCTTGGGCCAAAGCAGCGTTCCGACCGCCACCAGCGCGACGAAGGTGAAGAAGATGCGCAGCGCCGTCCAGCGGCGCCGGATGAGGCTCCGCCACAGCGATGCGTGATAGTCGGTCTCTCCGATGAGGCTCGAAAGCTCCGATGCTCCCGAAAGCGCCGGCTGCCCGGCTGCTGGAATTGCGTGCATGCTCTCTCTCCGCGCGTCGTTGCAACCATGAAACCGCGAACGCACGCGGACTCACAAACGGCGAAAAGCCCACCGGGCGCGAGGAAATGCAGGACAGGCAAGCGAGCGCGACCTTTTGCTACGACTGTGACATGGCGGAGCGAGTAGCGTCCAAGCGGGCGGTCGTGGTCGGATTCGAGTATTACGCGCGACGACTCGCGCGCCTCATCACGAGGGACGCGCCGGGCTGGCAGGCGCGTGCGTTCGGAGGCGGCTACATCGAGAAGCTGCGGTCGGTCGTCGCGGCCGCATCCGCCGATGCGATTATTTCCTTCGGCGGACCTGGGCCCGACGGAGCGCTCGTCGAGATCGCTCGTCGCCGCGGCATTCCGATCCTCGTCATTTGGGCGGGAAGCGATGTGGTCGCGCTCGGCGAGGATCCGGGCTTGCTGCACACGGTGCGTCAGTACGATTTCGAACACGTTAGCGATGGCCCGTGGCTCGTCGACGAACTGCGAGCGCTCGGTCTCACGGCGCGCTATCTGCCGGTCACGGCCGTCGAAGAAGATGCCCCGCTCGAAGCGATGCCGACGACGTTCGGAGTTCTCTCGTACCTGCCCGAGCAACGTCGAGCGTTCTACGGCGAGGAAGCCGTTCACGAGATCGCGCGCGCGTTTCCGGAGACGCCGTTCACCATCGTGGGCACGTCCAGACCGGCGCCGAATGCCCCGTCGAACGTGCGCTACCTCGGACGCGTCGCATCCGAGCGGATGCGAGCGATCGTCGATGCGTCGAGCGTCCTGCTGCGCCTCCCGAGTCACGACGGCAAATCACAACTGGTCCTGGAAACGCTCGCTCGCGGGCGTCACGTCGTGTGGACGTATCCGTTTCCGGGCGTCGTCACGGTTGCGTCGAGCGGCGAAGCGCAGGAGGCCATCGCCGCGTTGCTCGAGCGGCATCGGCAAGGGACGCTGACCTGTAACGATCTCGGGCGCGCCTACGCGATCGAGAACTTTGCGCCCCGGCGACTCGCGTGCTCGCTCGCGACGACGCTCGACGAGCTCTGCGCGCGCCCGCCGCGTCGGGCGTCGCGTTCGCGCGTCGTCGCGATCTCGGGCGTCACGCTCTTCTCGGCGCAGGTCGCGCAAGAGGTGCGCGCTTCGTCGCTCGACTGGGAGCCGCACCTGCTTCGCGCCGGCCGCAAGAACGAACGTCTCGCATCGCTGATCGCCTTGATGGGCGCGGATGTGTGGTATACCGTCGGCTCGCCGATCCCCGACCGGCTGCTCCATGCCGCCGCGACGCTGCTGCGAAAGCCGCGCGTCGTGCACTGGGTGGGATCCGATATTCTCTCGATAGCGGATCGGAAGGACGTGGCGCGTCTCTGCAAACGCCGCGACGTCCTCAACCTCGCCGAGGCGCAATGGACCGTGGACGAACTGCGCGAGCGGCAGGTCCGCGCGACGATCGCGCCGCTCCCGCCGCGCGTCGCGGCCCCAAACGAGCCTCCGCCGCTCCCGCGCTATTTCACCGTGCTCGCGTACCTGCCGCGATCCCGCGACGCCTTTTACGGCCGCGACGCCTACGAGCGGCTTATCGCGACGTTCGCTCGGCGACCCGTGCGCTTTCTCATCGTCGGCGGCGGTTCGTTGTCGGTTGCCGACGGCGCCGACGTCACGCACCTCGGATGGTCCGAGAACCTCGCGGAGGTCTATGCGCGCACCTCGGTACTCGTGCGTCTGACGGAGCACGACGGCCTCGCGCTCATGGCGCTCGAAGCGCTCGCGTTCGGGCGCTACGTCCTCTGGAGCCGTCCCTTCGCCTATGCACAGCCGGTCGAGAGCATCGACGCGTGCGTGGCGCGATTGAGCGAGCTCCTCGGCGCGCATCTCTGCGGCCAGCTCGAACCGCAGCGCGACGTCGCAAGCGCGATTCAGCACGACTTCGAGCGCGAGCGCTGCATCGCGACGATCGCCGGGGCGTGGGAGCACGCGGCCGGGAAGCGATCGTGAGCACGATGGAGCGGTGGGATGCATTCGATCGCGCGCATCCCGCGCCGACGTTTTTTGCCCGCCCGGCATTCGCTCGAGCCCTGGCGGCCGCGTTTCCCAACGTTCGCGCCGAGCCGTTCTGGATCGAGGACGACGGCGCGACCACGTGCATTCCGCTCGTGCAGGCGCGTAACCGCCTCGGCCTGCGCGTCGCGACGACGTTCCCTCTCGGCGCTTACGGATGCGTGCTCGACGAACGAGGCGAGGCACTCGAAGGCGACCGCGCCGCGCATGCGTTACGCCGGGCGTCGCGCGCGTTCGATCGTTTCACCTTCGTCGCATGGCCGCTCGCGCAAGCGCCAAATGCGCTCGGTGTCGACACGCGCCTATCGGTTGCGGCGGTTATCGATTGCATGGCCGACGCGCAGCGCACCCTCGCGGCGATGCCCGGACGCGCGCGCCGCACGGCGGCAACGGCTCGGCGCCGCGGCGTCGTGTGCGAGCGTGCTCGGGCCGATGACCACGACCTTTCGCGCTACTATGCCATGCTGGAGGAGACGAGCGCGCGCTTCGGCCTTCGGGCGCCGACGATCTCGCGTCGGTTGCTCGATGCGGTCTTCGCGTTCGGCAAGGACGATGCGGAGCTCTGGTTTGCACGCGTCGACGGCGAGAGCGTCGCGGGGGGCGTGGTGCTCTTCGGACGCGACGAACTCTTTTTTTGGAGCGCCGCGATGCGACGCGAGTTCTCCGCGTATCGTCCGAGCAACGCGCTCAATGCGCGGCTGCTCGAGCGCGCGTGCGAGCGCGGAATGCGCTGGTATAACCTCGGCGCGAGCGACGGATCGCCGGGTAGCGCGCAGTTCAAGCAGAGCCTCGGTGCCCGGGCGGTTCCCTATCGGACGTTCGATTTCCAAAACGCCAAGTTTCGGCTGTATGCCGCCCTGCGCGGCGCGCGGCACGCGGATCGCAGCGCATGACGGTCGAATCCGCGCGCCTTCCGGAGCCGCTCGGGAGCAGCGCCCTACTCCTCGGCGCCGTGGACCTCGGCGGCGTCGTGCTCGGCGTGGCGCTCGGAGCCGCCGCAGGCGATCCGCGCAGTTCGCTCCTGGCGCTAGCCATCGTCGCATCGTTCGCCTACGCGAGCGGACGCTATCGGCGAAGCTTTGCGGCGGAGCCGCGCGACGAGATCTTCGCCACGCTCGTGCCCGCGCTCGAAGCCGCGGCGCTCTTCTTGCTCGTGGTGCCAATGTTCGCGGCATCGTGGTGGGTCGCGTACGCAACGCTCGCCCTCTGGAGTATCGTCGCGTCGCTCGGTGCGTCCGCGGTAACCGCCGCCCGTCGCGGCACCGTCCGGCAACGAAGCGGCACGTGCGCCTACCTCGACCTTCCCACGCGAACGCGCGCGCTCGATCCCGGGCGAAGCGCGCTCGTAGCCGCGATCGATCGCGTCGTCGCGGCCGGTGCGCTCCTGCTGCTCGCACCGCTGCTCGTCGCCTGCGCCATTGCGGTCTTCGTCGAGAGCGGATCGCCCGTGCTCTTTCGGCAGCAACGCGTCGGCGTGCGCGATCGGCCCTTCGCGATGTATAAACTGCGAACGATGCGTACCGACGCGGATGCGAGCTGGGCGCGAGATGGAGACGCGCGCGTGACCCGCGTGGGCGCGTGGCTGCGTCGAACGAGCCTCGACGAGCTTCCGCAACTCTGGAACGTGCTCAGGGGCGAGATGTCGCTCGTCGGGCCCCGGCCCGAGATGCGCGAGTATGCGGAGCGTTTTGCGCGGGAGATCGGCGCGTACGAGCAGCGTCATCTCGTACCGCCGGGGATCAGCGGCTGGGCGCAATTGCATTACGAGCGCACGTACCGTCCCGAGCAGATCGCGGATGTGCTGCCCTACGATCTCTTCTTCGTGGCGCAGCGAAGCGTGACGCTGCACCTCTACTGTGCGATCAAGACGGTCTTCGACGTTTTGGGACATCGCGCGGTATGATCGGCGCCCGCTTTCACCGTGCGATGTCGCCGGCACGCCTCGCGACCCTCGCGCTCTCGCCGCTCGCGGCGATCGCGGCGTGGGCCACGATCGCCCTCTCGGGCACGCGATTCGGCACCGCGCTCGCGATCGGAGCGGTGCTCGGTCCGCTCGCACTCTACGCGATGCTTGCCGCGCCGTTGATCGTGCCCTTCGCCGTCTTCGCGATGTCCATTCCGTTCGAAAATCTGCTCGCCTTTGCGTCGTTCGGAACGATGACCAAGGCGCTCGGAGCGCTCTCCGGTCTCGCGATTGGATTTCGTCTGCTTCGTACGAGGCGATACGTCGCTCCCGATCGCGCGGTCGCGGCGTGGATCCCGTTCGTCGCGCTCGCGCTCGCGTCGTTCACGTGGGCGCGCGATCCGGGGCGCGGGGTGCTCGAAGCCGGCACCATCGCCGAGCTCTTTCTGCTCTATGCGATCGTCGCGTATATGCCGGTGGATCGCCGAACGCTCTGGTACGTCCTCGGAGCCGTCGTCCTCGGCGCGGATCTCGCGGGCGCCTACGGCGCCTATCTCTTTCATCGCGGCATCGACGTAGCGGCTGGCCGCTTGATCGTCGGCAGCGGCGGCGAGGGCAGCATCATCGATCCAAACCACTTCGCAGCGGCGTTGCTCGTGCCGGTCGTCCTCGCGCTCGTCGGTCTCGTCGAAGCGCGCGCGCGATCGCTGCGCATCGTCGCGTTCGCGACGCTCTTCATCGCCGGCGTCGGCATCGCCGTCTCGGGCTCGCGCGGAGCGATCCTCGCATTCGGAGCGGCCTTTCTCTACGCCGTGATCCGCTCGCGCAAGCGTATGCTCTTGCTCGCGATCGCCGTCGCCGCGGTCGGCCTCGGGCTCGTGGAGTTCGGCTCCATCGTGGATCGGTTCAACGAAGCGGCGGCGACGGGCGGGGCCGGAAGGCTGGGCATCTGGCGCGTTGCGCTCGCCGCGTTCGGATCGCATCCACTCCTCGGCTCGGGCGTCGGAAACTTCGCGCTCGCCTACAACGATGCGTACTTGAGCGTACCGGCCTTCGCGCAGATGAAGATCGTCGAGGGAGCGCGGTGGAGCATCGCTCCACATAACGATCTCGTCTGGATCGGCGTCGAGCTCGGAGCGCTCGGGCTCGCCGCGTTTCTCTTCGCCTTTTGGCAACAATTTCGCGCGCTTCGCGACGTCGATCGCGAAGGCGAGTTCGGATGGCTGCGCCTCGCGCTCGAAGCGGGCCTCATCGCGCAATTCGTCGCCGGGCTCTTCTTAGGAACGCTGACGTACAAGTATCTTTGGCTCTGCTTCATGCTCGCGGCGATCGTCCGAAACGCATCGATCGGCGCACGGAGAAGGACACCATGAGAAGCACGCACCTCGCCTACTGCCGCAGCGAACTCGACGACGGAGAGATCGCCGCGGTAGAGGATGCGCTACGCGCCGGCTGGCTCACGAGCGGGCCGCAAGTCACCGCGTTCGAAGCGGCCTTTGCCGCGCGCGCGCGGATCGCGCATGCGGTCGCACTCAATAGCTGCACGGCGGCCTTGCACGTCGCGCTCGCCGCGTTCGACGTGGGCCCGGGCGACGAGGTGGTGATGCCGTCGCTCACCTTCGCTGCGGGCGCCCAGTGCGCGATGGAGCTCGGCGCGCGCCCGGTCTTCGCCGACGTCGATCCGCAGACGCTCTCGGTCACCCGCGATACGATCGCGGCGGTGACCACGCGCCGTACGAAGGCGATCGTCACGATGCCGTACGCCGGTCGCCCACTCGGGATCGCCGAGATCGCAGCCTTCGCGCGCGAGCGCAGCATCCGCGTACTCGAGGACGCAGCGCACGGCTGCGGGATGCTCGATGACGGCACGTGGGCGGGTACGCATAGCGATGCGGCGGCGTACAGTTTCTACGCGACGAAGAACCTCACGACGGCCGAAGGCGGCATGCTGCTCACGCGCGACGCGGCGCTCGCCGAACGCGCGCGTCGGCTCGCGCTCCACGGAATGAGCAAAGATGCATGGCGGCGCTACGAAGCCGGTGGAACCTGGCGGTATGACGTGAGCGAGCCGGGCTTCAAGTACAACATGCCCGATCCGCTCGCCGCGCTCGGTGTGGCCGGCCTCGCACGACTCGATGCACGCCAAACCCGCCGCGCCGAGCTCGCCGCGCGCTACGGCGAACGCATCACCGCGATCCGCGGGCTACGACTCCCGGCTCCTCCGGCGCGCACCGCCGACCGGCATGCCTGGTGTATGTACGCCGTCCTCGTCGATGAACGGGAGTTGCGCATCTCGCGCGATGAGCTCATCGACGCTCTCGCAGCGCGCAAGATCGGGACGTCGGTCCACTATATTCCGACGCACCGCTTCACCGCGTATCGCGGGCTCGAGCGGGCTCCATTACCGAATACCGAGCAATTGGCGGCCTCGGTCGTCTCGCTCCCGCTCTATCCGGCGATGCAAGATCGCGACGTCGACGACGTGCTCGACGCGCTCGAATTCATCGCCCTTCCTCGCGTTCACGCGGTCGGATGACCCATGACGGCTAGGGTCGATCCGCTCAATCGACGTCGTTTTCCTTAGGAATACCCCAAGAAATACCCCGTTTGGGGGGTATGACGTGGCCCGGGCGCGTTGTATCCTGCGCGTATGTTCCCGACCTTTTCACGACTGCCGTGTATTCTGCGGCAACCGTCCTCGTCGCGGTCGGCTGCCTACGGGGAGGGAGCATTGCCAGGAAAGGAACGTCACCCGTGCTAACGACTACCGCGATTCGACTCTATGTCGTCGAGGGGCAGGTGCTGTTTGCGAAGGCGCTCTGCTCGGTCTTCACGCAGGATCGCAGCATCGAGGTCGTGGGGGATGCACAGAGCATCAACGAGTCAGTGCTGGCCAAGGCCCGTCCGAATGTCGTGATCATCGACATCGACGGGACGCAGAATGGCCTCGTCGATGCATTCGAACGCTGCCGTGCCGCGGCGCCCGAGGCGCGGATGTGCGCGCTAACGATGCACTCGACTCCCGAACTCATGCAGCGTGCCCTCTCCGCCGGGGCGGATGGATACATCATCAAAGACGTCATGCCGCCCGAGTTCATCAACGCGGTGAAGCTCGTTGCGAGCGGCGAAACCTACGTGGATCCGCGCGTTGCCGGTGGGTGGCTACGGCGCCGTTCGAACGGCTCGCGCCGCGCGGATTTGAACGAACTCTCGGTTCGCGAGACCGAAGTGATTCGGCTCATCGCCGAAGGGCTCTCAAACAAGGAGATCAGCGCGCGTCTGCACCTCTCCGAAAAGACCATCAAGAATCACATCAGCCGGATATTTTCCAAACTGAATATCTACGCGCGAACGCAAGCCGCCGTGCACGCGATCAAACTGGGCCTGCTCTAGCGAGCGGGCCCACTCCATCGCTCGAGTTCCGAGGCAGAGACCGCTCCGCGTAGGATTCGCAGCACGATGCCGTCGCGTACGATGACGGTGGTCGGAACCATGCTCGCGGCGAGAACCGTCGCGCTGCGACCGGAGGCGTCGAGGAGAACCGGATACCCGATGTGTTCTCGCGCAACGAAGGCTGCAACGGCGGGTGCCGGTTCGCCTTGATCCACGGCAATCAACCTCACGCCCCGCGCGCGTAGCAGCGGATCGGCGTGCCGAAGATGTGCCACCTCCGCGCGACACTCCTCACACCAGGTAGTGAAGACCGTATAGACGATCGTCCCGTTGCGCGCGGGCACGCGTTGCGTCTCGCCGTTCAACGTCGCGACCTCGAAGGGCGAAAGGGCCCTGCCGACCCGAGCGATCGCATCGCGCCGATGGATATCTCCGCGCGCGAGGAACGCCGCCATGCCGAGCCCGGCGAGGGCGAGCACCACGCGAATCGCCGCGAAACGCTTCATACGAATCTTCGTAACAGATCGCGTCGCACGCTTACCTGCTCTGCAATTCCCGCGCGGCAACGGTCTTTTCGCTGCTGCCCGCGACCGCTCGGCAGCGTACTCTTCGAGCAGAAGCGTCAACGACGAGGAGATATTCGATGATTCGTATCGCGCGCACGCCGCTCGCAGGCGCCCTGCCCTTCGTGTTAGCCTCGATCCTCGCGGCCTGCGGTGGTGGAGGCGGCGGCGGTTCGACGAACGGATTACCGGCAACCGGATCCGGTTCCGGATCGCAGACGCCCGCGCCGACCTACGGCATTGCGGGAACCACGCTTGCCGATGCGACTGTCATCTTTACGTGCGGCTGCTCGCAACAGGCGGGGATGACGACCTCGGATGCAAGCGGCACCTACGCGATTAGCGCGACGGCGACCGCGGTTCCCGCCTCGCCATCGCCCATCTACACGACGGTTCCCGGGCGCAATTACCTGATCGTGGCGTTCGCCAATCACGCGCAGGCATGGACGATGGAATTTCTCGGCAAGAGCCAGCAAGCAAACTTGAATCTCTCGCCGACGGCGGGCGATCCGAACGCCAACCGTCCGGACGCCGCGACCGCCGCCGCGGCGCTCTACGTGTTCTACGAATCCGACAACCAACAGAACGAATCGTTCGACGACTGGAACTTCGTCACGATCGCGCAGTGGGCGGGTCACCTGCGATCCGGCACGGTGTCGCCGCATGAGGCGCAATTCTTGAGCGACATTCAGGCGGCCCAGAGCAACTCGCAGAGCCTCTATCCGGCGATCCCACCGTGGAATCCGGATCCCGCCGACGGCGTCAATCTGCAGATACGTGCCGACATCGATACGCTGCATGCCGACGCGCTCGCCGATCCGACGCTCCCGATTCCGACACCCTGCCCGAACGGGCAATGCACCGGTACGCCGACGCCCTAGGAGAAGAAGCCGATGCCGATTGAGCCGCCTGGGTCTCGGAACGCCGCAGGCTCGCGCGTAGGATAGCTGCATGCGGTACTCACGCTCCGGTTTCGCGCTCGCGATCCTCTTTGCCGCCACGGCCGCAAGCGCGCAGCAGACGATCTCGCCGGGCGACCAGTTGAACGTTCAAGTGTACGGTCAGCAAGCGCTCTCCGAGAACGTGACGGTGCTGCCCGACGGCACCGTGCAGTATCCGCTCGTCGGCAACGTACGCGTCGGCGGGCTCACCGTGAACGCCGCAACGTCGCTCTTCGCGGCAAGGCTGGCAAAGTACGTGCGCGATCCGTACGTGACGATCGCGATCGCGCAGCTCGGCAAACCCTCCGTGCTGGTGCTCGGCAACGTCAAGAGTCCCGGCAAATACGACCTGCGCTCGGGTGCGCGCCTGACCGATGCAATCGCGGCGGCGGGCGGCCTCGCGGTCGTTGACGGTCCGCTGCCCGATGCACGCGTGAGCGATGGCAACGACGCACGCACCGTCTCGCTGCAGCGCCTCTTGCAGCAGGGCGATCTCTCGCAAGACGTCTCGCTCGCCGAAGGTGACGTCGTCTACGTGCCGGGCCCGGTGCTGATGGACGTCGTCGTGACCGGCGCGGTGGATCATCCGGGCGACATCCAGGTGTCGGAGGGCGACCGCCTCTCGATGGCGATTGCAAAAGCCGGTAACAGCGCCGGCGCGAACGCGGATCTCAATCACGTTCGCGTGCTGCGCACCGAGGCGGACGGGCACACGAAGCAGTTCACCGTCGATCTCTATCGAGCCCTCGAACATGGTGACGAGGGCGCCGACATCACCCTGCATAAGGGCGACGTCGTCTTCGTTCCGCAGGCGCGCCGGCACACCGATGCGTTCGCCTCGCCTCTGCTCTACCTGCTCGGCCGCCTCTTCATCCCGTAGTCGAAAGCGTCGAAGCGGCAGGCGCAGATGCTCGAAGGGACGGGTCGCACGATCGCCCATCTGATCGAACCGCAGCACCTCTTCGTGCCCGCGCTCGTCGACGTCTTCGCCGAGGCCGGACTCTTCGTCTCGTACGTCGGCGCGGTGCTCGATCCGCGTCGCCTGCTCGACGATCAGCCCGATCTCGTGTTCGTCGACACCGATTTCGTCGCGGAGCCGCTCGATGTGGTTCGCCTCGCTCGCGTCCTCGCTCCGGGCACGCAGGTGTACGTGTATGCGAGCGCTCCGAGCGACGCGGTGCTACGAGCGTTCTCCGTGGCCGGCGCGGACCGCGTGCTGGAAAAGTCGTCGGATCGGCGCGAGATCGTACAGGGGCTACGCGAGGTGGATCGGCTGCGGCGTCAGCGGCGAGAGTGAGGCGGCTAGGGCTGCCGGTGCGCAGCCTTGAATCCCCCTTGCTCGCATGAGCTCCCCGCACGCTTCCACCGAACTGCCGAAGACCTACGATCCCAAAGCCGTCGAGCCGCGGCTCTATCGCCATTGGGAAGAGAGCGGCTTCTTTCACGAAGAGCCCGATCCGGCGAGGCCGCCCTTCATCATCGCGATGCCGCCGCCCAACGTCACGGGGCGAGCGCACCTCGGCCACGGTTCCACCTATACGCCGATGGACGTGCTCACGCGCTACCATCGCATGCGCGGCGACAACGCGGATTGGCTGCCCGGGCTCGATCACGCCGCGATCGCGACCGAAGCCGTGCTCGTGCGCGAGCTGGCGAAAGAGGGGATCACCCGCGACTCGCTCGGACGCGAAGGCTTCATCGAGCGCGCGTGGGAGTGGTCGCGCACGTACGGCGGCACGATCAACTCGCAGTTTCGCACGCTCGGCTTCGGGCCGGATTGGCAGCGCGAACGCTTCACGATGGACGACGGTCTCTCGGCCGCCGTGCGCAAAGTCTTCGTCGAACTCTATCGCGAGGGCCTGATCTATCGCGGAAAACGCCTGATCAACTGGGATCCAAAAGGCAAAACGACCGTCTCCGACGCCGAGGTCGATCACGTCGAGCGCGACGCGCACCTCTGGCACGTGCGCTATCCGGCGAAGGACGGCACGTACGCGATCACCGTCGCGACGACGCGCCCCGAGACGATGCTCGGCGACGTCGCCATCGCCGTGCATCCGGACGACGAACGCTACGCCGCGCTCGTCGGAAAGCACGTCTGCATGCCGCTGACGATGCGCGAGATTCCGATCGTCGCCGACGCGTCGGTCGAGGCCGCGTTCGGCACCGGTGCGGTGAAGGTGACGCCCGCGCACGATCCGACCGATTACGAGATCGGCCTGCGCCACGAACTCTCGATGCCTTCGATCATGGACTTCGACGCGCGGATCACGGGGGCGGAGATCGAGGTCGGTCGCTACGCGGGACTCGAGCGTTACGAAGCACGCCGCGCCATCGTCGAGGACCTTCGCGCGAGCGGGCACCTCGTCAAAGAAGAGGCTTACCGCCACGCGGTCGCGATCAGCGAACGTTCGGGCGAGGTCATCGAGCCGCTGCTCTCGCTGCAATGGTTCGTGAAGATGAAGCCGCTCGCGGAGCCCGCGCTCCAAGCCTATCGCGACGGTCGCCTGCGCTTCGTTCCCGAGCGCTACGGCCGGACGTACGAGACGTGGCTCGAGAACATCCGCGACTGGAATATCTCGCGACAAGTGTGGTGGGGTCATCAGCTTCCCGTGTGGTACACGCCCGGGGGCGATGTCGTCGTCGCCGAGACCGAAGACGAGGCACGGGAGATTGCGCAGCGCCGCTTCGCGACGAGCGAACTCGTGCGCGATCCCGACACGCTCGACACCTGGTTCTCCTCGGGGCTTTGGCCGTTCTCGATTCTCGGCTGGCCCGAGAAGACGCCCGAACTCGAGTGTTGGTATCCCTCGCAAGTGCTCGTCACCGGCTGGGAGATCATCTTTCTCTGGGTCGCGCGCATGGTGATGCTCGGCCTGCATTTCGTCGGCCAGGTGCCGTTCCCGACCGTCTTTATCTCGCCGCTCGTTTTCGACGCGCAGGGACGCAAGATGTCGAAGTCGCTCGGCAACGCGATCGATCCGATGGATCTCGTCGAGAGCTACGGCGCCGACGCGTTTCGCATGGGCATGTTGCGTCAGATGCGCCTCGAAGGACAGGAGATTCGCTTCCAAGAGTCGCGCTGCGAAGAGGCGCGTAACTTCAACAACAAGATCTGGAATGCGACGCGCTACATCCTGTCGCTGCCCGACGGCCTGCCGAACGCGATGACCTTGCCGAACGTCGCGGACCTCACGCTTGCCGACGCGTGGATCCTGAACCGATTGCACGACACGATCGAGGAGATGAGCCGTCTCCTCGATGCCTTCGACTTCGGGAACGCCGCCGAGACGATCTGGCGCTTCGTATGGTACGAGTTCTGCGACTGGTACGTGGAGGCCACGAAGGCGCCGGAGAATCGCGCGACGCGCGCGGCGGTGCTCTCGTTCGTCTGGAATAACGCGATGCGCCTGCTCCATCCGATCGCACCCTTCATCACCGAAGAGGTCTGGCTCGCGCTCCCGCACGACGGCGCGACGATCATGACCGCGACGTGGCCGGATCACTTCGAAGTGCCGGTGGATCGCGACGCCGCTCGCTCGTTCGAAGCGCTGCAGCGCGCGACCGAACGCATCCGCAATCTGCGTTCGGAGATGGGACTCGCGCCGCGGCAGACGCTCGCGCTCGAGACGCCGGAGAACGTCCCCGACGCCGTCGCGTCGCTGCTCGCGCTCTACACCATGGGCGACGTCGAGCGCGTGGCCGCGCGCGGGACGACGCTCGATGAAGCGCTCGCCGCGATCGAAGGCCGCGCGCCGCAGGCGCTGCTGCTCGAGCGCAATCGGAAGGAGCTCGCGCGGCTGCGCAGCGAGGTGGAGCGCGGGGAGAAGAAGCTCGGCAACGCGCAGTTCACCGCCAAGGCGGCCCCCGAGGTCGTTGCGAAGGAGCGCGAAAAGCTCGACGCTTACAAGAACGAACTACGCAACGTGGAAGCGGCGCTTGCCGCGATGGGAGAACCGGTATGACAACGGCGCACGATGGACGCGTACTCGTCGCGGACGCGGAGATCACCCGCGTGATCGCGCGCCTCGCGCATCAGATCCTCGAGCCCGACGACGCGCAGGACGGCGTGGTGCTCATCGGCATCCGTCGCGGCGGGGAAGCGCTCGCGCAGCGCCTCGCGGCCGAGATCGCGGGCATCAGCGGTAAGGCGCCGGCGCTCGGCTTCCTCAATATCAACCTCTACCGCGACGACCGCGTCACGCACGAGATGCCGGAGTCGCAGATACCGGTGGATATCAACGGCCGGGTCGTCGTGGTGGTTGACGACGTGCTCTTTACCGGACGCACGATCCGCGCGGCGCTCGATGCGGTGACCGATCTCGGCCGCCCGGCGGCGATCCGGCTCTGCGTCCTCGTCGATCGCGGCCTGCGCGAGCTTCCCGTACAGGCCGATTACGTCGGCCGCGCGATCCCGACGAGCCGTCGCGAACGCGTCAACGTCTCGCTCGGCGCGCAGCCGTCGGCGAGCGACCGAGTGGTGATCCATGCGGGCACGCCGTAGCCTCATCGACCTCGACGACCTCTCCGGCGACGAACTCAACGATATCCTCGACCGCGCGGCCGACTTCGAGGATACGGAGCCGGCGCCGCTGCTCAAAGGCGTCGCGACGGTCAATCTCTTTTTCGAGCAGAGCACGCGCACGTTCGCGTCGTTCAACTTCGCCGAACTGCGTCTCGGAGCGCACGTCGTCAACCTCACCCCGGGTGACATGAGCCTCGCGACCAAGGGCGAGACGATCGAAGATACCGCGCTCACGCTCGCGGCGATGGGCGTGCGCGTCCTCGTCGTGCGCCACCCCGAGGTCGGGTTCGCGCAGCGCGTGGCACAGGCGTTCGACGGGCACGTCGTCAACGCGGGCGACGGCGCGCACGCCCACCCGACGCAAGGTCTGCTCGATGTCTTTACCCTGCGCGAAGAGTTCGGCTCGCTCGAGGGGCGCACGATCGCGTTCGTCGGCGACATCCTGCACTCGCGCGTCGCGCATTCGACGATCGCCGGGCTCCAACGTCTCGGCGCGAAGATCGTGCTCGTCGGTCCGGAGGTCTTTCTGCCCTCCGAGTACGCGAAGCCGGGCATCGCCCTCGAACGCGATTTCGACGCCGTGTTACCGGCGGTCGATGCGATCGTGCTCTTGCGCATCCAACGCGAACGCTTTGCCGCGATGCCGCTCTCGGATGCGGAGTACGTCGCGCGTTATCAGCTCAACGCCGCGCGCGTCGCGCGGCTGCACGAGCGTACGATCGTCATGCATCCCGGTCCGTACAATCGTGGGATGGAACTCGACGACACCGTCCTCGAATTCGCCGGTTGGCGCTACGCAAAGCAGGTGCGCAACGGCGTCTTCGTGCGTATGGCGGTGCTCGATTTCTTGGTCAACGGATCTCCGTAGCGACGTGCTCGTACGCGGCGGAAGAGTCGTCGATCCCACGCAGCCGCTCGATGCGATGCGCGACGTACGCATTTCGAACGGCGTGGTCGTCGAGATCGGCGAGCATCTCGACGCGCGCGACGGCGAGCCGGTCGTCGATGCCGTGGGCGCGATCGTGGCGCCGGGCTTCATCGACATGCACGTGCACCTGCGCGAACCGGGTTTTCCAGAAAAAGAGACCATCGCGACGGGCACGCTCGCGGCGCTGCGCGGCGGATTCACCGCGGTCGCCTGCATGCCGAACACCAATCCCGCGCTCGACGCACCCGAGGTGCTCGCGCGGCTCGCCGAGATCGTCGCGCGCGACGCGCGTTGCCGGGTCTATCCGGTCGGTGCGATCACCCGCGAGCGTAAGGGCGCGGAACCGACGGATTTCGCGGCGCTCGCGCGCGCGGGCGCCGTCGCGTTCTCGGATGACGGCAACACGGTGATGAACGCGCGCGTGCTGCGCGATGCGGCGCTGCGCGCGGCCGACGTTCCCGGCGTCTTTATTTCGCACGCGGAGGACGAGCACCTCAAGGGCGATGCGGTCATGCACGAGGGCGCGGTCTCGCGCGCGCTTGGGCTTCCGGGGAGCCCCGCCGTCGCCGAGGATGTGATCGTGGCGCGAGACCTGTTGATCGGCGCCGAGACCGGTAAACGCTGGCATATCGCCCATCTCTCGACGCGCGGCGCGCTCGAGGCGCTGCAGCATGCGCGCGCGCACGGCGGCGCCGCGACCTGCGAGGTGACGCCGCATCATCTGCTGCTCACCGACGAGACGATCCGAAGCGCCGGCGCCGCGGGCAAGGTGAATCCGCCGTTGCGCGCCGAGGACGATGCGCGAGCGCTGCGCGACGCGGTGCGCGACGGGACGATCGACGTCTTCGCCACCGATCATGCGCCGCACACGGCGGCGGAGAAGTCCGGCGATATGTATCGCGCCGCGGTCGGCTTCACCGGTCTCGAAGTCGCCGTCGGAGCCTACGCCCTCGCACTCCCCGACCTCCCGCTCCTGCGTTTCGTGGATCTGCTCTCGTGCGCTCCGGCGCGCGTGCTGGGCGTCGCGGGGGGAACGCTGCGGGTCGGTTCGCCCGCCGACGTGACGATCTTCGCCGAGCACGTGTGGACGGTCGATCCGGCGGAGTTCGCGTCGAAGGGTCGCGCGACGCCGTTTTCCGGGATGCGCGTCCCGCGGCGCGTGCTCGCGACGATCGTGGGCGGCGAACTCTACCGCGTCGCGCCCGCGCTCACTTGATCGCGACGCCGTAGGCGATATACCGCCACGACGGCGGAACGAGCGCGCGACCAATCCGGTCGAGCGATCCGAGCGCGCGACGTTGCTTTTCGCTGCGGCCGAAGGCGCCGAGAAAGCCGCCCGTCTCGTAGGCCACGCACGAGAACGGAGCGAGCATCGTCCGCAATTCGTCGAGCGTCACGTAGCGCCAATGCGTACCCCAGCGCACGAAGCGCGCCCGCATGAAGCGATGGAGCGCGCAGCCGACCAAATTCTCGGCGAAGAGCAACCGACCGCCGGGTTTGAGGGCGCGGTGCATCGCGCGCACCGCGGCATGCTGTCGCTCGATCGCTCCGTCGCGCCCCACGCCGCCCAAGAGCGACTTGAACACGACGACGTCGAAGCGCTCCTCGTACGGGATCGCCGTCGCATCGATATCCTCGAAGCGCACGTGGGAGAGCAGCCCGTGACGTGCGATGAGCGGCGTAGCGAGCTCTTCACTCCGCGCGAGATCGGAGCAGAGGACGCGATGACCCGCGCGTGCGAGCCAGAGCGAGAGCCCGCCGTGGTGCGCGCCGACCTCCAAGCAGTCGAGGGGCGCTGCGTCGAGGCCGCCGCGCGCGCGCCAGAACGCGAGCGCGGCCGACCAGTTGCGCGCGTCCCACTCGACGATCTCCTCGATCTCTGCGAGCACTCGTCTATGCTAACGCGATGCACGCGCGTCGGCCGAGCGGCGTAAGCACCGGCGGAAGGGGCCGAGCGGCCCAGTCGCCGCTAGTGATGTACGAGCGGCGTTTGCAGGATGCCGTTGATGACGAACTGCACGGCGAGCGCGGCAAGGATGATGCCGAGCACGCGCGTCACGACGTGCACGCCCGTGGTGCCGATGCGATGCATGTAACGGGCCGCGCCGCGCATGAAGAGCCACGTGATCGCGAGCGCGGCTCCGTAGGCGAGCGCGAGCATCGCGTCCTTCGCGACGTCACCGTGAGCGAGGTTCACGAGCAGCATCACGGTCGCAAGGGTGCCGGGTCCGGCGATCATCGGGATCGCGAGCGGGAAGACGGCGGGATTCTCGCCGACGTCGCGCTCCTCGTCGCTCGTGGCGCGCGCGCCCGTCTGCCGAGCGAAGAGCATATCGATCGCGATCAAGAAGAGCAGAATGCCGCCCGCGATGCCGAAGGCGGGCAGGGTGATACCTAAGTAGCCGAGCAGCGCGGACCCGACGAAGCCCATCGCGAGCATGACCGCCGCGGCGACCGCGATCGCCTGATCCACGACCCGCGCACGCTTGGCGGGCGCGCAATTCGTCGTCGTGGTGACGGTGAGCGGGATCATCCCGATCGGATCGATGATCGTGATCGCCGTTGCGAATGCGGTCGCCGCGAAGTGCCAATCCATAACTTGCGCGTTTATCCCAGGTGCACGCGACCCCTTCGCCTAACCGTGGAGCCTTCAGGATGACCACGCCTGCAGCGCTCTTTCTCGCCGACGGTTCCCGCTTCGATGGAACCGGCCTCGACCACCACGGACTCGCCTTCGGAGAGGCGGTCTTTTACACCGGGATGACCGGGTACGAAGAGGCGCTGACCGACCCGTCGTACGCGGGTCAGATTCTCACCTTCACCTATCCGATGATCGGGAATTACGGCATCTCGGGCGAGGCCGCGCAGTATCCGCGCGCGTGCGTCGCCGGCGCCGTGATCAAAGAGATCTCGCACCACCCCTCGCATCACCTCGCAAAGACCGACCTCCCGTCGTGGCTCGACGCGCAGCGCATTCCGACGCTCGTCGGCGCCGACACGCGCGCGATCACGATCGCGCTGCGCGAGCACGGCACGATCTGGGCCGCGCTCGCCGTCGGTCACGAAGCGCTCGAACGCGCGGAACGCGACCTCGCCGCGTTCGTGCGAACGGCGAGCACCAAGGCGCTCGTGCCGGGTGTCGCGACGCGCGAACGACGCGTCGAGGGTTCGCCCGGCGGCCCTCGCGTCACGCTCGTGGATTGCGGCGTCAAGCGCGCCATTCTGCGCGAACTCATCGCGCTCGGCAGCGAAGTGACGGTCGTACCATACGACACGACGGCGGACGCGCTGCTCGCCGACGATCCCGACGCAATCTTTATCTCGCCGGGCCCCGGTGATCCGACCGATCTTCCGGAGACGATCGAGACCCTGCGCGCGTTGCTCGGTCGCAAACCGCTCTTCGGCGTTTGCCTCGGTCACCAGTTGCTCGCGCTCGCGTGCGGTGCAAAGACGTACAAGCTTCCGTACGGTCATCGTGGCGGCAATCAGCCGGTGAAGGATCTCGTGCACGACGAGGTGCTCGTCACCGCGCACAATCACGGGTACGCGGTCGACGCCCACTCGTTGCCGAGCGAGCTCGAGCCGACGATGACCAACCTCAACGACGGCACGAACGAAGGCTTCCGTCATCGCCGTCTGCCGATCGCCGCGGTGCAGTTTCATCCCGAGGCCTCGCCCGGCCCGTTCGACGCTCGTCGTCTCTTCGCAGAGTGGCTCGGCTCCGTGCGCTGATCCTCGCCCTCGCCGCGTGCGTCGCCGCGTCGGCGCCGCTGCGCGCGCAGGATCTCCAGCGTCTCACGGTCACGCAACTGAGCCTCGCGGCCGACACGACCTCGCCGCGCGTCGAAGTTCCGTTTCACCTGATCGTCACCGCACGCGTGCGCCAGCGCGTCGCGCGCCTCGAGAACATCGACCTTCCGATCCTTGCCGAACTCGAACTCCTCGGCGACGCGCAGAGCACGCGCAGCGATGCGTCCGGCACGATCTATCGAGAAACGATCACCGTCGTCGCCCACCATGCGGGCGACACGACCATCGCTCCGGTCACGCTCGATGCGATCGACGCGCGCGACGGTCGCGCTAAGCGCTACTTTTCAAACGCGCTCACGCTGCACGTACGCGGCGACTTCGCACGGCGAGCGGGCGACGCACTCGCCGCGTTCGCGCGAGGGCTTCTGGCGTTGCTGCTCGTGGCAGCGGGGATCGGCTCGCTCGGCCTCGTCGTCGTGCTCCTCGCGCGTCGCCCACGCCCGGCACCGCCGGTCGCGCCCCCGCCGCAGCCCACGCCGATTCCGCCGACGCCGCCCAGCGCCGGCGAACGGCTGCGGGAGATCGCCGAAGCGTTGCGCGCCGATCCCACGCGCTCCGGCGCGCTGCAGGCGCGCCACGCCGTTCGGCGCATGGTCGGCGCGTCGGATGCCGAAACGCTCGACGATGTGCTGCACGCGCTCGCACCCGACGATCCGATGCGCCGTCCGCTTCGCGCGCTCGAACGCGCCGCGTTCACGCGCGAAGACGACCTTCGCGAAGCGCTCGCGGATGCGCTCGCAGCATTGGATGTGCTGAGCCGATGAACGCCACGCCGCAGACGCTGCTCGCAGCCCTCGGACGCACCGTCGTCGGACAGCGCTCCGTTACCGAAGCGTTGGTCCTCGGCTTGCTCGCGAACGGTCACGTTTTGCTCGAGGGACCGCCCGGTCTCGCGAAGACGCTCGCCTGCCGTGCGCTCGCCGCGGCGCTCGGCGGCGACTTCAAGCGCATACAATTCACGCCGGATCTCCTCCCGAGCGACATCGTCGGCACGCGCATCTTCGACCAGCACGAGCGCGCCTTCGCGACCGTGCGCGGACCGATCTTCGCGAACATCGTCCTCGCCGACGAGATCAACCGGGCCCCGGCGAAGGTGCAGTCCGCGCTTCTTGAAGCGATGCAGGAGCGTCAGGTGACGATCGGGCCCCAGACGCACGGCCTGCCCGATCCATTCCTCGTGATGGCGACGATGAACCCACTCGACTCCGAAGGCACCTACGCGCTGCCGATCGCGCAGATGGATCGGTTTCTGATCAAGGTGGATGTCGGGTATCCGACGCGCGAGGAAGAGTTGGAGATTCTCGAACGCTTCGCGATGCACGAAACGCTGCCGCAGCGCGCGGTCGCGACGCTCGACGACGTCACGGCGTGGCGCGCGCAGGCGCACGCGATCCACGTCGAGGAGAAGATCAAGCGCTACGTCGTCGAGTTGGTCGCGGCGACGCGCGAGCGCGAGGACACCTATATCGATTGCGGCGCGAGTCCGCGCGCGACGCTCGCCCTCGTGCACCTCGCGCGCGGCAAGGCGTTGCTCGCCGAGCGCGACTATGTCGTTCCCGATGACGTTCGCGCGGTCGCTCCGCTCGCGCTGCGACATCGCATCTCGTTCAACTTCCGCACCGAGACCGACGGCATCGGGCACGGCGCGGTGCTCGAGCGCGTGATCGCCGCCGTTCCGACCCCGTGACGCTGCGCGAAGCGCTCCTGCGGGGCCGGCGTCGGCCGCGCCGTTTCGGCGCCGGCTCGCCGACGAGCTATCGGGGCGACGGCTACGAATTCGTGGAACTTCGCGCATACGTTCCCGGCGACGACGTGCGCCGGATCGACTGGGCCGCGACCGCGCGCGCGGGCGACCTGCAGACGCGAGTGGTGCTCGAAGACGTCGCGCTCACGCTCGCGGCCGTGCTCGACGATTCACCCTCGATGCGTGTCGGGCGCGCGCGCGCCCTGATCGATGCCGCGCGAGAAGCGTGCGAGACATGGTTCGCCGCCGCGAGCGCGGGCGACCGCTGCCTTCGCGTCGCTCCCGACCACGCGAGTCCCCCATACGCGCCGGTGACCGCCGCCTTCGATCTGCGCCGCTCGCTGCAGACGGCACGCGCGGCGCTGCCGCGCGGTTGCGCGCTGCTGGTCGCGAGCGACTGGTTCGCGTTGCACGACGACGACGACGCGCTCCTCGTCTCGCTCGCACGCGCCTTCGATTGCACCGCCCTCGTGGCCCGCGATCCCTGGTACGACGGGCTGCCGCTGCAGGGCATCGTGCGCCTACGCGGCGCCGACGGCGGTTCGCTGCGCGCGTACATCGGCCGCCGCGAGCGAGCCGCATTCGCCGCCGCCGTGCGCGAGCGCGACGCGAAGACGCACGCCATGCTCCAGCGCTGCGGCTGGCGCACCGGCACGTTGCGCGAGGAGGACGGGACCGCGGCCCTCGCCGGGACGTTCGGCCTACACGCCATCGAGGCGCGACGCGGATGAGTTTCGAGCGTCCGTGGCTCCTCGCGCTGGGAATCCTCGGCGCGATCGTCGTGACGATGCTCTTTCAGCGCGCCGAGCGCGCGCGCGACGCCCAGTCGCTCGAGTATTCGAGCCTGCAGTTTTTCGCGCAGGCCGTGCGGCCGCGCACGTGGCCCGTCGCCGCGCTGCGCCTCGCCTTCGTGGCCGCGCTCGCGTGCTTTGCATTCGCCCTCGGCGGCGCGCGCTTGAGCCTGCCCATGCCGGTGCGCGACGGCACGGTGTTCATCTGCATCGATACCTCGGGCTCGATGGCCTCGACCGACGTGCAACCCACGCGCGCGCAGGCGGCGCAAGAGGCCGCGCGCGCCTTCGTCGCCGAGACCGTGCGCGGAACGCGCGTCGGCATTATCGCCTTCGCGACGAGCGCCGAGGTCGTGCTCGCTCCGAGCGCGGACCGCGACGCGGTGCGCGCGGCGCTCGACGCGCTGCCGAGCCCGAACGGCGCGACCGCCATCGGCGACGCGCTGCAGTTGGCCGAGCGCGGGCTCCCGGCGACGGGCCATCGCGTGGTCGTCTTGGTGACCGACGGCGTCAATAACGCCGGAGTCGATCCCCAGCAGGTCGCGGCCGAACTCGGTGCGCTTCACGTGCCGATCTATACGATCGGCATCGGCACGCCGAGCGGCGACATCATCGGCGGTACGCAAGCGACGATCGACGAGGCCGCGCTACAAGCCTACGCGCGCGTCAGCGGCGGAGCGTACGCGCACGTCGAAGATGCTCGAGCGTTACGCGACGCGCTCGCGCGGCTCGGGCGCGTCACGTCGTTCGCGCGGCAACCCGTGGACGGCACGACCGGTTTCTTAGCTCTCGGCGCGGTGCTCGTCGTTGTGACGCTCCTCGCCGGACTCGCCCGTGGGAGTGTACCGTGAATATCGAAACGAGCCGCGACCGTTACGACAGCGCACCGCTGCTCGAGGGGGAGGTTGCCGCCGAACCGCTCGACCAACTGCGACGGTGGCTCGACGCCGCGTACGCCGTGCCGGAGATACGCGAGCCGAACGCGATGTGTCTCTCGACCGTCGACCGCGACGGTCGCGTCTCGTCGCGCATGGTGCTGCTACGCGGGCTCGACACACGCGGTCTCGTGTTCTACACCTCGTACTTCAGCCGTAAAGCGCGCGCGATCGACGAGCATCCGCGCGTCGCGCTCACATTCTATTGGGCCGCGCTGCATCGTCAGGTGCGCATCGAAGGGCGCGCCGCGCAGGTGCCGGAGGACGAGTCCGACGCGTACTTCGCGTCGCGCCCACGCGGGCATCAACTCGGTGCCTGGGCGTCGGAACAGAGTGAGGCGATCGCCGACCGCGCCACGCTCGCCGAGCGCGTGGCGCACTTCGACGCGCGGTTCGAGGGAGAAGAGGTTCCGCGCCCGCACTCCTGGGGTGGGTACGTCGTAACGCCGGAGTACGTTGAGTTCTGGCAAGGGCAGCCCAATCGACTGCACGATCGGCTCGCGTACGAGCGCGATGGACGCGCCTGGCGGATCGAGCGCCTGCAGCCCTGATGAAGCTGCCGCGCATCCATATCGAACTCGGCGACGTGATCGTCGAGATGCTCTCGATCGTAGTTGCAATCTTGCTCGCGCTCGCCGTCAACAACTGGCAGGAGCGCGTGCATCGGGAGCACCAGTTGCGCGAGAACGTCGCCAATATCGTGCGCGAGCTCGAAGTGAACGAAAACGCGATCGCGCGGGTCGAGCCACAGCATCGGCGCGAGGCGGCGGCGATCGCGCGCGAGGTCGCGCGGTTGCACACGCGCGGCGAACGCATGAACTACGACGAGTTCGCGGCGTTCTTCGCGCGGATCGCTCCGCGCGGGCTCGGTGGTCTCACGGTGCAGGACGTCGCATGGAGCGTCGCACAGGCGGATCGGTCGCTTGCGAGCATGCCGTCGAACGATCGGCTCGAACTCGCCGAGACCTACGCCGAGCAACACGACCTTCAGGTGTTCTACGAACGGTTGATCGCGAACATCGAGTCCTATAGCGCTCCCAATCGCTTCGCGCTCCTCGCGAACGCGCAGCCGCAGTTCGGCGATGTTCTCGCCGCCGAGAGCGATCTGCTGAACGTCTATCAGAAGCTGATCCCGCAACTGCGAGCGCGATACCGGTTGGGACAGGACGACTTTTCTCGTCCAGGACAAGGGGGCCCGGCGGGCTAATCCCTAGGCCTCAGCATGCCCCGCCGTAACATCATGGTCATCGGCTCTGGACCGATCATTATCGGTCAGGCCGCCGAATTCGATTACGCGGGCGTTCAAGCGTGCCGCGCGCTCCGCGAGGAAGGCCACCGGGTCGTCCTCGTGAACTCCAACCCCGCGACGATCATGACCGACCCCGAGGTGGCCGACGCGGTCTACCTCGAGCCGCTCACCGTCGCGTCGGTCGAGGCGATCGTCGCGCGCGAGCGGCCGGACGCCCTCTTGCCCACGCTCGGAGGCCAGACCGGCCTCAACCTCGCCGTCGAGCTCGCCGAGGCCGGCGTCCTCGAACGCTATGGGGTCGAGTTGCTGGGTACGCCGGTGGACACGATCAAGCTCGCCGAAGACCGCGAGCGCTTCAAAACCAAGATGCTCGAAATCGGCGAGCCGGTCGCGGAGTCGGAGATCGTCACCGAGGTCGAGCAAGGCGTCGCCTTCGCGGCGCGCGTCGGCTACCCGCTCGTCGTGCGCCCCGCGTACACGCTCGGCGGCACCGGCGGCGGCGTCGTGTACGACGAAGAAGAGCTGCGCGAGCGCCTCGACGCCGGGCTCAACGCGTCGCTGATCCAGCAGGCACTGCTCGAGACCTCGCTGCTCGGCTGGAAAGAGATCGAGTACGAAGTGCTGCGCGACGGTGCGAACAATTGCATCATCGTCTGCAACATGGAGAACATCGACCCGGTCGGCGTGCACACCGGCGACTCGATCGTCGTCGCGCCGTCGCAGACGCTCTCGGACCGCGAGTATCAGATGTTGCGCACGTCCTCGCTGAACGTGATTCGCGCGCTCAACGTGCAGGGCGGCTGCAACATTCAGTTCGCGCTGCACCCAACCAAGAGCGAGTACGCGATCATCGAGGTCAATCCGCGCGTCTCGCGCAGTTCGGCGCTCGCCTCGAAAGCGACGGGCTATCCGATCGCCAAGATCTCGACGCGCATCGCGCTCGGCCAGACGCTCGACGAAATTCCCAATCCGGTTACCGGCGTCACGAAGGCCGCCTACGAACCGACCCTCGATTACGTCGTCGTCAAGTTTCCGCGCTGGCCGTTCGACAAATTTCCGCTCGCCGACACGCTGCTCGGCACGCAGATGAAGTCCACCGGCGAAGCCATGGGCATCGGACGCACGTTCCGCAGCGCGCTGATGAAGACGGTACGCGGACTCGATCTCAAACGCGAGATGCTGACCGGCGGTCCGTACACGGAGTGGAGCGAGAGCGAACTCGAGACCATTATCGCGCGCCCGACGCACGACCGTCTCTTCGCCGTCGCGGAGGTGCTGCGGCGCGCGGGACCGGGCGGGCGTGACGCCGCGATCGAGCGCATCCACGCGACGAGCATGATCGACCGCTTCTGGCTCTACGAGATCGCGGCGATCGTCGACGCCGAAGGCTCGGGCGACGCGCGCGCGGCGCGCGAGGCCATCGAACCCGGCGAGCCGTCGTTCCGCATGGTGGACACGGCCGCCGCCGAGTTTCCGGCGAAGTCGCCCTATTATTACCTCTCGCACGGCGAGATGAACGAAATGCGCGCGACGCCGAGCGACGCCGTCGTCGTGGTCGGCAGCGGACCGATTCGCATCGGTCAGGGCATCGAATTCGACTATAGTTGCGTGCACGCGGCGTGGGCCCTCAAGGCCGCGGGTGCGTCGCCCGTCGTCATCAATAACAATCCCGAGACGGTCTCGACCGATTTCGACATCTCGGATGCGCTCGTGTTCGAGCCGCCCGGCGCCGACGAAGTCGAGGCGACCTACCGTGCGACGAACGCGAAGGGCGTGATGCTCGCGTTCGGCGGACAAACCGCGATCAATCTCGCGAGCGAATTGAGCCGGCGCGACGTGCGCATCATCGGCAGCGATCGCGCGAGCCTCGACATGGCCGAAGATCGCGCGCAGTTCGAAGCCGCGCTCGCGCGTCTCGGCGTCGCGCGGCCCGAGGGCAAGGCGGCGACGAGCTTCCGCGAAGCACGCGCCTTTGCGCGCGAGCTCGGATTCCCCGTCCTCGTGCGGCCGAGCTTCGTGCTGGGCGGACGCGCGATGGAGATCATCTACAACGAGGGGCAACTCGCGTCGTACGCGGAGTCGGCGCCGCCGATTCTTCCCGGTGCGCCGCTCCTCGTGGATAAGTACCTCAAGGGTCTCGAGGTCGAGGTCGATGCGGTTTTCGACGGCGACGACATCTTGATTCCCGGCATCTTCGAACACGTCGAACGCGCGGGCATCCATTCGGGCGATTCGATCAGCGTCTATCCGACGCAGACGGTCAGCGACGAGATGACGCAGCGCATCGTCGAGGTCACGACCGCGATCGCGACCGAACTGCGCATCCGCGGACTGATCAACATTCAATTCGTGATTCATGAGGGCGCGCTCTACATCATCGAGGCGAACCCGCGTGCGAGCCGCACGGTTCCCATCATTCAGAAGGCGACGGGCGTCAACATGGTCGCCGCGGCGACGCGCATCGCGCTCGGCGAGAAGCTGCGCGACATGGAGTACGGCATCGGTCTCCATCCGCGAACCCCCTACGTCGTCGTTAAAGTCCCCGTGTTCTCGTTCTCGAAGATGCGCGGCGTCGAGACGATCCTCGGCCCCGAGATGAAGTCAACGGGCGAGGTGCTCGGGATCGACGAGAGCTATGCGGGCGCGTTGCGCAAGGGCTTCATCGGCGCCGGCGTCCGGTTGCCGGGCAGCGGCGGACGCATTCTCGTTTCGATCGCGGACGAGGAGAAGAGCGACGCGATTCCCGTCCTGCGTCGCTACGCGGATCTCGGACACACGCTCGTTGCGACACCCGGAACGCTCGCCGCGCTCGAAGCGGCGGGCATTCCCTGCGAAGCGATCAACAAGATCGCGGCGGGATCGCCGCACGTGCTCGACGTGATCCACCAACGCAAGGTCGATCTCGTGATCAACGACGCGAAAGGCCCGCGCGAAATCTCCGACAACTACCGCATCCGCCGCGCCGCGGTGGAGAGCGGCATCGCGTGCCTCACCTCGCTCGACACGGCAAAAGCCTTCGTCACCGCGCTCGAGACCGTTCCCGGTCCGCCGCGCAGCCTCCAGGAGTATCGCAGCAGTGTACGGGCGTAAGGGCGGCGAGAAACACGAGCGCCTCCTCGAACTGGCCGACGCGCCGCGCGTCTTCGTGCTCGGTGGCAGCGGCAGCACGCTCGGATTCATCAATAGCTTTCGCGCCGAAGGGGGCGTGGTCACCGCGCGCCTCGTGCCGCTCGCGTGGACGCCGCTCGGCGTCGTGATCGGCGATACGTGGCAGAACGTCGGGATCGCGCTCGCAAACTTGCCCGACTGGGTGGATCGCACGTTTCCGCCGGAGGACGAGCACGCCTTCGTCGCGCCGATGCGCGACATCGAATTGCTTGCGCGCGTGCAGTGGCACGCCGAACTCCCCGAATCGCTCGGCGACGAGAGCGTGCTCAATATCGAAGACGTTCCCGAAGAGATCGCCGACGCGCTCGCGCATGCGCCGTCGCCCATCGTGCAGTGCGCGGCGTGCCGCCGCCTCTGCGTGCGTGACGATTTCGTGTGGAAAGAGAAGCAGCTCTGTGCGTGGGATTTTCACGCGCAAGTCTTCGGCAAACGCGGCCCGTGGCGTAACGGCCCGTACGAACCCCACCACTTCGAGACGCTCCCGCAGTGCGGCTACGTCGCGCCGGAGATTCTCGGCGGACTCGACGTCGAGGTCGTCTTCGCGACCAACGCGATCGACGAGACGCTCGCGCAGCGGATGATCGAGCTCGTGCTCGCGGCCGAGCCGGAACGGCCGCACATGGCCGTGCGCTCGGGCGACGGATTCACGGTACTGCGCGAACGCTCGTGACGAATCGCGCGATCTCTCGACTCGGCGCGCTCTTCGTCATCCTGTTCGTGCTGCTCGTCGCTCGGCAGGCATGGGTCATGCTCGTCGCGGGACCGAGCATCTCCGCCAAACCCTACAATCCCCGCCACGCGCTGCTCGACGCGCGCCGCGGTCGCATCCTCGCCTCCGACGGCACGGTGCTCGCGCAGACCGTCGACGGCAAGCGCGTCTATCCGTTCGGTGCTTCACTCGCGCAGACGGTCGGCTACGTGAGCGCCCGCTACGGCGAGAGCGGCCTCGAAGACGCCTACGACCGGGCGCTGACGCCGGGCGACACCACGGGCGACCCCGCCGCCCAGCTCGCCGAGATCGTCGCGGCGATCTCAGGCCGCTCGTCGCAAGCGCACGGGGCCGACGTCGTCACGACGATCGTCCCCGCGATCCAACGCGCGCTATGGAACCAGCTCTCGGCACACGCGCGCGGCGCGGGCGTCGTGCTCGACCCGCGTACCGGGGCGGTCCTGGCGATCGCGAGCGTCCCGAGCTTCGATCCGAATGCGTTCGACCGCATCTTTTCGCAGCTCAACGACGACGCCGAGAGTCCGCTCATCGACCGCGCGACCGACGGACTCTATCCGCCGGGTTCGACGTTCAAAATCTTCACCGCCGGCTCGGCACTCGAGGACGGCGTGGTGACGATGCAGACGCGCTTCCAGGATCCGGGCTACCTGCAGATCGGCGATTTCACGCTGCACGACAACGAGGGTGAGGCGACCGGCAACCAAGATGTCACCGGGGCCTTCGCGCTCTCGAGCAACGTGGACTTCGCACAGATCGCCCTCAAAATGGGCGCGGACGACTTCTACCACGACCTCGCGCGCTGGGGTATCGGCGCCCCGCTCGATTTTCAGCTGCCCGCCGCACCCGGCCGCGTGCCTCCGAAGGACTCGATCGTACCGGGCGAGCTCGCCCAGATGGGCTTCGGGCAAGGGGCGCTGTTGATGTCGCCGCTGCAGATGGCACTGATCACCGCGACCGTCGCGAACGACGGCGCGATGCCCCGGCCGTACATCGTGCGCCAAATCGTGCGCGGCGGGAGCGTGGCGAGCGTGACCCCGACCGGGACCCTCGCCACGCCGATCTCGGCGGACACGGCGGCCGAGGTGAAGAAGATGATGATCGCCGTCGTGCAGCGCGGCACGGGCACGACCGCGCGCCTCTCGGGCGTCACGGTCGCCGGCAAGACCGGCACCGCGACCAACCCGCACGGCGCGGCGCACTCGTGGTTCGTCTGCTTCGCACCGGCCGAACATCCGCGCATCGCGATCGCCATCGTGGTGGAGAACGCGGGCTACGGCGCGACGGTCGCGGCACCGATCGCGCGAACGGTGATGCGCACCGCTCTGGACGTCGTCAAGGATTGATTGCAGCCTCGTGATCGAGCAAGAAACCTTCAACAATCGGTACCGCCTCGATCGCAAGCTCGGCGAGGGCGGCATGGCGACGGTCTATTGCGGCACCGACACGGTGCTGCGTCGACGCGTCGCGATCAAAGTACTGCGCCCGCAGTACGCCGCCGACGACGAGTTCGTTCGCCGTTTCTACCAGGAGGCCGAGTCGGCCGCGCGCCTCTCGCATCCCAACATCGTCAACACCTACGATGTCGGGCGCGAGGGCGACACGTACTACATCGTGATGGAGCTCGTGGACGGGCCTTCGCTCGCCGAGATCATCGCCGCCGACGGCAAGCTCCCCGAACCGGTCGCGATCGATTACGCCGCGCAGATCTGCAACGGCCTCGCCTACGCGCACCGCGCCGGCCTACTGCACCGCGACATCAAACCCGCGAATATTCTCGTCACCAAAGACGACGTGTGCAAACTCTCCGATTTCGGCATCGCGCGCGCCGTCTCTCAGCAGACGATGACGCTCACCAAGCCCGGCCTCGTGATGGGCAGCGTCTTTTACATCTCGCCCGAACAGGCGCAAGGACACGAACTGCACGAGACGAGCGACCTCTACAGCGTCGGCGTCGTGCTCTATCAGATGCTCACCGGGGAGTTGCCGTTCACCGGCGAGTCGCCCGTGACGGTCGCGCTCAAGCACATCGGTGACCCCGTGCCGACGATCGACACGCAGACGCTCGGCGTTTCGCCCGCGCTCGCCGCGATCGTCAACAAACTCTTGCAGAAGCAGCCGCACAACCGCTTTCGTTCGGCGAGCGAGGTCGCGTCGGCACTACGCGAGGCGCGCGAGCGGCCGAGCGTCGCCGCGTTCGCGATCGCGAACGACGCACCGACGCAGGCCTTTCGTACGCCGCCGCCGCGCCGCTCGCCGATGCCCGATCGCACCTTCACGTCGATCGGCGAAGACGAGGAGCGCCGCGCGCGTTTCGGCACCGGGCTGATCGCGACGCTCGTCGTCCTCGCGCTGCTCGCGACCGGCATCGGCTACGTGATCTTCGGACGCTCGATCCCGCTGCCGCAGTTCGGCGCGACGGTCGGCGTGGGCGACTACACGGGAATGACCGCGACGCAGGCGCAAGCCGCCGTCGTCAACGCCGGACTCGTCGCGCGCTTCATCAAGAGTCCGAGCGACAGCGTGCCGGCCGATCACGTGATACGCCAAAACCCCATCGCCGGAACCGACGTCGCCAAGAACTCCCTCGTCGAGCTCGTCGTGAGCAACGGCCTCCCGCTGGTCGGGCTACGCGACGTGCGCGGCTACAACGCCGCCGATGCGAAACGCACGCTCGAGGGCGACGGCTTCAGGGTGAAGGTCGCGCAACGCTACGACAACGCCGCGAAAGACAGCGTGATCGATCAGAAGCCCAAGCCGAGCGCGCAGGTGCGCAAGGGTGCGACGATCACGCTCGTCGTCTCGAACGGTCCGCAGCAGATCGGCGCGCCGAACTTCGTCGGCATGAACGTCGCCGACGCGCTCGGACTCGCCAAGCGCAGCAATCTCACCGTCGATGCCACGCAGCACGCCGCCTATCCGGGCGTCGCGAACGGCGTCGTGGCTTCGCAGGACGTCGCGCCCGGCGCACCCGTCGATCGCACGACGCCGATTCACCTGGTCGTCTCGACCGGCTCGCCGCCCGGCGCCGCCGCGGTGACCGCGCCGAACGTCGTCAATATGAAGTACGGCGACGCTATCGGTCAGCTCAACGGCGCCGGGTTGACCGCCGCCGTCAAATTCGTGGTCCAGGCCGACCGCAACGGCTTGATCGTGGATCAGGATCCCGCTCCGGGCGCGAGCATCGCCGCCGGCTCCACGGTGACCGTAACGCTCTCGGTCTCGGGCGAGGTTCCCGATACGGAGGGTATGTCGCTCAGCGAAGCGCAGGCGACGTTGCTGCAGTACGGCTATCGCGTGGATCGCATCACCTATACGACGAGCGAAGGCGCCGACGGCAAGGTGGTGCGCACCGATCCGGGCGCCGGAACCTCGCTCGACCCGGGCTCCAGCCTCACGCTGATCGTCAACGGTGCCGCGCGCTAGCGATGCGCCGCGGCGCATCCTCGGCATCGATCCCGCGCTGCGCGTCACCGGATACGGCGTGATCGACTGCGCCGGACGCACGGTGCGCCTGGTGGAAGCCGGCATCGTGAATCCGCGGACCGATCGAGCGCTCGAGGATCGCCTGCTCGACATCCATCGCGGCATCGCGGAGATCATCGAGCAGACCAAGCCCGACGTGGTCGTCATCGAAGAACTCTATACGACGTACAAGAATCCGATGACCGCGATCCTCATGGGACACGCGCGCGGCGTGATGTGCCTCGCGAGCGCTCAGGCCGGCGTTCCCGTGCATACGCTCGGCCACGCGCACGTCAAGCGTGCCCTCGTGGGGTCTGGAGCCGCTCGTAAAGAACAGATCAATGCGATGGTCACGCGCCTGCTGAAACTCACCTCCGCGCCCAAACCGAACGACGTCTCCGACGCGCTCGCGATCGCGCTCGCCTTCGCGAATATGACGGATCATGTTCTCCCGTATTAGCGGCGCGCTGATCGAGCGCGCGGCCGAGAGCGTCGTACTCGACGTCAACGGTCTCGGGTACGCCGTGATCCTGCCGCCGTGCGTCGCCGAGAAGATCACCGCAGCCGACGGCGAGCGCGTCACGCTCGAAGTGCATGCGGTGCTGAACATGGACGGCAACGCCGGACACTTCACGTTCTACGGATTCACCAACGCCGTCGAGCGCGAGTTCTTCGAGTCGCTCTGCTCGGTCGCATCGATCGGTCCGCGCTCCGCGGCGCGCGCCTTTTCGCAGCCGATGTCCGCGATCGCGAGCGCGATCGACCGCGGCGATCACGCCTATCTCAAGACGTTGCCCGGCATCGGACAGCAGAAGGCGCGCGACATCGTCGCCAAGCTGCAGGGGAAGGTCGCGAAGTTCTTGTTGATTCAGGATGCGCGTCCCGCGGCCGCGCACGCGATGCCGGACTTCGCCGACGAAGCGCTCGCCGTGCTGCTGCAACTCGAGTACAAGCGCCCCGAGGCCGAAGCGATGATCCGCGAAACGCTCGAAGCGGTGCCCGCGCTGCGCGATGCGGAGTCGCTGCTCGGTGAGATCTACCGTCGCAAAGCCGAGGCGCGGACGTGAGCGAGACACCGCGCAAACGTCTGCTCGGTCCCGAGGATGCGCGCGACCTGCCCGAGCGCATCGTGAGTGCCGAAGATACGCTCGAAGACGAAGTCTACGGCGCGAGCCTGCGTCCGCGCCGATTCGACGAGTACGTCGGGCAGGAGCGCGTCGTGGAGAATCTGCGCATCGCGATCGACGCCGCCGCACGACGCGGCGAACCGATCGAGCACGTCCTCTTTTACGGGCCGCCGGGTCTCGGGAAGACGACGCTCGCCGCGTTGATCGCTCGCGAACTCGGCGCGAACTTTCGACCGACGAGCGGACCGACGCTCGAGAAGCCCAAAGATCTGGTCGGAATCCTCACCTCGCTCGAAGACGGAGACGTGCTCTTCATCGACGAGATCCATCGCCTCGGCCGCGTCGTCGAAGAGTTTCTCTATCCGGCGATGGAGGATTTTCAGATCGACTTCGTCGTGGATCGCGGCGCGTACGCCAAGACGATCAAACTGCCGCTCAAGCGCTTCACGCTCGTCGGAGCGACGACGCGTGCCGGCATGCTCACCGCGCCGCTGCGCGAGCGATTCGGCATCGTCCACCACCTCGACTACTATGCCGTCGAAGAGCTCGAACGCATCGTGACGCGCTCGGCCGGCGTGCTCGGCGTCCCCATCGATCCCGACGGCGCGCGTACGATCGCGCGGCGCAGCCGCGGAACGCCGCGCATCGCCAATCGCCTGCTGCGTCGCGTACGCGACTTCGCCGAGGTGCGCGCCGACGGCACGATCACCGCCGACGTCGCGGCGCAAGCGCTCGCGCGCGAAGGCGTGGACGAACTCGGTCTCGACCGTCTCGATCGAGCATTTTTGCGCACGATCATCGAGCAGTACGGCGGCGGTCCCGTCGGCATCGCGGCGATCGCCGCGACGCTCACCGAGGATGCCGAGACGCTCGAAGACGTCGTCGAACCCTACCTGCTCAAGACCGGATTCGTCGTGCGCACGGCGAGCGGTCGTAAGGCGACCTCCGATGCGTATCGCCATCTCGCGCTCGAACCGGGCGCCGTCCGCGCGCGCCAGGAGCCGCTGCTCTGATGCGCCGTTCCGCGTTCATCGCGTCGTTCGCGGCCGCCGCACTCGTCCCGGCGGCGCGCGCGCGCGCGCAGGATGACTTCGATCCCGCGAGCAGCGCCCAAACGCAATCGCTTCGCGTGCTGCTCGGCACCGGCGATGCCCAGCCGCTCTCGGGCGGCGGATTCACGTTCGGCGGTCGCAGCTATCGCGGCACCTTCACGCGCACGCCACAGGGTGAGATCGTCAACCTCGTCTCGCTCGAGGAGTACCTCTACAGCGTCGTCGCCCGCGAGATGTCGCCGTCTTGGCCGTCGAGCGCGCTCGGTGCCCAGGCGATCTGCGCGCGCACGTACGTGCTCCAACGGAGTAACCCGCGCCGCGCCTACGACGTGGTACCCTCCGAACTCGACCAGGTGTACTCCGGAACGAGCACCGAGTCTCCGGCCGGGCGCGCGGCCGTCGATGCGACCGTCGGCGCCGTGCTTCGCTACGGCAACGCGTTTGCGCAGATCGCCTACTCGTCGTGCTGCGGCGGCCACACCGAAGCCTCGAGCGATGCGTGGGGCGGAGCGCCGATCCCGTACCTGAACGGCGTATCGTGTCCGCATTGCACGGCATCGCCGAATTATCGTTGGGAGCGTTCGCTGAACCTCGGTGACGTCGCCCAACGCTTCGCGCGCGAACTATCGGCATACGGCGCGCTCACGACGCTCGCGCTCGGGGCGAGCGACGCGAGCGGGCGCGCGACGACGGTCGAACTGCGCTGCGAGCGCGGATCCGCGTTCGTCAAGGGCAGCACGTTTCGACTGCGCGTGGGCCCACGCGCGGTGCCGAGCCTGCTGATCTCGCGGATCGATACCCCTTCGGGCGCCGCGCAGGCGACGCTCGCCGGCGGAGGTCTCGGGCACGGCGTCGGACTCTGCCAATGGGGTGCGCGCGGCATGGCACTCGAAGGCGCAACGGCCGCCGACATCCTCGGTTTCTACTTTCCGGGTACGACCATCGGACATGACTGATCAACGACAATCCGCGTCCGACCAGGCGAGCGATAAGCGTTTCGCGCTACGGCTGCGTAAATATATCGACATCGTGATCGAGGATCCGCTCGCATCGATGCTGATTCGCGGCGCCGTGGCCGACATCTCGCCGACCGGCATGCGCATCATCGTCGATCAGTATCTCCCCGTGAGAACCAAGTACACACTCACGATGAAGCGCAGCCCCTTTCTCAAGCTGCGCGGGCAGGTGCGCTGGATTCGTGCCTTCACCGGCGACACGTTCCAGGTCGGAATCCTCATCATCGAAGCGACCGACGATGACAACAAACGTCTGACGAATTTTCTCGAACTTGAACATCAGCGACTCTCCGGCAACGCCTGACGCGCTCGAACGCGCCGACGCGTATCGCTTCGAACTCCCCGACGACTTGATCGCTCAGGCTCCCGCCGCGCGCCGCGACGAGAGTCGCCTCCTCGTGCTCGAAGGCGAACGCGGCGAGGACCGCATCTTCCGCGACCTCCCCGAGCTGCTGCAGCCCGGCGATCTTCTCGTCCTCAACGATACGCGCGTGATCGCGGCGCGCGTCCACGGTACGCGCGATCCGAGCGGCGGCGCGGTCGAACTGTTGCTGCTCCATCCCGCCGATGCATCGCGCTACGATGCGAACGCGACCGTTTGGAACGCGCTCGCCAAGCCCGCCCGACGCCTCGCACCGGGCGCGCGGATCGCCTTCGGCGAGCTCGGCAGCGCGGAGGTCGTGCGCGCGTACGACGACGGCTTACGCGACGTACGCTTCGACCTGCACGTGCCGTTCGAAACCTTTCTCGGTCGCGCCGGCACGCTGCCGCTGCCGCCGTACATCCACAACGACTCCGCGGACGCGCAGGAGCGCTATCAAACCGTCTTCGCGCGCGTACCCGGGAGCGTCGCGGCGCCGACCGCCTCGCTGCACTTCACCGAGGAGGTGCTCGCGCGCATTCGCGAACGCGGCGTCGAGATCGCCTACGTGACGCTCGACGTCGGCCTCGGAACCTTTCGTCCGATGACCGCCGAGCGGCTCGACGAGCATCGCATGCACGCGGAGACCTACGACGTTCCCGAAGCGACCGCCGCCGCGATCGAAACGGCGCGCGCGCAGGGGCGTCGCGTGATCGCCGCGGGCACGACGGTCGTGCGAACGCTCGAGGGATGCGCGCAGGCCCACGGCCGCGTCGTCGCGGGCGAGGGGAGCACCGATCTCTTCATCCGTCCGGGTTTCGCGTTTCGCATCGTCGATGCCATGATCACCAATTTTCACCTACCGCAGTCAACGTTGCTGGTGCTCGTATGCACCTTCGCCGGGCGCGAACGGGTCCTGCACGCGTATCGCGACGCGGTGGCGCGACGCTACCGATTCTTTTCCTTCGGCGACGCGATGTTCGTGACGCGCGAACGCGCGCGGTTACACGACGCCGCAACGGGGTACTAGCAGCAGCGTGAAGTACGTGGCTTTCGCCGAACCGGGCGGCCCGGAGGTCTTGCGCGTCGCCGATCGGCCGCGCCCCGATCCACGCCCCGGCGAGGTCCTGATCGAAGTCGAGGCGGCCGGCGTTTCGCGCGCCGATACCCTGCAGCGCAAGGGCCTCTACCCGCCGCCTCCAAACGCGTCACCACATCTCGGGCTCGAAGTCGCCGGTACCGTTTGCGCCGTGGGCTCCGACGTCGGCGGCGTGCGCCTCGGCGAGCGCGTCGTCGCGCTCTGTAACGGCGGTGGCTACGCCGAGTTCGCGTGCGTTCCCGCGGGTCACGTGCTGCCGTTGCCGGAAACCTGGTCGTTCGTCGAGGGCGCGACGCTTCCGGAGAACGCGTTTACGGTCTTCGACAATCTGATCGTGCGCGCGCGGCTCCAAGCGGGCGACGTGGTGTTGGTGCACGGCGGAACCAGCGGGATCGGGACGACGGCCATTATGTTCGCGCGCGCGCTCGGGGCGCGCGTCATCGCGACCGCCGGCTCGCGCGAGAAGTGCGAGGCCACGATTCGGATCGGCGCCGAAGCGGCAATCGCCTATCGAGAAGAAGACTTCGTCGAGCGCGTCCTCGCGCTCACCGACGGCCGCGGCGTCGATATCGTGCTCGACATCGTCGGTGGCGAGTACGTCGCGCGCGATCTCCGGGCGGTCGCGATCGAGGGACGGATCGCCTGTATCGCGACGGCGGGAGGCACCCGCGCGGAGATCGATCTCGGGCGCCTGCTGCAACGTCGGGCGACGATCTTCGGTTCGAGCTTACGACCGCGCTCCGACGCGGAGAAGGCCCAGATCGCGGGCGGCCTGCGCGCGCGGATGTGGCCGTTGCTGGACGACCGGGATGCGATCGTGCCGCTGGTCGATTCGATCTATACGTTCTCCGACGCGCGCGCCGCTCACGAGCGATTGGAAGCAAGCGCGCACGTCGGGAAGATCGTGCTCGTACCCGACGCTCCAGGCAGGGATGGCTGACCCCGGTTCGCTAACGCAAGAACGTCACAACCTCGAGGATGGAAGGAAACCGATGAACGTGTACACACCGAAGAAGTGGGAACTCTCCGGACTGCAAGGCATCTCCGACGAGACGCTGCAGATCCACTTCGGTCTCTACGAAGGCTACGTCAAGAACACCAATCTGCTGAACGAGCACATCGCCGCGATGCGTGCGGCCGGAAAGAATGCCGGCGCCGATCCCGCGTACGCCGAGCTCGTGCGCCGCTTGGGCTGGGAGTTCAACGGCATGCGCCTCCACGAGTACTACTTCGACAACCTCACCGCGTCGCCGAAGGAGCTCGGCAGCGGCAAGCTGCACGACCTGATCGGCTCGTCGTTCGGTTCGCTCGAGAACTTCAAGAAAGATTTCGCGGCCATCGGCGGCATGCGCGGCGTCGGCTGGGCGATCGCGTTCCACGACAAGCACGCCGACGCGCTCGTGAACGTTTGGATCGGCGATCATAACATCAACGAGCTCGCGGGCTGCGAGCCGGTCCTCGTCATGGATCTCTGGGAGCATGCGTTCCTCCGCGACTACAAGCCCGCGGAGAAGGGCAAGTACATCGAGTCGTTCATGGCGCACGTCGACTGGAACGTCTGCGCGTCTCGCCTCAAGTAGCGCGCGAGCGCGAATCGCCTCGAAGGACCGGTCGCCGTGCGGCCGGTCCTTTTACGTGTGCAAAGCCTTGGTACGAGTGAGAGGAAGCGTGACGAGCGCGTTGGTATTGTGCTTGGAATGTCCTGTGCTTGCGAGCGGCTTCCCGCATTTCCGTCGCGCGACCGCGTTCGTGTCGTACTCTCGATTCGCTTCGACCATACCCGCGCGAAGCTCATGGCGCTGCTGCGCGACGCCGGAATCGCCTACGAGCATACGGGCGAACTCGTGAGCCTCGAGCTCGCCGACGCGAGCCTTCGCGAGGTGCTCGAGCGCATCGAAGTCGGCCTGACCTCGGCGGAGTGCGACGCGGCGCGAGCGGTACTCCTCGACGCGGGCGAGACGCCGTCGCTTTCGGATTATTTGCGTGCCGACGCGCTGACCCGAGTCATCTCCATGGTGCGCAGTCGCTGGCTGCTCGATGCGCTCGGCGAGCAGACCCCGGTCTCGTTCTTTCAACCGATCTTCGATGTCGCGACGGGTGCGATCTTCGCACGCGAGGCGCTGCTCCGCGTCGAGCGCGACGGGGCGTACGTCGGTCCGGGCGAAGCGTTCCGGGCGGCGAGCGACCACGACATGACGCAGTACTTAGATCGTGTAGCGCGCGAGACCGCGATCGCGAGCGCCGCGCGGGGCGGCGTGCGCGAGAATATTTTCGTCAATTTTCTTCCCTCGGCGATCTACGATCCCCGCACCTGCCTCGCGACGACGGTGCGCGCGCTCGCCGAGCACAATATCGCCTCCGACCGCATCGTCTTCGAGGTCGTGGAGAGCGATCGGATCCACGATCCGAACCATCTGAGCCGCATCATCGATTCTTACCGCGCGCAAGGCTTTCGCGTCGCGCTCGACGATCTCGGCGCCGGATACTCCTCGTTCACGCTACTCAACCACTTGCGTCCGGACTTCGTAAAGCTCGACATGGAATTGATTCGCGACGTTGATCGCGACCCGTTCAAATCGGTTCTCGCATCCAAACTGATCGACGCCGCGACGGATCTCGGCATCGCGATCATCGCCGAAGGGATCGAGCGAGAAGAAGAACTCGCGTGGGTGCGCGAGCGAAAGGTCGGCTACGTCCAAGGCTACCTGCTCGGACGCCCGGAGTTGCTCGCGGGCTAATCGCTCCCGCGCGGCGCGACGACGAGCGTGCGCGGATGGGTGTACCACACGAGACCCGGCGGCGCGCTGCGCTGCGCGCGCACGAACTTGCGCTCGGTGAAATCGATCGGCACCTTCGTACTCGCCTTCGCTTTGGAATAGAACGCCGCAAGTTCGGCCGCGCGTTCGAGATCCGCTTCGGGTGGTTCGGACCGGTCGTCGCGCTGCAGGATGACGTGCGCGCCCGGAATGTTCTGCGCGTGGAACCACAGATCGTGCGGACGCGCGACGTGAAAGGTGAGTTCGGCGTTCTCGACCGGAGAGCGCCCAACCAAGATCCGCGACCCGTGCGCGGTCCGCACCTCGAGCGGCGCGCGCTTGCGTCGTTTCACGCCATCGCGCCGGGCGCGCGTTTGGCGCGTTTCAAGCGTTTCCAACGCGCTCTCCACGTCGTCGAGATCAGCGTCCTCGGCGCGCTCGGCCTCCCAACGCAACTCCTCGACCGCGTGCAGCGCCGTGCGCAGCGTCGCCTCGCGTTCGTCGAGATGCGCGCGCGAAGCGCCGAGCTTCTTGTAGCGCGCGAAGAGCTTCGCGGCGCGATCCTTCGCCTCGTCACGAGCCGCGTCGTCGGGCAACTCATAGAGCGTCGCGAAGATGGCGTCACCCTCGACACGCAGCGTTTCGCGTGCGTCGGCCTCGCGGCGCTTCGCCGCGATGGATGCGAGTTCGCCGCGCACCTTGCGTTCGCGCTCGTCGAGGCGTTTGACGAACGCACGACGGCGCTGCTCCGCGCGCCGATGCGCGGCGCCGCCGACCTGCGCGGCGCGCACCTCACCGAGCAGCGCGAGCAGCGACGGTTCGCGCGTGAGGTCGCCATCGTCGAACCCGGCGAGCGGTGACGGATAGACCTGGAGGATGGCGCCGTCGCGCCGGTAGGCGTAGAGCGGTTCGCGCATCGCCGCCTCGCTCTCGGCGAGCACTTCGGCTTCTGCGCCGCCGAGCGACGGGCGCGCCGCGAGCGGCGGAAGCTGGTAGGCAAGCCCGGCCGCAACGGCGCGCGTGCCGTTCTCGGCGAGCGAGAACTCCTTGGCGGCAGCGACGACCGTGTCGCGCTTGACGAGCACGGCGTTGCCGAATCGCGGCACGAGTTCGAGAAAGAGATCGACTTCATCGCCGACGCCGAAGCGCGAGCGCACGCCGAAGGTCAGCCGCAGCAATCGGTCGCCCTTGCGCGCGCGCACCGCGAGCAGCGCCATGCCGCGCAGCGCGGCGCCGGTCGCGCGCACGAAGCCGGGCTCCGCCGCGATCGGCAACTCGCCGTCCTCGACGCTGACGAGCGGCGGTGTTCCGAAGAGATCGATGCACAGGAGCGACGTCTGGCCGCGCGACCAGAGCGCGATCGCCGTGCGCCCGTCGGGCAGCACGCCGACGTCGCGCACCTTCGCCCCGCGAAATCGCGTATCGAGCTCGAAGGCGAGCCGCCGGATCAAGAGCGCGTCGGTGCGCATCGGCTCGCGCGCTTAGGTGGGGGTGACGAGCGTGCGCTTGAGTTCGCGCTTGAGCACCTTGCCGCTCGGCCCGAGCGGCATCGCCTCGACGAAGTGCACGTGGCGCGGATACTTGTAGCGGCCGAGATGCTCTTGCGACCACGCGATCACCGCTTCGCTCGTCACCTCACCGGCCGTTTCCGTGCGCACGATGACCGCGACGATCTCTTCGCCATGCGTATCGTGCGGAACGCCGATCACCGCGACTTGCTTGACGGCGGGGTGGCGCATCAACACTTCCTCGACCTCGCGGGGATACACGTTGAATCCACCGCGCAGGATCATATCTTTTTTACGATCCACGATCGTAATGAAGCCGTCGGCATCCTTGGTACCGAGATCGCCCGAACGAAACCACCCGTCCACGATGGCCTCGCGCGTCGCTTCGGGCTTATTCAGATAGCCCTTGAAGACGCAGTGCCCGCGAATCACGATCTCGCCGAGCTCGCCCGGCGGGAGCAGTTCGATGCGGTCGTCCACCTCGGCGCGCGCGATCCCCAGGTCCACGCCCCAGACGCCGCAGCCGACGGTTCCGGGTCGGCGGCCGAACTCACGCTGGTTGAAGCTCGCGACCGGCGAGGTCTCCGAGAGGCCATACCCCTCGTAGATCTCGACGCCGTACATCTGCTCGAAGGCTTCGATCACGGCGAGCGGCAGCGAGGCGCCGCCGGAGACGGCATGGCGCAATGGCGGGCGCCCCGCGTTCGCCTTGGCGGCATCGAGCAGGCCGATATACATCGTCGGAACGCCGGCGAAGACGGTCACGCCGTGGCCGAGCATCAGGTCGAGGGCACCCGGACCGTCGAAGCGCGGCTGGAGTACGACCGAGGCCCCGACGCGAAAGGCCGCGTTCATCACGCAGGTCTGCCCGAACGAATGGAAGAGCGGGAGGCAGCCCAGGAACACGTCGTCGGCGCTGACGTCGAAGAGGTCGAAGGCGCTCACGTTGGCGTTCCAAAGCATGTTGCTCTGGCTCAGCACCGCGCCCTTGGGCTTGCCGGTCGTGCCGCTCGTGTAGAGGATCACCGCGTCGTCGTCCACCTCGCGCTGGACGAGCATGGGCACCGGCTCGTCGGCCGGGACCGCCGACTCGACGCAAGGAACGCCCGCGCGCTCGGCGCCGGCGGCCCCGGCCGCAAGGAGCAGCGGATGGGCGACCAGCACCTTCGCGCCCGAGTCTTGGAGCACGTAGGCAATCTCATCGGCCGTGAGGAGCGCGTGCACCGGCACGACCACCGCACCGATCGCGAGCGCGCCGTAGTACGCGCGCGGAAAGTCCGGGACGTTCGGGAGCAGGATCGCGACGCGGTCGCCCGGGCCCACGCCGTAGCGACGGAAGAGCGCCCCGTACCGGCGCGCTTCGTCCCATAATTGCGCGTACGTGATCCGCTCGGTCCCACAGATGAGGGCCGTGCGACCGGGGCGCCGGAGCGCGCTCTCTGCGAGAATGGAGGCAAGTGCTAGCGCCATAAACGAGGTTTCCTCTCCGTCGGCTCGGAACTCTTCATGCTTTGCCCGCCATCGTCGCGCGCGTTCGCTAGGGGAGTTCGTTTGATCACCGGCCCAGGGTTGCTCTTCGTCGTCTCCGGCCCTTCCGGGGCAGGCAAGGACACACTGGTCGAAGCGTTACGAGCCCACCTGCCGCGGCTACGGTACTCCGTCTCGGCGACGACGCGTGCGCCGCGCCCCGGCGAATGCGAGGGCGAGCATTACTTCTTTCTCACGCGAGAGGCCTTCGAAGCGCGCCGCGCGCACGACGGTTTTCTCGAGTGGCGAGAGTACAACGGACAGCTCTACGGCACGCCGCGCGACTACGTCGAGCGGACGCTCGCCGAAGGGTACGATCTGATCGTGAAGCCCGAGGTGCACGGGGCGCTCGCGATCAAGTCGGCCTACCCCGACGCGGTGCTGATCTTTCTCGTACCGGACCGGTTTTCGCATCTGCGCGAGCGCTTGCTCGCCCGGAGAACCGAAACGAACGAAGAGATCGCTCGCCGCCTCGAGATCGCGCGCGAGGAGATGCGGTTCATCCGCAACTTCGACTACCTCGTGATCAACGAGCAGGGGAACTCCGAGACCGCGATGCGCGATCTCGGCGCGATCCTCCACGCGGAACGTTTCCGCATCCATCGCTTCGGCGATGAATCACTCGGCACCATCGTACGTACGTAAGCAAGGAACACATTTCAGGTGAGTAAGACCGTTTTCGGCGACCTCGACGCGCTGCTCAAGCACGCCGATTCGAAGTTTAGCCTCGTCAACATCGTGACCAAGCGCGCCCGCCAGCTCAACAACTGGATCCGCGTGCAGCAGCTTCCGGCGTCGGATCGCCGCGAGTTCTTCGCGAGCGAGCCGCTCGTCGATAAAGAAGACATCAATCCGAACAAGCCGGTCTCGATCGCCCTCGATGAGATCGCCGAAGGCCAGATCGAGTACCATCGCACGAAAGAGGGAATCAAATAGTTTCGCCTGCGGCGAAACTATTTGATTCCCGTCACGCTTTGGCGCTTCGCGCCAAAGCCGTGGGTTAGCACAACATCTTTCTAGGGCATCAACATGTGTGGGATCGTAGGGTATATTGGGGAGCGCGATAGCGTTCCGATCATTCTGGATTCGCTCGCGCGCTTGGAGTATCGGGGATACGACAGCGCGGGCGTGGCGGTGATCGACGCGCACGGAGCGCTCACCGGCAGCAAGGCGGAGGGCAAGCTCTCCCGCCTCACCGAGAAGTTGCAGAACGGATCGAGCCTCGCCGGAAGCGTCGGCCTAGGCCACACGCGCTGGGCGACGCACGGCCGTCCGAACGACGCAAACGCCCATCCGCACATGGACTGCAGCGGCAAGATCGCCGTGGTGCACAACGGGATTATCGAGAACTACGCGCCGCTTCGCGCCCGCCTCATCGAGCTCGGTCACGTCTTCAAGAGCGAGACCGATACCGAGGTGATCTCCCATCTCATCGAGCTGCACTACGACGGCGACATCGTCGCCGCCGTGCGTAAGACGCTCGCCGAACTCACCGGCGCCTACGCGCTCGGCGTGATCACGAGCGACGAACCCGAACGCCTGCTCTTCGCGCGCAACGGAGCGAGCCCACTCGTCGTCGGCATCGGCGAGGGCGAGATGTTCGTGGCCTCGGACACGCCGGCAATCCTCCCCTACACGCGCAAAGAGATCATCTTACAAGAGGGCGAGATGGTCGTGGTCGGGCGCGACGGCTACGAGCTCACGCGGTACGACGGCACGCCGGTTCATCGCGACGTCATCCACGTGACGTGGGACGCGACGTCGGCGGAGAAGAGCGGCTACAAGCACTTCATGCTCAAGGAGATCTTCGAGCAGCCGAACGTGATCAAGGAGACCCTCGCGGGGCGCATCGACGAGGACGGCCACGTGCACCTCGCGAGCGAGCTCGGAGGGGTGACCGACGAGCAGTTGCGCGCGATCTCGAAGATCGCCATCACCGGCTGCGGCACCGCCTATCACGCGGGCATGGTCGGCATGTATCTGCTGCGCTCCCTCGTCAAGCTTCCGGTCGAGATGGAGCTCGCGAGCGAGTTCCGGTACGGCGATCCGGTCATCGATCCGACCGCGCTCGTGATCGCGATGTCGCAATCGGGCGAGACCGCCGACACGATCGAAGCCGTGCGCATCGCGAAGGATGCGGGCACGACGATTCTCGGCATCTGCAACGTGCTCGGCTCGCACCTCACCCGTCTGGCCGACGGCACGCTCTATACCCGCGGCGGCCCCGAGATCGGCGTCGCTGCGACCAAGACCTACGTCTCGCAGGTCACCGCGATGACGCTGTTCTCGCTCTATCTCGCAAAGGTGCGCGGTACCGTCGATGCGGCCCGCTTGAAGCAGATCGGCGAAAACACCAAGCTGCTGCCCGCGTCGGTCGATGTGGTGTTGAACACCTCGGATTACATTCGCGACGTCGCACGCAAGGTGCGCCACATGCGCAGCTGCCTCTTCATCGGGCGGTACATCAACTTTCCGACCGCGCTCGAGGGCGCGCTCAAGCTCAAAGAGATCAGCTACATCCACGCCGAGGGCTACGCGGCGGGCGAGATGAAGCACGGCCCGATCGCGCTGCTCGACCGCGACACGCCGGTGATCGGCGTGATGACCGACGGGCGCGTGCGCGACAAGATTCTCTCGAACCTCATGGAGTCGAAAGCGCGCGAGGCGCCCATCATCGTCGTGGCCAACCACGGCGACGAAGAGGCGGCCGAAGTCGCCGATTACGTCTTCTGGGTGCCGCGCGTGGACGAGTTGCTCTCGCCGATCGTCAACGTCATTCCGCTCCAATTGCTCGCGTATCACATCGCCGATATCGAAGGCAAAGACGTGGACCAACCGCGCAACCTCGCCAAGACGGTGACCGTCGAATAACATGATGCGATCCGATGGACGACAGCCCGACCAATTGCGCCCGATTTCGATCGAACCGGGCTACCTGAAGTACGCCGAAGGAAGCGCGCTGATCACGATCGGCAACACGCGCGTGCTCTGCGCGGCGACGCTCGAAGAGCGGGTGCCGCAGTGGCTCAAGGGCAAAGGCACCGGCTGGGTGACCGCCGAGTACTCCATGCTCCCCCGGGCGACGCACGAACGCACCGCACGCGAGTCCGCGAAGGGTAAGGTCGGCGGGCGCACGCACGAGATCCAACGCATCATCGGACGCGCGCTGCGCGCCGTGACCGACTTCGGCAAGCTCGGCGAGCGCACGATCTGGGTCGATTGCGACGTGCTTCAGGCCGACGGCGGCACGCGAACCGCATCGGTCACCGGCGCCTACGTCGCGCTCGCGCTCGCACTCGCGAAGGTGCCCGACTTGCGCGGCGCGCGCTGGCCGCTGCACGGCATGGTCGCGGCGACGAGCGTCGGCATCGTGAAGGGCATGCCGATGCTCGATCTCGCCTACGACGAAGATTCGAACGCGCACACCGATATGAACGTGTTCATGACCGATGCCGGCAAGTACGTCGAGATTCAAGGTACGGCCGAGGCCGAGCCCTTCGACCGCTCCGAGCTCGACAGTCTGCTCGCGCTCGCCGAGGGCGGCATTCGCGATCTCTTTGTCGCGCAGCGTTCGGCGCTCGCATCGGCCGGCGTGAGCGTGGGTGCCGCGGCGCATGTCTGACGAAGCTCTCGCGGCGCTCGTCGCACGCGTCGGCGCGTTTCACATCACCGACCGCGCGATGAAGCAGGCACAGACGCGGATGGAAGAAGCTCTGCGCGATGGGCGGATCGACGCCGAGCGCGAAGCCTATCTGCGCGCGGTGCGTAGCTACTTCACCGGCTTCGAACGCGAGGCGCGCACGCATCTGCGCGACGTGGATCGGCGGCTCGAACAGATCAACCAGGTGCATTTCAACCTGAGTGCGGAACGCGGCGTCGCCGTGAAGCGCATCGAGGCAACGCAAGGCGTGCTCGCCGAGATCGAGCGCATCGAGGCTCCGACGGCGTGAAGATGCTCGACCGGGTGGGCCGGGCCACGACCGACCTGCTCGAGTACGCAGGCGGTATCGCGATGCTCGCCGGCGAGTCCGGTTCGTTTCTGCTGCGGATGCGCATTCGCTTCGTCGAGACGATCGAGCAGTGTTACTTCCTCGGCGTGCAGTCGGTGATGATCGTCATCCTCACCTCGCTCTTCACGGGCATGGTGATCTCGCTCGAATCCGCCGTGCAAGCGGTGCAGTTCGGCGTCGGCAGCCTCGTCGGCGGCGCGGTCACGTTCGCGAGCGTGCGCGAACTCGGTCCGATGCTCACCGCGGTCGTCGTCGCGGGGCGCGTGGGTTCGGCGATCGCCGCGGAGCTCGGGTCGATGGTCGTCACCGAACAGATCGAGGCGCTCACCTCGATGGGGCTCGAGCCGGTCCGCTTTCTCGTGGTTCCGCGCCTGCTCTCGATGGTCGTGATGCTGCCGCTCCTGACCGTCTTCGCCGACGTCGTCTCGATCCTCGGCGGCATGTGGATCGCGCAGACCTACGCGCATATCTCGACCGATTCGTTCATCGCCTCGGCGCGCCAGGCGATCGGTTTCGAAGACGTGCTCAAAGGCATCGTCAAGTCGATCGTCTTCGCGATCGTGATCGCGCTCGTCGGCGCCTATCAGGGCCTCTCGACGCGCGGCGGCGCCGCCGGCGTCGGCAAGGCGACGACCGGGGCCGTCGTCATCTCGATCATCATGATCTTCGTCTCAAACTTCGTGCTCTCGTTCGTCCTGTTCGGTGGCAATTGATGCCGAACGTCATCGCGCGTTTAGATGACGTTTCGCTCAGCTACGGCGACCGCGTGATCCTCCGCAACTGCAGCCTCGACATCGTCGAAGGCGCGATCACGTGCATCATCGGCCTCTCCGGCGCGGGAAAATCCACGATCCTGCGCCTGCTCGACGGCCTGCGCAAGCCCGACGCCGGGCACGTGTACGTGCGCGACCACGACGTCTGCCATATGCCCGAGAGCGCGCTGAACGAAGTGCGTCGCCGCATCAGTCTCTCGTTTCAATTCGCCGCGCTGCTCGACAGCCTCACCGTGGGCGCGAACGTCTCGCTCCCGTTGCGCGAACACACGCAGCTCTCCGACGCCGAGATCCGCAAGATCGTCCTCGACGCGCTCGAAAGCGTCGGCCTGGGACACACCTTCGACAGTATGCCGAGCGAGCTCTCGGGCGGCATGCTCAAGCGCGCGGGGTTCGCGCGCGCCATCGTGACGCGTCCCGAACTCGTCCTCTACGACGAGCCGACGACGGGTCTCGACCCGATCGTGACGCATCTGATCACCGATACCATCGTGCGCCTGCGGCAGAAATTGAACGGCACCGCCGTCGTGATCTCGCACGATCTGCAATCCATCTACATGATGGCCGATTACGTCGCGATGCTCTTCGAGGGCGCGATCATCGCCTACGGGACCGTTGACGAGATCAAGCGTTCGATCAACCCGATCGTCCAACAGTTCATCCAGGGCTCGGAAGTAGGCCCTATACCCATTTGAGCTTCGCTCATGATGGCTTCGCCGGTCCTGGCCGTAAGGCCCCGAAGGGCAGGAACGAAACGAGGGGTCGCCTGGAAACGGGCGGCCTTTGCTCTTGCCTTGACCGATGCTTTTCGTGTGCGTACAATGTGCATACAGGAGAGATGAGCATGGCCCTACCAGGACTCCAGCCAACCGGCGATCGCGGGCGAAGCCCGAAGCGCGAACGAATCGCCATCCGCGCCAATAGCGAGGAGAAGGCATTGTTTCAGCGCGCCGCCGACCTGGAGACCAAAGGGGACCTCTCGGCGTTCATCCTCGCGTCCGCGGAGGCCCGCGCCAAGCTCGTGCTGCGATCCTACGAAGAGACGGAGCTACACGAGGCGGAACGCGAGCGCTTCTATGCGTTCCTCGCGAATCCGCCGGAGCCGAGCGAGGCGCTCGTAGCGCTCTTTGCGGAATCGCCTTCGTTCAAGGTCGTCTCGTAGCTGGTTGAGATACGCATCGTGCCGCTCGATGAGTCGCATGATCGAGCGGCATTTTCATGCGGCGAGCCTGACGTCGATGACTTTCTTCACTCGAAAGCGATCGATCGAGGCTCGCGCTTCTTGTCGGGAACGAAGGTTGCCGTTCCGGCAGAACCGGGACGCGAGCGAGAGATCGTCGGCTACTTCACCTTGCTGCAGCACGAATACCGCGACCGGGAACTGCCGAACAAGACGGCGCGCGGTTTAAAGGTCATGGGACTCAAGCGTGTGCCCGTGATTCTGCTCGCGCAGCTCGGCGTGCGCTCCGATCTACAACATAGCGGCCTCGGGAGCGTTTTGATGCGTCACGCGCTCGAACTCTGTCTCGTACTATCGCGCGAACTCGGCAGCGTTGCGGTAATCACCGACCAAATGAGTGATCGGCTTGTCGAATACTATTGCCGGAAGTTCGGATTCGCAGACATCGGCCTCGCGCACCCAGTCACGGGTCGTCCCCGTCTCTTCTTGGCGACGAAGACGATCGAGCGCGCCTATATCGAGGCGAAGCAAGAGAAACCTGCGTGACGATGCCGCACTCTTCGGGATCGTCGGCACTGTGCTCGGCTTCGACTTCGCAGGGAAAAACGTCCTTGGCGGGGCTCGTGCGGTGGGGCGGAGTATGTAGCGGGCAATGAGTAGGCAGGCACAGGTTGGGGCGTTCGCGCTGGTGGCGCTCTTGCTGCTCTTCGGCGTCTTCTACGTGATCACGGACTTTGGAACGCGCCACACGGGCTATCGCACGGGCATCCACTTTCGCTCGGCCGCCGGCCTGCACTCCGGAGCGCTCGTCTACTTCAGCGGCGTCACCGTGGGCACGGTCGATTCGATCGTCCTCTTGCCCGACAACAGCGTGGACGTGATCCTCGCGGTCAATCGCGACGTCAACATCCCGCGCGACTCGCGCTTCCTCATCCAGGCGCCGCTCACCGGCGATCCCAACCTGCTGATCGTGCCGCCCGTGATGAAGACCGGACCGAACGGCGAAGTGCCTCAACTCGCGATGCTCGAAAAGCGCGTGCTTCCGGTCGAGGATCAACCGAACGGCACGAATAGCGCGACCATCGCCGACCTGTTAGAAGAAGGCCAGGGCGAGATCCGGCGCCTCGACGCGATGCTCGCGCAGTTGCAGGTGAGCGAGCCGAAGCTGCTCGCGACGATGCAGCAGACGCTCGACAACGCGAACGCGGTAACCGGCGAGGCGCGCAGCACGCTCGCCTCGATGTCCTCGGAATTGCAGACGAGCCTCGCGCAGGCGAGCGCGAACATCGTGGCGATGACCGGGACGCTGAACGAAACGACGCAGTTCAACTCCAAACGCATCACGAGCATCCTCGCGCAGTTCGATCAGACCTCGCAGGCGCTCAACCAATCGGTCGCTTCGCTCAAGAGCATGGCGACCGACCCGACCCTCAAGAGCAACATCCTCGGTACCGCGCAGAACATCGCCGATACCACCAAGAACATCGCCGACATCACGCACGACCTGCAATCGCTCACCGGCGACCCGCAGACGCAAGCGCAGTTGAAGAATACCGTCGCGAATCTGAACGCCACCATGCAGCGCGCCAACTCGCTGCTCGGAGCACTCGGCGGCACGAGCAGCGTGTACGGTGTGGATCCGGATGCGCGTCCCTATCCGACCGGCAGCGCCGTTCCGAGCGGTCAACCGTCGGGCGCGGGCGCTCCATCGAGCGGCGCGACGCCGTCGCCGGCGCAGCGTCGACTCGATATCAACCGGCGCCTCGCGAGCGTGGCGAGCAATCTCATCGCGATCCAAGTGCGCATCAGCGGGCTCTCGCGCGAGCAGCATTGCTGCCTGGACGCGCTCTACGGAGCCGATCGCGGACCGCAGACCGACCTCAACGCATTGATCTTCCCCCACGGCTCGACGAGCCTCTTCGTCGGAGCGAACGACATCGGCTATCACACCACGACGAATCTCGCGGTGCTCGAGCGTATGAGCGCGAACGTGCGACTCGGCGGCGGCATTCTGTACTCGCAACTCGGCGTCATGGGACGGTACGACGATCGCCTCTTCGGCATCGACGGTCGCCTTTACGATCCACGTCGGCCGCAGCTCGATCTCTACGGCAACATCCATCTCGGCAAAGGGCTCGATCTCTTCGCCGGCGAGCGCGCGCTCAACCATCAAGAGCGCCGCTTCACCTACGGCATCCAAGCGCAATTTCCGTAACGAGGCAAGATGAGCGAGGGACGACTCAAGGTAGGCATCATCGGAGCGGGATCGATGGGAACGCTCTTCGGGTATCATCTCGCGCAGACGTGCGACGTGACGATGCTCGACACCAACGCCGCGACGACCGCGGTGATCGCCCGCGACGGCCTCGCGGTCAACGACGCGCCGCCGCGCGCGGTGCGCGTCACGTCGCACGCGCGGGATCTCTACGGCTCGCAGGTACTCTTTCTCTTCGTCAAAGCGGTGGACACGCTGCGGGCGCTGCGGCCGTTCGCGGGTGAACTCAACCCGTCCACGCCGATCGTCTCGCTCCAGAACGGCGTCGGCAACGAGGACGCGATCAAGACGGCGCTCGGCGGTGCCGTACCGGTCGTGCTCGGCATCACGACGGAGTCCTCGCTCACGACGACCGCCGGACGCGTGCGCAGTTCCGAGACGGGCAACACGATTCTCGGGTCGTCGAGCGCCGCGCCCGCGACCGCTCGCACGATCGCCGATCTCCTCACGCGCTCGGGATTGCGAACGGCGGTGGTGTACGACATTCGCCCGCACCTGTGGGGCAAACTCGTCGCCAACGCCGCGATCAACGCGATCTCGGCGCTCCTCGACTGCGAGGCGGGCATGATCCCGCAAGAATCGAACGCCGCCCGTTTGGCCGAGTCGCTCGCCGACGAAGCGGCCGCCGTTGCGGCGGCCCTCAAGATCAACTTACCGTTTGCGAATCCGTGGCAGTACGTGATGCAGGTGATCGAGATCGGCGCGGACTCGAAGAGTTCGATGGCCTTCGACCTCGAGTCCGGCCACCCGACCGAGATCGACCACATCAACGGGGCGGTCGCGGCGTTCGGCCGGCGTGCGGGCGTTGCGACCCCGTGCAACGAGACCGTGGTGCGCTTGATCAAAGCCAAAGAGGCGCTGCTCGCACGCGCACGCGCGTGACCGACGCGTTTCTCCCGGCGCTCGCCGGGATCGTCGACGATGCCGGGCTCGTCACCGATCGCGCGCGCATGGCCTCGTACCTCACCGATTGGCGCGGCGTCTTCACCGGAGACGCACTCGCCGTCGTGCGTCCGCGGACGACCGACGAGGTGGCGCGTGTCGTGCAAGCGTGCGCGCATCACGGCGTCGCAATCGTACCGCAGGGCGGCAACACGGGACTCGCCGCCGGCGCCACGCCGCTCGGACTCGAGCGCGCGATCGTGCTTGCCCTCGAGCGCATGCGCGCGATTCGAACGCTCGACCGCGAAGGATTCACCATCGGCGTCGATGCGGGATGCGTGCTCGCCGACGTTCAACGCGCGGCGGAAGAAGCGGGACGGCTCTTTCCCCTCGCGCTCGCCGCGGAGGGCTCCGCGCAGATCGGCGGACTCATCGCGACGAACGCCGGCGGCACCGCGGTGCTGCGCTACGGCTCGATGCGCGCGCTCGTGCTCGGCCTCGAAGCGGTCTTGCCCGACGGACGTGTGGTGGACGGCCTGCGCGCGCTGCGTAAAGACAACGCGGGCTACGATTGGAAGCAACTCTTCGTTGGATCCGAAGGCACGCTCGGCGTCATCACCGCCGCGGTGCTGCGGCTCTTTCCGCGCAATCGCGCGACCGCGACCGCGCTCGTCGCGCTCGACGACCTCGACGCCGCCCTCGCGCTCTTCGGGATGCTGCAAGACGCGCTCGGAGAGACGCTCGCCGCGTGCGAGCTCTTCTCGGAGCGCTGCCTCGAACTGCAACTCGCGCATGCGCCGCAGCGCGAGCGTCCGTTGCCGCGGCATCCCTGGTATCTGCTGATCGAAGCGGGCTCGTCGCTGCCGGGCCTACGCGACGCGCTCGAAGCCGCACTCGCCGAGGCGCTCGAGCGCGAGATCGCCGCCGAGGCCGTGCTCGCCGAAAGCTCGGCGCAGCGCGACGCGCTCTGGCTCTGGCGAGAATCCATCACCGAGAGCGAGCGCCGCGAGGGAGCGAGCGCGAAGCACGACGTGAGCGTCGCGCTCTCGTCGATCCCCGCGTTCGTGCGCGAAGCGACGAGCGCGGTCGAAGCGTCGTTCGCCGGCGCGCGCGTGCTCGCGTTCGGCCACGTCGGCGACGGGAACGTTCACTTCAACGTGCTGCTGCCGCCCGACGGCTCGGCGTCGAGCGAAGAGATCAACGCGCTCGTGCACGGCATCGTGCGGCGTTTTCGCGGCAGCATCACGGCCGAACACGGCATCGGCCGCTACCGGCGCGACGAACTCTCCTCCCACCGCAGCGAGAGCGAGCTTTCGCTGATGCGCGCGATAAAGACGGCCGTCGATCCCGACGGCCGCATGAATCCCGGCGCGCTCTTCTAGCGCGTTAGGCTTGGGGTGTGAGTTCGAGCAGGCGAATCGAGCCCTTATGCGTCACGATATCGATCGCCGCGTGACCGCCGCCGTTCACCGCACCGTCGATCGTCTCCGCATTCCCTTGCGAGGTGCCGCGCAGGCCGAAATCGGTGAAGAGCGTGCCGTCGTCGGTGTGCAGGTGCACTCGGAACTTGGCGATCTGCTTGACGTAGACTTCGATGTCGCCCGATCCGGTCGTGAACGAGAGCGTTCCGGGCCAGGTCGTCGCACCGAACGTGACGTTGAGGTCGCCCTTCTCGGCTGAGGCTTGCGCGAAGCCGGGCACCATGATGCGCACGTTGCCGGTGCCGGCCGCGGCGGTGACGTTGCCGGTAACGTCGGTGACGTTGATGTCGCCCGTGCTCGAACGAACGACGAGGTTGACGCGATCGGGGACGCGCACGAGCAGCGTCTTAACGCCGTCGGGAGCGCTCACCGAGATGCCGTTTCCGGCGCGCCGGATCGTCGGCGCGGCGAGCGAGGCGAGCTTCGAGGTGGCCGCGATGGTGAAGCGATCGCTCGGGTCGCCGATCTTCGGCTTATAGGCGTTGATCGTTCCGCTCTGCGCGGTGACGGAGATCGTCGCCCCCGGTTCGAGGAGGCCGATACTCGTCGCATAGGGCGTCGGCGACGCGCACGCGGCGAGCGCGAGGAGAAGAAGTGCGGCGATTCGTTTCACGCTAGCGTTCTTCGGTGCGGTCGCGCGGGTGGGCCTCTTCGTAGCTTCGGCGCATGTGCTCGAGCGAGACGTTCGTGTAGATCTGCGTGGTCGAGAGACTCTCGTGTCCGAGCAACTCCTTGATCGTCACCAGGTCCGCGCCGTTCTCGAGCAGATGCGTGGCGAACGAGTGGCGCATCACGTGCGGCGTGACGTGTTTGGTGAGGCCCGAAAGCTCGGCGAATTGTCGAAAGATGACCCAGGCTTGCCGATGCGAGAGCCGCGACTTGCGCTTCGAGAGAAAGAGCGCCTCGTCGGGGGTGCGCGGCCGTACGCCGAGGTACGCACGGATGGCGTCGGCGGCGGCCTGATTCATGAACACGGTGCGCTGTTTGTTGCCCTTACCGATCACGCGCATGAGGCGCCGGTCGAGATCCACGTCGCTGATGTTGAGCCCGACCAGTTCGGCCCGACGGATGCCGCTCGCGTAGAGGAGCTCCATCATCGCGGCATCGCGTAGGCGCTGAAAATCCGACTTCCCCGCGATCCGCGTGCGCAAGAGCTTTGCGACCTCGGGTTCGGACATCACGTGCGGCAGGCGCTTCGCCGCCTTGGGCGGCGGCACGTCTTGCGCGGGGTTGTCCACGCGGCGCCCCTCGCGCTTTTGGAGAGCGAAGTACGAGCGCAGCGCCGCGATCTTGCGCCGGACCGAGGTCGGCGTGTACTTGCGCGGACCCATGAGCTCCATGACGAAGCGCCGCACGTCCGACGTCGTCGCTTCCCCGAGCTTCAGAAACGGCGCCGTCTTGGGGTGCCCGGGCTCGAGAAAGACCCCGAAGAGCTCCACGTCGCGCGCGTACTCCTCGGAGGTGCGTGGCGACTGGCCCCGCTCGAGGCGCAGGTAGGCGGCGAACTCAGCGATCGTGGGATCGGCCGGGATATAGGAGCTCATGGTCGTTCACTCCGTATCCTCGCCCCTATCACCATAGACCTGGTTGCGACCCGCCGCTTTCGCGAGATAGCAGGCATGATCGGCTCGCCGAACGAGCACGTCCATGGACTCACCCGGTCGAATCGCCACCACGCCGATGCTCACGGTCACGCCGGCCCGATCCGGTGCTCCGGCGAGCGCCTCGGTCATCGCCCGCGCGCTCTTGAGCGCATTCTCGAAGGTGCAGTGGAAGAGCAGCGCCGCGAACTCATCGCCGCCCCAGCGTGCGAGCACGTCGGTCTGAAAGAGCACGCTCGAAAACGCCTTCGCGGCGGTCGCGAGTACGCGGTCACCCGCCGTATGACCCAAGCGGTCGTTCACATCCTTGAAGCCGTCGAGATCGGCGAAGAGCAGCGCGTGCGTGGGGCGCGTTCGCGTCATCGCGATCGCCGTCTCGAGGTTGCGCTCGAGAAAGCGACGGTTGTAGAGTCCGGTGAGCGCGTCGTGTTCGGCTTCGAAGAGCAGCGCCTGTTCGCGCTGGCGGATCGAGGTCACGTCACGAAAGAGCGCGACGATCGAGCTCGATGCGCCCGTCACCGGATCGCGGATCGGCTGAACCTGCAGATCAAAGATCCCCGAGCGTCCGTCCTTCGTGCGAAACGAGAGTTCGGTGCGAACTTGCTGCCCCTCGAAGAGCGCCGCGCGAATATCGAGCAGCCGCACGCGGTCGCGGGGATCGGCGACGAGAAAGTCCCACGGCTTCCCGATCACCTCTTCGGGTAGGTACCCGGTGACCCGCGTGAACGCCTCATTCACGTAGGCGAACGGCCAGCGCTCGCCCTCCGGCACGCTGATGACGATCGGATCGAACCCCTGTTCGAAAGCGGTCGCGAGCTGCACGATGCGGTCGTGCTGCAGCTTTTCACGCGTGACGTCGCGGCTGATAAACATCCAGCTCACGCCGTGCGCATTCGGAACCCGCTGGACGTGCACTTCGAGCCAGATGGTTGACCCGTCGGGGCGCTCGAACGCGCGGCGAACGCGAAACGGCTCGTCGCCGTCGAGCGACGCCATGATCCGCGCGTAGTCCGCATCGCCGCTGCGACCGCGCACGAACGGCTCGATCGGCATGCCGAGCACGTCGTCGCGCGAGGCGAGGTACACGCGCTCGAACGTTCGGTTCACATAGAGAAACCGAAACAGATCCTCGTCGTCCGCGCGCTGCATGATGCCGACCGCATCCGGCGCCGCATCGAGCATCTCGGCCAACAGCTCCGGCGACGGACCTCCGGTCAACCGCCGCTCACCAGCCCTCATAAGAATGACGTAGCACACTATCCTGACGATTGTCATGAGCCTGCCAAGAAGTTTTCCACATGCTATTCATATCACCAAATCATTGTTTGTGGATATAACTTCGGGTGTGGATAGCGTGGGGATCGGACGCGGCGCCGCGATGGGCGCCGCGCTTCTTTACGAAGTCGGTAGCGAGATTAGGGCGTGGGGATCGCGCTTGCGATCGGGATCGGCGTCTGCGAGGACTTGTTGGCCGTGTACTGATTGGCGCTCGGAACGACGGTCACGTTGGTCGGGCCGGGCACGGAGAGCGTGCCGGTAGGCGAGCCGCCTGAATCGAACACGGTGAGCGCCGGCGTCGCGGCACCGTTGGCCGCATAGATGTTGCCCGCGCCGTCGAGGGCCAGATCGGTCGCTGCCGCCCCGACGCCGGTGGTGATCGTTTGCGCGCCGAAAGTGCCGCTCGCGATCGCATCGATCTCTCCGACGCCGCTGACGCTCCCGATGTCCCAGAGCTGCCCGGCGGTTCCCGGGGTGCTCTGCATGCCGATCGCGATGGCGCTCGCGGCGATCGGGAGGCTGATCCCGCTGGGAATGCTCGTGAGCTGCGGATAGTACGAAACGCTCGACGCGCCGGAGCCGAGCGTGTAGAGGCCGCCCTGCTGGTCCACCGAGATCGAGACGGCCTCCGACGGCAGCGCGAGGGTCGAGGCCGGGCTCCCGAACGCGGCGGGGTCGTACACTTGCACCGCGTAGCTCGGGCTCGTGCCGCACGACAGGCAGTTCTCGACATACACGTGCGCCCCGTCGTCCACGGTGAGCGCGGCCGGGATGACGCCGGAAATGGTGCCGACGGGCGACGGCGTCGTGTCCGGCGCGGGCGCGTACTCCGTGACCGTCCCCGCCGTCGCGTCGCCCACGTACAGGTTTCCGTAGAGATCGGTTGCGAGCGGCAACTCGCTGTTGCCGCGCATCGTCGCGGTCGCGAAGGTCATGCCCGGGGTGGTATTGCCGTCGAAGAATCCGTATACCGCGGTGCACGTGCTCGAGCAGCTCGCCGCATAGACCGCGCTATGCGCGACGCGAACGGAGAGCGGCACGCTCATGGCGGTCGAGCCGACGATCTGGGGCTGCGTGACGCTCAGCGTTACCGTGTACGTGCCCGTTTGCACGACGGGGCCTTCTGCCGAGGTCGTCGTTCCCGGCGTCAGCGTCAGCGTATAGACGCCGCCGCTCTCGCCGACGGTCGCAGCGAGCGAACCCGCCGGCGTCACGCTAACGCTCGCCTGCGGGGCGCCCGGATCGGTGATGATCTCTTGGTGCGCATCGAGCAGCTCGAAGATGCCGCTGACCTTGCCCGTACCATACATGGTGAAACCGTTGGTCGAGCTGGGCGACGCGTTACCGCTCGAAAGTCCGGTGAGCGCGACCGGTTGAAAGTACACCGGGATCCCGCCGAGGGTCACCGACACCGGAACCGGCGAGCCGACGGTAATCTGCTTGGGAAGATTCGAGAGCGAGATCAACGTGCCGCTGCACGCCGGGGTGGCCTCGGGAACGCACGACGCGCTCTGGGCGGCGTCGTAAGCGGCGACGGTGACGGTGTAGGAACCGCTGCTCGTGATGGCCGCGGGAACGTTGATGTTGCACGTCGTCGCCGCCGGGCTCGCGACGCAGTCCGGGCTGGTCGCGACGTTCGTGAAATTCGGTCCCTCGACGAGATTCGCGCCGGTAACGCTCGCGATCGTATAGACGATGGACTTGGTCGACGCCGGAACGAACTGTGCCCGCTTCGCCGCCGGCGCGCCGGCGGAGCTCGCCGGGATGACGATGCGCAGCGCCATCGCCGGTGCCCCGTGCGCTCCGCCCGGCGAGGCGGGCAACGAGCTCCCGCCTCCGCCGCCGCCGCACGCGGCAAGGCCAGCGCCTACAAAAAGTGCGATTGCGATCCGAGCGGTGCGCATGTGCAGCTTCCTCCGGGTACACTCAAGCGATGTCGTGGACGTTGAGTGGGGTTCTCCTCGTGTCCTGTTCGCTGCTCGCAATCGGGGGCATGCTTCTTCGCCCCTTCGGGAGCAAAGAATGGATGTGGAGTCTCGGCGGCGCGGCGCTGCTGGTCGCGAGCGGGCTTCTTCCCTGGCGCGACGCGTTCGGCGCGGTGGCCCGCGGAGGCGATGTGTACGCCTTCTTGATCGGGATCATGGCGCTCGCCGAACTCGCGCGACATCAGGGGCTCTTCGCCTGGCTCGCGACGCACCTGCTGCGCGCCGGGCGCGGCTCGCGCGCGCGCCTCTTTTCCCTCGTCTATCTCCTCGGGACGCTCGTGACGATCGTCCTCTCGAACGACACGACGGCCGTGGTGCTGACGCCCGCGGTCTTCGCCGCGCTCGCGCGAACGGACGGCGACCCGCTGCCTTACCTCTACGCGTGCGCGTTCGTCGCTAACGCCGCGTCGTTCGTGCTGCCGATCTCGAACCCGGCGAACCTCGTGATCTTCGGGCACGCGATGCCGAGCGCGATTCCGTGGCTCGGCGCATTCGGACTCGCCTCGCTCGCGGCCATCGCGCTCACCTATCTCTCGCTCTTCTTCTGGCATCGTCGCGGACTCGCGCGCACCTATCGCTTCGACGATGGCGAGGCCGCGCTCGCTCCCGCGCAGATGCGCGCCGCCGTCGCGATCGCCGCGGCGACGCTCGGTTTGATCGCCGCAGCGACCTTCGGCTACAACGTCGGCTACGCCGCGCTCGCGCTGGCCGCCGCGGCGCTCGCCGCGATCGCGCTACGCGATCGCGACGCCGCGGGATTCGTCGCGAAGCATCTCGCTTGGCACGTCGTACCGCTCGTCGCGGGGCTCTTCATCATCGTTGCGGCGCTGGATCGCGCCGGCGTGCTCGATCTCGCGCGCGCGGCGATCGTGCATGCGCAGAGCTACGGCACCATTGTCGGCAACCTCGCGCTCGGTGCGAGCGTCGCGCTCGCGAGCAACGTCTTCAACAATCTTCCCGTGGCGCTCGCGAGCGGCTATGCCCTTCAAACGATGCACGCGCTCCCGCACTCGGTCAACGCGACGCTCGTGGCCGTGGACCTCGGTCCGAATCTCTCGATCACCGGTTCGCTCGCCACGCTGCTGTGGATCATCGCACTCCGGCGCGACGGCATCGAAGTGACGGCGTGGCAGTTTCTCCGTCTCGGATTCGTCGTCGTCGTGCCGGCGCTCGTCGTCGCGCTCGCGCTCGTGCGCTGATCGCTAGCGCCGCCGACGCACCGGCAAGCGCACCCGCACGTGATTTCCGCGACCGGGAAGCGGCCGCACGCGCAAGTCGTCGCCGAGCGTCCGCACGATGAAGAGACCGCGCCCATTCTCGCTCAGCACGTCCTCGGGGAGCGTCGGCTTCAATGCGAAGCGCGCGCCACGATCCAGCACGTGGAGGATCGGCTGCTCGTCGCTCCACTCGAGATCGATGTCGATCGGCCCGGGCGAGTAGCGCACCACGTTGCCGGTCAACTCGCCGAAGATCACCTCGGCACCCGCGTAATCGGAATCCTCCGAGCCTTCTTCTCGCAGGTGGCGCACGAACGAGCTGCGCGCGCCCTGCGCGCGATTCGCGTCCCGCGCGTCGAAGCTCCAATGCCGGCTGCGCCCGAAGGTGATCGCCAAGATCGCAACATCGTCGCGCGCGCCGCAGTCGAGGACCGTATCGTGCACGAGCCGCGCGGGATTCGGCGTGTGGAGCATCGCTTCGGACGCGAGCACCTCGCGCAGACGCGCTCCGCCTTCGAGCACGTCGCGCGTGGCTTCGATCAGGCCGTCGGTGTAGCAGAGCAAGAGGCAATCTTCGTCGAGCACGATCTCGCCGATCTCGTCGTCGCGCGTCGGCGCGATTCCGAGCGGCAGGTTCGTGTGCTGCAGTTCGCAGACGCTCGCGTCGCCGCAGCGAACCAGCGCGGGCGGATGTCCGGCGTTCACGTAGCGGCACGTTCGCGTGCGCAGGTCGATCGCCATCACGAGCGCGGAGGCGACGTGTCCGGGATATTCGAGTTGCAGCGCCTTGTCGGCAGCGCGCACGACGCGGGCACAGTCGAAGCCCTCGAGCGCGGCCACGCGGATGGATTGCCGGATGGTGCCCATCAGCACGGCGGCTTCGAGTCCTTTGCCAGAGACGTCGCCGATCGAGACGATCAGGTGGTCGTCGCCGACGAGAAAGGCGTCGTACCAGTCGCCGCCGATCTCGGCCTCGCTCTCGGCGGGATTGTACACCGCCGAGAGACTCAATCCGGGAATCTCGGGGAGCGCGCGCGGGAGCGCGGCATGCTGGAACGTGCTCGCGACGCGGCGCTCGCGTTCGTACACGCGCGCGTTGTCGAGCGCGACGGAGATACGCTTGGCGAGGATCTCGACCAACTGCAAGTCTTGCTCGTCGAAGATGCGTCCGGAGGTGCCGTTGACGATCTGCACGATGCCGAAATGCTGATCGTTCGCGACCAGCGGCACTTGAATCATGGAACGCATTTGGAGTTCGCGCATGAGCGCGAGGTGCGCGTCGTCCACCGCCGCACGCGCGAGCGCCTCGTCGGGAACCACGCGTAAGAGGCTCGAGCGACCCGTGCGGAACATCTCGCGCGCGGCGGGGGTCATGTGCGGCGGATAGCGGCGCATGATCTCGTGCGCCAAGTGCAGACGATCGGCATCGCCGTGCGCGACGGCGACCGGGTCGAACGTCTCGTCGGCACGCAAGAGATAGATGCCGCACCAATCGGCGATCTCCGGTACCGCGAGGGTGGCCACGTGCACGAGCCGCTGCTCGACCTCGAATGACTCCGCGAGCGACTCGCTCGCTTCGGCAAGATATTGGAGGTGCGCTTCGCGCCGCTTCTGATCGTCGATATCCGTGGCGACGCCGATCCAGCGCACGATCGCGCCGTTCTCATCGAGGATCGGGCGCGAGGTAACGGTGTGCCACCGGTAGCTTCCGTCCACCGCGGCGCGGATGCGGTACTCGGCGGAGTACGGCGCTCCCGAAGACTTGCTCTGCGACCAAATGGCGATGAGTCCAGCGAGGTCGTCGGGATGAATGACCTGCTGCCATCCGACGCCCAGCGCTTCGCTTTCGCTCTGCCCGGTAAGGTCGTACCAGCGCTTGTTGTAGTAGTCCACGCCCGCGCTCGGATGCGAGGTGAAGACGATCTCGGGAACCGACTCCATCATCGCGCGCATCTGATCCGCGCCGCGCTTCTGCTCGTCGATGTCGATGGCGGTTCCGAGCCACTGCACGACCCGCCCACCCTCGTCGCGCAGCGGTACCACGCTCGCTAAGACCCAACGGAATCCGCCGTCGCGCGTGCGCAGGCGATACTCGATCTCGATCCACCCGGAGCCGTCGGCGACGCGATGCCATGCATCGCGCACCCGCTGGACGTCGTCGGGATGAAAGAGGCGCTCGCCGAGCTCGCGCGGCTCGAGATCGGCGATCTCGATTCCGGTAAAGTCCGCCCATCGGCGGTTCGCGTAAAGCACGCGACCGTCGGCGTCGGAGAGCCAGATGAGCGCGGGGATCGCTTCGGCGAGCTTCCGATAGTCGAGTCCGCGCACGTAGTGCCGGGTCGGATTGAGCACGATCCTCCCGAGCGTACCCACCCGAGCGACAAGACAAACCGCCCCGACCGTACGGCGATTCGGACGGTATTCGGACGGTGGCCCGCTACGCTCGTGGGACCCAAGTCAACATTTTCGGAGGATCGTTTTCATGCAGAGGTATCTTCGTACGTGGAGCGTCGCGCTGCTAGCAGCGGCGTCGCTCGCGGCGTGCGGCGGGAAAAGCAGCTCCACGCTCCCATCGGTCGCCCCCACCACCGCTCCCACGGCAACGCCCGTCGCGCTGCCGACCCCCGCGGCACAGACGCAGAGCGCGAGCATCACGCCATCATCGAGTGCCGCGGTCAGTACCGCCATTCCCGCGGTCGGCGGGATCGCCGCGACCGTAACCCTCGGCACGCTCACGAGCGGCAGCGGCAACGTTGCTGTCACCGCATCGAGCGGCGCCGACGCGACCATGGCGATTCGAACGAGCGCGATGCGCGCATTCGCCCGCGCGCCGCAGAACATGCCGGCCGGACCCTATCTTCTTCAGCTCGATTTCGTGCCGTCGAGTGACGTCACGTTCGGCGCGGCACCAGGCTTCTCACTCGACGTCACGCAATACGTGACGGCTTCCGGTCTGACCATCGCGCAAGCTGCGGCGTACCTGCAGACGACCACGCTCTACGCGGGCATCGTGGACAACTCCGGCACCTTCTCGAGCGTCGGGCCGTTGACCGTGAACGCCACGTCGACCGCGGTCACGGTGAGTTACGCCGGCGCGGCCACATCGCTCACGATGCACGCGCAGCAGCATTACACGATCGGCATCCATCTCGGACCGATCGCCGCGCCCAGCTCGTCGCCGAGTGCCTCTCCGAGCGCATCGCCGAGTGCCTCTCCGAGTGCATCGCCCAGCGCATCACCGAGCGTCGCTCCGACGAGCACCCCGACACCGACGCCAACGCCGACGCCGACGCCGCTTCCCACCGCGACGCCCACGGTGACGTATTACAAGATTCCCACCGCATCGAGCGGTCTCGGCGGTATGGCCTACGGACCCGACGGGAACGTCTGGTTTGCCGAGTACAACGGCAACAGCATCGGACGCATCACTCCCGATGGCACGATCACCGAGTTTAGCGCCAACATGCCGAGCAACAGCACGCCGACCGACATCGTCAGCGGGCCCGACGGGAAACTCTATTTCACCGGCTACGGGAACGGCTGCGCGTGCGTCGGTTCGATCACGACCACGGGTACGATCGCGACCTACACCATCCCCCAGACCAGCTGTCAGCCCTATCCGACGTACCTCACGGTCGGGCCCGACGGGCAGATCTGGGCGACCGATCCCGGCTGCAGCACCGTGTGGAACTTCGGCGTGACGAGCCACACCTACGCCGGTCACGGCAACCTCAACGGCAATCCGACGGTCGCGACCAGCGGCTCGGACGGCAAGCTCTGGTTCGGCGATCAAGCGCGCGAACAAGTCGAGTCGCTCGCGACGACGGGCACAACGGTCACCGCCTACAACATCTCCGGCGCCCTCAACTGCTCCCTGAATGTCGCCACCGGCATCGTCGCCGGTCCCGACCAGAATCTCTGGGCGAGCGGATGCGGCGGCATCTACAAGATCACGACCGCCGGCGCAGTCACCCGCTATCCCCTGAGTAGCGGCGAGAGCGCACACGCGATCACGGTCGGCGCCGACGGCAATCTGTGGTTCGCGGCGAGCAACGGCACGCAGAGCGAGATCGGGAAAATCACCACGAGCGGAACGATGACCGAGTATCCGATTCCGAACGTTTCGGGCAGCGCGTACTCGATGCCCGAGGCGATCGTGGGAGACCCGGCCGGGAACCTCTGGTTCGCCGACACCGACGGCAACGCGATCGGCAAGTTCACGCCGTAGCGCGAACGCGCACAACCTGTCGCACGGCGGAGCGCTCCGCCGCACGGCACGGACGGCTCGCGGCAACCTCTGCCCGCGAGCCGTCCGCCTCCCGACGCGTGCGCGAGGAGCGGGCAGCACGCGGCGGTAATCGTTGCCCTCATGACGCGTCTGTGTCTCTTCGGGCATCCACTCATCGTTTACGGAGAGCAACGCGCGCGTCTCTCGCTCCCGCCGAAAGCCGTCGCACTCATCGCGCTGCTGCTCGCTAACGCCGAACGCCCGGTCGCGCGCGAATGGCTCGCCGCGACGCTCTGGCCAGATACGGCGATCGACGACGCACGGGCGAATCTCCGGCGACACATCCACCTGGCACTCAAGGCGCTCGGCGACGATACGTTGCTCGTCGAGCGCCACGCCGTGCAATGGAATGCGGCGTGCGGGGTGGAGGCCGACATCATCGCATTCGACGCAACGCGCGTGAGCGACCCGGAGGCCGCCGCGGCCGCCTATGCGGGCGATCTCGCCACCGGCATCGCCGATGATGCGCTCGACGATCTGCGCGTTCGCTACCGCTCGCGATACGAACACCTGCTTCGCTCGCAGGTCGAACGCGCGCGCGACTCCGGCGAGTCGTCGCTCGAGCGCACGTGGCTCGGTCGCCTCATCGCGTTCGATCCGCTCGATGAAGAGGCGGTCTGCGCGATCATGCGCCTGCGCGCAGCGGCGGGCGACCGCGCGGGTGCGCTCCGCGATTTCGCCGCGCTGCAGGCACGCCTCCAGAGCGAGATCGGCGTCGAGCCGCGCGTCGATACGCTCGCGACCTTTGCGGCGATCGTCGCCGACGATGGTGCGTCGGCGACCCCGAATAATCTTCCGACCCCGACGACCACCTTCGTGGGGCGTGAGGCGGAGCTCGGATCGATCGTGGACGCGCTAACCGGCTCCTCGCACGTCGCCATCGTCGGACCAGCCGGCAGCGGCAAGTCGCGCCTCGCGGTACGCGCGGCGCACGAACTCTGCTCGCGCTTTCCCGACGGCGTGTGGCTCATCGCGCTCGATCACCGCGAGAACGAGGCGGCGCTGTGGGAGGGGATTCGCGACGCCGCGCACCTTTCCACGAGCGCCGCGGATCCGGCCGATACCGTGCTCGCTGCCCTGGCCGACAAACGCGTGCTCATCGTCCTCGACACGTGCGAGCGGCTCCTGCCCGCGGTGACGCGAGCGATCGAACGGATTGGAAGTGACGGAACGCTGCGCATCCTCGCGACGAGCCGCCGCCCGATTCGCGCGCGCGGAACCCTCGAACTCGCAGTCGGCGGTCTCGCCGCGCCGCCGCGCGTTCTCGCGCCGGACGAGTCGCCGTTGCGATACTCCGCGTATCGGCTCTTCGTGGAGCGCGCCGCACTTGCCAACCCCGCCTTTCGCATCGCGGGCGATGATGTCGCAGAAGCGATCGAAATCGTGCATGCCCTGGATGCACTGCCGTTCCCGATCGAACTCGCGGCATCTCGCGTCCGCGCGCTCGGGCTCGCGGATGTACGCAAACGGCTGCATCGCGCCCTTCGGAGCGACGCGCGCGGCGACGGCGCGCGCAGCACGCTCGAGAGCATGCTCGCCTGGAGTTACGACGTACTGCCGCCGCACGCGGCGAGGGCCTTTCGCGCGATCGGCACGTTCGCCGGATCCTTCGCGATCGATGATGTCGAGGCGCTGCTCGCGCACGATGACGAGTGCGACGATGCGCTCGTGACGCTCGTGGACGCCTCGCTCGTCGGCGTCGTCGCCGATGGGAGCGACGTCCGCTACCGACTGCTCGAAACGACGCGCACGTTCGCGCGCGAGCGCCTCGACGCATCGGCCGAGCGCGAAGCGGTGCTGCGCGCGTATGCCGAGCTCGCCGCGCGTCGCGCCGACGAACTCGCCGCGACCTCGGAGGATCGTTTCGCGGCGATTCTCCACTGCGTGCTCGCGGCGATGCCCGACCACCTCGCGGCGTTGCGCCTGTGCGGAAACGAAGGCTGGGGCGATCTTGGGGTTCGCATCCTCACCGGTCTCTATCGTTTCGGTTTACGGCACCACTCGACGTCCGAGATGCTTGCGGCGGCGCGCACGCTCATCGCGAACGACCGCATCGCGTCCGATCGCCGCGCGCGCGCCATGCGCCTTGCGGCGACGATCGCCGATAACGAGGAGGCTTCCGATCTCTTCGCGGGCGCGATCGCACACTATCGAACATCGGGAGACCGCGTTGCGCTCGGCGATGCACTCAGCGGTGCGGCGGCTACCGAATATCATCTCGGACGCCGCGAGGTCTGCCGCGCGCAGCTCCTCGAGGCCGCCGCCTTGTTAGAAGGGACGGCCGAGCGTCGGCTTCTCCTAAAGACGAACGTTCGGCTGGCGTCCCTCGCCACGAGTTACGACGAGGCGTCGCGGCTACTCCGCCCCGCGATCGAAGAGCTCCTCGACATCGGCGAAGTTCGTGAAGCGGTCATGCAACTGCGCAATATCGCGTCGCGCGCATATTTTGAAGGGCATTTCTCCGAAACGATTCGGCTCGTGCGACGGGCACTCGAGTTCGCATCGGTCACGGCCGAACTGGGCATCGGTGTCATCCTTCGCTCGATGGAGGCGCGTGCGCACGCGGAGCTGGGAGAGACGGACGACGCGTTGCGCGAGCACCTGCGCGCACTCGATCTCGCCGGGCCGATCGGCGCGACGATCGACGCGGCCGAATCATTGGAGGACAGCGCGATGACGCTCGCAGCGCTCGGCGCGTGCGAGGATGCGGCGAGAATCTATGGATTCGCAAGCGAGGTTCGCCGCGCGCTGGACTGGCCGATCCACGAACAGGAACGCAGTTCCTACGATCGCTACGCGGCGTTGATGCGCGCGCAGCTCGGCGGGCGCTTCGACGCGGCATATCGCAACGGCTCGCAGGACGCGCTGGAGAACGTGCGACGTCGGACGCGAGCCGCGCTGGAGCGCGCGCTCGAATCCAACGCGCGACCGCGCTAGTTCCAGAGCGGCATTCACGTCCACTCCTGCGTGAGATAGAGCCAGAAGGCGAGCCCGGCGTAGCGTCCGTAGCGGGCGAAGGCGCGTCGCATCGTGGCGTCGCTCGCGCGCTTCTTTCCCGCGATGCGCAGATAGTTCGGGCGCGTCCACGAATCGAGAATCAAGCGATGGTGGCGGCCGAGGAGTTGCATGATGTGCGCCGCGGCATACGGACCGACGCCCGCAAGCGCCAGGAGACGCGCCTCGACCTCGTCATCGTCGAACCCGCGCGACGGTACGAGCGCATCGAGATCGAGGCGACCCGCATCGACCTCGCGCGCGAGCGCGCGGATGTAGGGACCACGATACCCCATGCGCGCGCGCTCCGCGAACCAGCGCTCGGGTGTGCGAGCGAGGAGCGCGGCGTCGGGAAAGGCGCCGCCGCCGAGTTCGACGAGGGCGTCGTTCATGCGAATGGTCGCGGACCACGCGCAATTCGTCGTGCAGATGGTCTTCACGACGTCTTCGAAGATGCTCGGACTCGCGAGGAGACGTCCCGCGCCGTGCGCCGCCCAACCGAGGCGTGCGTCGTTCGCAATCGCCGCGTAGAACGGCTGTAAGTCGTCGTCGAGGCGGAAGATCCGACGCGCGATCGCGCGCACGTGCGTCGCTTCGGCCGTCCGCAGGCGCGGTCCCGAAGCGGACACGTGCAGTTCGTCGCCGCGCGCTTCGAAGCGAAGCGTGCGCACGCGTGTGCCGATACGGACGTCGCGCTCGTAGGCCGAGTCGAGGATACGCGCGGGCGCGAGGGCGGCAAGGCCGTGCGAGGTGATGGTGCGGCGGAAGTCGATCGGCTCGTCACCCGCGCCGCGCAGCGCGAGTACGATCGTCGCGCTCAAGCGACGTACGAAACGTTGACCGCGAACCCGGCGGCTTCGGCCCGCATGATGACGCCGTACACTCGATCGAGCTCTTCTTCGATCGAGGTGATCTCGAACGCGCTCACGTGTACCCGCGCGGCATTCGTCCATAGCAGCGTTCGCGCGCGCTCGAAGGCACTACGCAGGCGCTGCGGCGTCGCTTCGAGGACCGGCCAGTCGAGGTCGTGCTGCGCGGGCACCACCCGCCATCCCGCACCGGAGAGCATGCCGAGCTCATCGTTCGCATCGAAGGCATGCGGCACCGCGGAGAGCACGTCGAGCGCCTCACGATCCTCGCCCCCGAGCGGCAATCCGAGCTCGCCGAGGCGGAGGATGTAACGAAAGAACGATGCGTTCCCGACCGTATAGGCGCCGGCGGGCGAAGCGACGTTGACGTGGATCTGATCGAGGTCGGGGGCCTCCCCGTGCGGATGCATACCTCGGCTCTATTCGCGCGGGAGAAGTTCCGCTCTTGCAGAGCGAAAGCTCGGCCGCATGATCGAGGCGGTGTACAACGCGTGCGTCCGGTGCGGGCTCTGCCTGCCGACCTGCCCGACCTATCTCGAGACGATGACCGAGACCTCGGGGCCCAGGGGCCGGATCAGCCTCATCGCCGATGTGGACCAGGGGCGCCTCGAATTGCTCAGCCCCGGCTTCGTCGAACAGATGTCGCAGTGCCTCGACTGCCGCGCGTGCGAGGCCGCCTGTCCGTCGGGCGTCCGGTACGGCAGCCTGCTCGAAGAGATGCGAGCGCGCATCGAGCGCGCGCAGGCGCCGAACCGCTCCGCCGGACGCCGCCGCGTCCGCGAGCTGCTCTTGCACCGCCTCTTCCGCTCCGGGCGCCTGATGCGGGCGGCCGCGGCCGTCGTGCGCGCGGGGCAGCGAACCGGGCTGCACGTCGCGGCGGCACGGCTGCTAGGGCTCGGGGATGCGGCCGCGCTCGCACCGGAGATTCCCGAGCGCGCGTTCGTGCCGAACGATCAACGTTACGAGGTCGCGGGAGCGGCGGGCACCGCTTTTTTGCATGCCGGTTGCGTGATGAGCGTCGCATTCGCGCCGGTGCACGAGGCGACGATCCGCATGCTCAATCGCGCGCGCATGAACGTCGTCGTTCCGCGCGATCAAGGCTGCTGCGGAGCGATCGCCGTGCACGCCGGCGAGCCCGACTTCGCGCGCGAACTCGCCAAGCGCAACATCGTCGCGTTCGAACGCAGCGGCGCGGACGTCTATGTCGTGAACGCCGCGGGGTGTGGTTCGGCGCTCAAAGAGACCGATCGCCTCTTCGCCGACGACCCCGAGTGGAGCGAACGCGCCGCGCGCTTTTCCGCGCGCGTCCGAGACGCGATCGAGGTACTGGATGCGATGGACCTCGATCCGCGCATCGGCGCGCTGGACGTGGAGGTTACCTACCAAGAGCCGTGCCATCTCGTGCACGCGCAGCGCGTGAGCGCCGCTCCGCGTCGTCTCCTCGCGCAGATTCCCGGCTTGCGCCTGATCGAGATGGAGGAGCGAACGATCTGTTGCGGCGGCGCGGGGATTTACAACCTCACGCAGCCCGAGATGGCGAAGCGCCTCCAGCGCCGCAAAGTGGAGCACATTCGCGCGACCGGTGCCGCGATCGTCGTGACGGCGAATCCGGGGTGCGCGATGCAAGTGGCGTCGGGCCTGCGTTCCGACGGCTCCCGCGTCGAGGTCAAACACCTCGTCGAGCTCCTAGACGAGGCCTACGCGCGTTACGGAGCCGCGGTCAACCGCGCCTGACCCTCGATCGCGTCGGCAAGCGAGGCGTACACCGGGAAGACGCGCATGAGCCCGGTGATGTTGAGCAGGCGCGATATCGGACCGTCGTGGACGACGAGGCGCACCTGGCCGCCGTGTTCGAGCGCCCGGCGATGCGCGCCGATCAGCGCGCCGAGTCCCGTCGAATCGAGGAATTCGAGCTTGGTGAGGTCGACGATGATGTCGTGGCTGCCCGCACCCGCCGCTTCGACGAGCGCCGCGCGCACCGACGGAGCGGTCGCGATGTCGAGGCTGCCGCGCAGCTTGTAGATCAGCGTCTCGCCGTGGTTCTCGGTCTTGATGTCGATGCTCAGCTCTTCGTGCGACATGTCGATCGTTCTCCTTCAGCCTTGGTACTCGCGCCACTCGATGAGCAGTCCGCCTTCACGATGCGCGAGCGCGCACCCTGCGCTCGTTCGCCACTGCCCATCCTGCGCGCGCAGAGCGAAGCGATAGGCGATCGCCGCGCGCTCTCCTTCGACGACGCTCGTTTCGAGGTCGAACCGCCACGGCGGCCCGTCGCGAAAGAAGCGTTGAAAGTGCTCGCGGATCGCTTCGCGGCCGACGATCGGCTCGCGGCCCGCTTCGTGATAGCGCCCATCGGGTGCGAAGAATGCGCTCGCGCGTAGAGCGTCGCCCGCCTGCCACGCGGCGACGAGCTCTTCGATAAGGGCTCGCATCGTCATCTACTGTACCGCCGCTTCGCGCGAGTTAAACGTGCGCAGGAGTTCGTCCCAGCGAACGGGTGCGCTTCCGGTCAGGTGGACGCCGCCGATCCAGCGATCGCACGGCGCGAACGCGAGCCAGTCCGCGTCGCCCGCGAGCACGCGACGTCCGAGCACGCTCGGAACGAGCGCATCTTCTTCTCCTTCGAGGAGCGGCGCCGGACCGCTCGCGAGATCGCGCACGATCGCCGCGAAGGACGCATCACCGAGAAACGGTGCCTCCTCGCGCGCTTGCGCGCGCCGAAAGAGTTCGTCGCTCCGCGCGGGTCCCGTCGAGACGGCGGCGAGGGCCGCGCGCTGCGAGCGCGAGAGTCCGTCGTGCATCCACGGATACTCTTCGCACAGACGCGCGAAGCCCGCTCGCAGATGCGGAAGCTGCGGCGCATCCTCGCGCGCGAACGGCAGCAGCGCCATCGGGTCGTCGGAAACGAACGCATCCCACGCCCGTCGCGCGTAGGCGAACGACGATTCGGTCACGGTGCGACGCTTCGGATAGAGCGCATCCAATTCGGCGATCGTGAGCGCCGTAAGATAGACGTCGGTCTGCACGAGCGAGACACGTCCGGCCTCGATGCCGTCGGCGCGCAGCTGCGTGAGAATCTGCAGGATCTGCAGTTGATCGTAGAGATCGTGTTCGAACCACAACACGATCTCCTCAAAATCGCGCGCCCGGCGCACGACCGCATCGCGCTTGGCGAAGTCGTGGCGCAATTTGATCGCGTTTCCGAAACCTCGCGAGGCGAGATAATCGGCTCGCACGGCGCTCTGCGCCTCGAGTGCGAGCCCCGCGGGGACGGGCCCCTCGTGCAGCACGTCGCGCCACGCGAGATGCGTGCCGAGCACCCCCGCTTTCTTGAGCAAGGAGAGGGCGGCATCGCCGTTCGTCATCTGCAGGGTGTTCAAACTCATAATGGTACGGGCAGCGTACTTCCGACGGGCCCTCTGCGGGACCTTGAAGCGTGCGAGCGGGAGCTCGGTGCGGACCCGCCAATCGTTCGCACGATGTCCATGCCAACCGCAACGCACTACGGCACCAAGCACGACACACCGGACGACCGCGACCATCGCTACGAAGCGCCGCCGGCCGAGCTCCCGCCGAGCGTGGACCTGCGCTCCGCGTGCGGTGCGGTGTACACCCAAGGCATGATCCGGAGTTGCAGCGCGCACGCGCTCGCATCGGCGCTCACGTTTCTCGAGCGCAAGCGCGGCGGTCCGGTCGTCCTTCCCTCGCGGCTCTTCATGTATTACAACGCGCGCGCCATCACCAAGCAGACCGCGGACGACAGCGGCGCGACGATTCGCGACGCGATCAAGGCGCTCCATGCCTCCGGTGCGTGTGACGAGAGCCTCTGGCCCTACGACGCGGCCAACGTCACCGTGGCCCCACCGTCGACCTGTTACGAGAACGCGACCATGCACGCGCTGCAATACGCGCGCATCGCGCAGGACGACGTTTCGCACGCGCGTGCGTGCCTCGCCGAAGGCTATACGTTCGTGCTCGGCATCGAGATCTACCACGACGCGCTGCACGCGCTCGATCAGAGCGGCCACCTCGCGCCGCCGACGAGCACCGATACGTTCCTCGCCGGCCACGCGGTCATGGCCGTCGGCTACGACGCGAACGCGCGTACCTTCACCGCGCTCAACTCCGAAGGCCCATCCTGGGGCGACGGCGGCTACTTCACCTTCGACGAGGCCTACGTCACCGACCCGAAACTCGCGTTCGACCTCTGGACAATCCGCAAGGTCGGCTAGGTGCTGCCGCTACTGCGGCGGCAGCACCGGATGGTGATTCGGATACGGCGGCGGCAGATAGTGCGGCAGCGGATGCGCGCGCAGTTCGTCCATCGCCGTGCGGACCGCCGCTTCGAGTTGCGGATCGTGTCCTTCGCGTACGAGCTTGGGATCCTGTACGACCGTGACGTCGGGGGCGATCCCGTGGCCCTCGACCTCCCAGTGTCCGTGGAGCCCGCCGATCGCCACGCGCGGCGCCATCACCGCACCGCCGTCCATCAATGACGGATAGCCGCCGATGCCGACCAGGCCGCCCCACGTGCGCACGCCGACGAGTTTGCCGATGCCCGCTTTGCGGAAGAGCCACGGCATCGCGTCACCGCCCGAGCCCGCGTACTGGTTGATCACCATGACCTTCGGTCCGTAGATCGCGAGCGGCGGATCGAGATAGGTATCGCCGTCGCGGCCCTTGATGATCGCGTGCGCCTTACGCCCGAGCAAATCGATCACGTAGTCGGCGATTTGACCGCCGTGATTGTAGCGCTCGTCGAGGATCACGCCCTCGCGATTGACCTGCGCGAAGAAGTAGCGATTGAAGTTCGTGAACCCGCCGAACGCCGTGTCGGGCATATACACGTAGGCGAGTTTGCCGCCGCTCAACCGATCGACGAGACGCCGGTTATCTTCGATCCACGCGAGTTTGCGCAGATTCGCTTCGCTCGCGAGCGGCACGACGGTGACGTCGCGCGCGCCGCTGCCGTCCGCGTGCGGTCCGACGCGAATGATCGTCTGCTTACCGGCGGTCTCCTCGAAGTACGCATACACTTCGCGCCCGGTCGTGACCGGCGTGCCGTTGACGGCGAGCAGATACTCGCCCGGCTTCACGTTGACGCCCGGCTGCGTAAGCGGCGCGTGCAGTTGCGGATTCCAATTTTCGCCGTCGTAGATTTTTGCGAACCGGTAATGCCCGTCGCTGATCTCATAGTCCGCGCCGAGCAGGCCGATGTGCACGTCGTGCATGGGCGGCGGCGAGCCGCCGTACACCCAGAGATGGCCGACCGAGAGATAGCTGATCATCTCGTGCGTCAAGTAGGTGAAATCGTCGCGCGATGCGAGGCCCGGCAAGAAGACCGCGAAGCGCCGCTCCGCCGCGGCGATATCCAAGCCGTGATGGTGCGGATCGTAGAAATAGTCGCGCTCGATGCGCCACGTCTCGCGATACATCTGCGCCCATTGCGCGGGCGGATCGACGCGCATCTCCATCGCGCCCGTCGCGAGCGTGCCTTCATTCGCCTTCGGCGGCGTGGCCGTCGAGACGATCGCCCACGCGGCCGTGCCGTAGGGGGCGGCGCGCCCGAGCAAGAGCTTCTTGCCGTCCGCGCTCACGACGAATCCGGAGATGCCGCCGGCCCACGGCAGCACGCGGCGAGAGGTGAGATCGAAGCGGAGCAGCGACTGCGCCTCGGCGCCCTCGCCGAGCGCGACGACCGGTGCTTGCGCGAGGAAGATCGTGCCGGGTTCGGCCGCCTGGAGCGACGTGTAGTTGCCGTCGGGAATCGGCAGCGAGACGATGCGCTGACCGATGCCCGCGAAGTCGATCGGATGCGAGGTCGGAGCGGGTTTCGCCGCCGGCTTTGCGGCGGCGGGCTTCGGTGCGGCGGCTTCGGGCTCGTCGCTCGTCACGCGCTCCTCGTCGCTCACGGGTGCGATCGGCGAGGCATCGGATGCGTGCAGCACCGCCGCGTACACGCTGCTCGTCACCGGGCGGTTATCGCTCTCCATGTCGAGGCCATAGGCCGCAAGCGCGGTGTTGGTGCTCGAGAGAAAGTAGAGATACTTTCCGGTACGGTCGAACGCGGGGTTCGTCGCATCGCTCATGCCGTCGGTCACCTGGTGCGCCTGCCGCTCGAGCGTATCGTACACGACGATCGCGTGCTCGAAGTTCGTGAGTTGCTGCGTGTAGGCGAAGTAGCGCCCGTCGGGCGACCACGCACCGTCGAGTCGGTTCGCGCCGAACGACTCGAAGGGCTGTGAGGCGATCTTCACCGCGTGCGGATGCTCCGCGCTCACGTCGATGTAGTATACGCCGAGATGCTTATCGGTGTAGGCGATCTTCTTGCTGTCGGGCGACCAGATCGGCGAATAGTAGAACGACGGCCGCGGCTCGAGTTCGTACACCTTCTCCGGCTGCAGCGCACGCTGATCGCGTAGATGCAGCGCGTATTCGCCGCCGGCATCGGAGAAGTACGCGATCCACTTGCCGTCGGGCGACCAGGCCGGATCGCGCTCCTCAACGCCCGGGGAGCGCGTGATATCGCGAATGTCGCCGTGCTGCGCGGGCACCGTAAAGATGTCGCCGTGCGCTTCGAAGACGGCGCGGACGCCGCTCGGCGAGATGCCGCCGTTCTGAATCTGCGATCCGACCGATTCCCAGTGCGGGCGTACCTCCGCGAGATCGGCGTGAATGGCGATCGGAATGTTCCGATCGGTGTGCGACGCCGGATCGTACACGTGGATCGCGTCGAATTGCGAGTACACGATCTCGCCGTCGTTCGCGGAGGCCGAGACGATGTCGAACCCGTGATGGTTCTCAACCAGCTGCCGCACGGTTCGCGCGTGCGTGTCGTACGCGAAGAGCGTATAGTTGCCGTTGCGATCGGAGACGAAGTAGATCGTCGAACCGATCCACATCGGATAGCGATCGTTCGAGTTGTTGCGCGGAATCGCGGTCACCGACGAATCGGCCATGTTCGCGATCCAGATCGGCGTCGTCTGTCCGCCGCGATACCCTTGCCAGAACGGCTCCCATTGGCCGTTCGGCACGTAGGCAAAGTGCGATTGGTCGGCCGAGAACGAGCCCGCGTTCGCATCCGGCAGCGGAAGTTCGCTCGCCTCGCCTCCACGCGGTGCGATCTCGTACACCTGCATCGCATCGGTCGGGCTATTGCGCGCCGATCGGAAGAGGATGCGTTTGCCGTCGGGCGTCCAGCCGATCACGATGTCGGGCGCCGGATGGTAGGTGACGCGCGTCGGTTCGCCGCCGATCGCCGGCACGGTATAGACGTCCACGTTGCCGTCGTAATTTGCGCTGAACGCGATCGTCGATCCGTCGGGCGAAAAGTACGGCGCACTCGCGAGCCCATATCCGGTGACGAGACGGCGCGCGTCGCCGCCCGAGCGCGGTACGGTCCAGATGTCGCCCGCGTACACGAACGCGACCTGCGTGCGACTGATGGTGGGAGACTGCAAGAGCAGCGGCGTGGCCGCGAGGGCCGACGAAACGCAAGCGCACACGAAAGCGCCGGCGATGAGCAGCGAGCGAACGATCGTCATTCGCCTCCCGTTAGTCGGCGGGGGGACGCTCCCTGCAGACGCCTCGGCTGCGTGCCGCGAAGCTGGCAACGAACGCGTTCAACACGCGCCGAGGTTGTACACGGAGCTCGCTTGCGATGCATCGGGACGGAAGCTGCGATCGTAGATCAGGCGCGCCGCGCCCACCGAAGGATCGCGCATAGATCCATCGAGCGTGACGCTTATGAATCGCATCTCGCTCGCGTGAACGCAGACGATTGCGCGCCACGGATTGAGCCCCAGGATCTCGACGTTGAGTTCGTAGCGCCCCGGCGCAAGACCGAAGGCAATGAAGCGCCCGTGCGCATCCGTGCGCCCTTCCCACACCGACGACGGTCCGACGATCGAGACTCGCGCACCGCTCACAACGGGCATCGGATCGCGCATCACGTCGAGCACGACGCCGCGGAGGCCGCCATCGGCATCCTGCGCCGATCCCGCGAGCGGGAGGACGGCACCGACCACCGCGGCGAGGACGGCGCTCCAGATGCGATGCTTGACCATGTCTGCGAAGCCTTCGAAACGTGCCGAGCGTGACCTCGCGACGCAAATGAAAACGCACCGAGCATTGCCCGGTGCGCTTCTCTCTGGCTGGGGTGGCTGGATTCGAACCAACGCATGGCGGAGTCAAAGTCCGCTGCCTTACCGCTTGGCTACACCCCATCGGCTTTCGGCTGCGCCGAAAGTCGCGACATCCGGTCGCTCCGATTCTGTCGCCGCTTCCTGCGGCGACCCCATCGGCTTTCGGCTGCGCCGAACGTCGCGACATCCTGTCGCTGAAAATCGCGACGGGCGAGATTACGGCGTGGGTTCGGGGGTCCCTTTTTAGGTTGGGGTGCTCCACCGGTTGGTGATGCGGGCGACCCACGGGACGTCGAAGAGCTCGCCTCGGCTCGCTCGCTGACTGTAGCGCATCGCGAGCACGACCCATATGACGAAGAGCACAAGATCCAGGGTGGCTGCGAGGGCGTAGATCGAGATGGTCGCGCCGATGTTCCCGACGAGTATGCTCGCGACGAGCGGCCACACGAAAGCGGCAAGCCCGATCAGCGTGCTCAAGACGCCGAACCAGAGAGCTTGCCGCATGTGAAAGCGGTACCAGGCGGATGCTTCGTCGCGAGGAACGATGCGATCGTAGATCGCGACGAACCAGATGAGATACGCGAGGGAGACGAGCCGCGATTCCTCGGCGACTCGCTCGGGCGGCGTAGCTATCGCGTCGCGATCAGCCGCTTGGCGCCGATGTAGCGCGCGGCCCAGTACGAGTCGGTGAGCTTCGAGATCATCACGCCGTGGCTCGAGCTCGCGTGTGCGAAGCGTCCGTTGCCAAGGTAGATGCCGACGTGCGACGGACCCGGCTCGTACGTCTGGAAGAACACGAGATCGCCCGGCCGCATGCCGCCGACGATCTTTTTGCCGGCGTAGTACTGCGCGTCCGCGGTACGCGGCACGCTAATACCGAGCATCGCGAAAACGTGCTGCACGTAGCCGGAGCAATCGAAACCGCTCGTCGACGTGCCGCCGAAGACGTAGGGAACGCCGAGAAACTTGAGCGCGCTCTTGGTGAGCTCTTGAGCGATCTTCGAGGTGCGCGCGAGGACGCCGCCGGCGAACGAGCGCATCTCGCCGTTCTTCGCGCCATGATTCGAGGCGACGATCAGATGCGCCGTCCATTCGGCAACATCGGGGCTCTGGGCAGCAGAATCGGCCAACGAGTGTGATGCACTTGCGGCGGCGACGGTGCTATGAGCGGCGGACGGCTTGGCATCCGCGACGGAGAACGATCCAACGAGCAGCAGGGCGAAGGCCCCGGCAGCTAACGCTTGACGCAAGAAAAACTCCTCTTTCACAACACTTGCGAGGTTAGTTGACGGGTTCGGACGGGAAAGATCGCCCTAGGACCGACCGGCCCATTCACCCCTATTCCTGGGAGTCCCCCGCTCCGGCGGCCAAGCCGGATTCAGTGATCTTGTGCAGGCGTAGGTGCCACGGGGTCGGAGCCCCGCGACTGGGTACAAAGGTTTAGCCCGCTGCGGTTGGTCTCCTTCCTCGGCTTATCGGATTCGTTACAAACGGGCAGCGGTCTGCTCGATCTCCTTGGCAAGGCTAGCGGCTATCGCCTCGATCTGCCCCCGGTCGTCGCCCTCGGTCATGACTCGGATGAGCGGCTCGGTTCCGGAGGGGCGAATCAGCACGCGCCCGCTGCCGCGTAGCGCTTCTTCCGCTCGCGCGATGGCCGCACGTACGCCCTCGTCGTCGAGCACGTGCTTGTGCGGCGTGCGCACGTTCAGCAGAATCTGCGGCGCGACGACCACTTCGCGCACGAGATCGTGCAGACGCACGCCGCTCGCGCGAACGATGCCGAAGAGCGTCACCGCCGTCATCGGACCGTCGCCGGTCGTGTTGCGGCGAAGATCGATGATGTGCCCCGACTGCTCGCCGCCGAGCGTGAAGCCGCCGGCGCGCATGCGTTCGAGCACGTAGCGGTCGCCGACGGCCGCGCGAATCAGCGCGATCCCGTGACGCTCCAGCGCGCGCTCGAAGCCGATGTTGCTCATCACCGTGCCGACGATCGTCGCGCCCGCGAGTTCGCCGCGCTCGTGCAGCGCGCGACCGATGGCGAACATCACGTGATCGCCGGAGACCACCGCTCCGGTTTCGTCGACGAAGAGCGCGCGATCCGCGTCGCCGTCGAACGCGACGCCGACCACGTGTTCTTCTCCCGCCGCGATCAATTCGCGGACCTTCGCCTGCAGCGGTTCGAGATGCGTGGCGCCGCAGTTGACGTTGATCCGTGCGCCGTCGCTCTCGCAATTGATCTCGGTGACGTCCGCCCCGAGTTTGCGCAGCGCGTACGGCGCGATCGCATAGGCTGCGCCGCACGCGCCGTCGACGACGACGTGCAGCCCGCGAAGATCGACGCCGGTTCCGTAGAGCTCTTCGTAATAGTGCTTGCCGAGATTCTGCGCGACGCGGGCCACGCCAATCTCCGTTCCGACGGGACGCGGCAAGCTCTCGCTGCCGACGAGCGATTCGATCTCGCGCTCGATCTCGTCGGAGAGTTTGAATCCGTCGGGGCCGAAGAATTTAATGCCGTTATCGGCGATCGGATTGTGCGAAGCGCTGATCATGACGCCCGCGGCCGCACCCTCGGCGACCGTCACGCGCGCGACCGCCGGGGTCGGCACCACGCCGATCGCGACCACGTCGCGGCCGACCGAGGTGATACCGGCCACCATCGCGGCTTCGAGCATCGTTCCCGATAGGCGCGTATCGCGTCCCACGATCACGGGCAAGTGTCGATCGCTCGAATGCGCGAGCACGGTCGCGCCCGCGCGGCCGACGGCAAAGGCGAGTTCCGGCGTTAAGTCGGCGTTGGCCACGCCGCGGACGCCGTCGGTTCCAAAAAGTCCCACGCGACGTTACTTCGCTCCCGTTCCCTGGACGAACTGCGCTTGCACGCGCACGAGATCCGGTGCGACCTCGAGGCCGACGATCTCCTGGCCGAGCGAGTCCACGGGCACCGGGCGCACCATCGAATCGTACGCGGTCGGAGCGGTCGGAATCGGCACGTCCACGCGCACCGCCGCGACCTGCGAGAGGAGACTCGTCGGCCCGTGCACCGTGACGCCGGTCGGATTGAGCGTCGCGCTCGCCACGACGATCTGCTTCTGCTGCTGCCCCGCATAGTGCAGCGCGAGTGGAAACGCGCGCGCGTCGATGTGCTCGATGGTGAGGCTCACCGATGCCGGACTCAAGCTCTGCACCGCGATCTCCGGCGCGACGAGTTGCACCGGCACGTTGTACACGCCCGCCGTCTTGTTCGAGAGGTCGAGCACGGCCTTGAGCTCGTCGGGTTTGATCGGCGGCTGATTGCGCTTGCTCGCGATCGTCACGACCGCCTCTTTGTCGGTGAAGTGCGCGACGTAGCCGACCGGCAAATTTGCGGCGACGATCGGCACCGAGAGTTGCTGATCGAAGCGAGCGGCGATGACGGGATTGGAGGCGAAGCGAAAGTACGCCCATCCCGTGATCGCGAGCACGAGCGAGAGAACCTTAAGTCCGAAGTTCTTTCGGATGATCTGCACGGACTTGTCCTTTATCGCGGCGCGGGGCGAGGCGCGCGCGCAGCTGCGTGACGACGTCGTTGCCGGCGAAGCGGCGGCGTTCGCGCGGCGGGCGCGTCACCGCGAGCAGCATCTTCACCAAACGCGCCTCTTCCTCGACCGGGCGCGTGAGCTTGCCTTCGCGCGCGATCGAGATCGCGCCGCTCTCTTCGGAGACCACGATGACGACGGCGTCGGTCTGTTCGGTGAGGCCGAGGGCCGCGCGGTGCCGCGTTCCGACGCGTCGCTCCGCGAGCGACTGCTCGGCGAGCGGCAAAAAGCAGCCGGCGGCCTCGACGATGTTCTCGCGCACGATCACCGCGCCGTCGTGGAGCGGCGAGCGCGGCATGAAGAGCGCGAGCAGTAACTCCGCCGAGAGCTGCGCCTCGAGCACGGTTCCGCTCTCGACGAATTCTTTGAGTCCGCTCTGCTGTTCGAGCACGATCAAGCCGCCGAGTCGATTGCGCGAGAGCAGAAATGCGGCTCGCGCGAGCGTGAGCACCGCTTGGTCCTCCGGGCGCGTCCACTCGCCGCTCTCCTCGCCGATATGCAGCAAGCCGCCGCGACCGATCTGTTCGAGCGCGCGGCGCAACTCCGGTTGGAATACGATCGGCAACGAGACCGCGGCGCCGACGACGAGCCACTGCAGGATCGTGCCGAGCAGATAGAGCCGCAGCAAGTTCGCAAGGCCGAGCAATCCCACGAGTACGAGGACGCCGGTGAGGATCTGCACCGCACGCGTGCCGCGAATGAGCAGCAGGACGTAGTAGATGAGCACGCTCGTCCCGAGGATGTCCACGAGATCGGTGTAGCCGAGGAAGTTGGCGAGCGTGCTAAAGAGCGACATGCGCCCTCACGAGCAGATCCTCGAGCACGCGTTCCGGCCCGATCTCGGGTGCGCGCAGGCCCGCAGCGGCGATGCGCGTCCAGGCGCGAAGCGGCAGCGGAGCGAGCAACTCGGTGCGCCGTCCGGCGCGGACGCGCGCGAGTTCTACGTCTATCAGCCCGAGCACGATCTCGTGTGTCGTGCGCTCGAAATCCCACTCCACGAGCACGCCGTCGCGAAGCGGCTCGCAGGCCGTCACGCCGGCGGGGCGACCCGGCCCGCCGAGGGCATGGAGCAGCCCCGGCAAGGCTTCGGGCGAGCTAGGGAAAACTGCAAGGGCGATGACCGGACTCTCGATCACCGTCGCCGCGCCGCGCGAGCGCAACGTCGCCGCAAGCGGCGCATCCGCGCCCTCGATGAGCGCATACGTCGGTGCGTCGTCCGCGTTCCGCGCGACGGTGAGATGCGCGCCGCGCGCGCGCACGAGCGACTCGACGGCGCCGATCTCGGCATCGTCGGGTATGGCCTGGTAGCGCAGGGTGAGGTCGAGCACGTTTCTCCCGGTGACGTTAGGCGCGGCGCGTCCGCAATCATTCGCATGAACGAATTAGAGCGCGCTCTCGTCGTCTCGACCGGCAAGAACGCGGCCTGGGTCTCGCTCGACGGCGAGGCCGCGCCGCGCGTCGCACAGCTGCGCCGGCAAACCGGCAAGCGCTCCATGCCCGTTCCCGGCGACGTGGCCTACGTGCGCATTCTCGAAGACGACAAGACGGTCATCGAGCGACTCGAACCCCGCGTGACGGTGCTGGAGCGCCGCACCGCCGAGGGTCGCTCGAAGACGATGGCCGCAAACGTGGATCTCTTGGTGACCGTTACCGCGCTCGCCGATCCGCCGCCGCGCCTCATTACCCTCGACCAGTTGCTCGCCTTCGCCGAGTTCGAATCGCTCGAAGCACTCGTCGTCTTCACGAAGCCCGATCTCGCCGAGGCGCCGACGCGCGAAGCGCTCGTTGCGCTCTACGAAGCGCTGGGGTACCGCACGATCGTCGTCAACCCGCGCGCGGAAGAGAACGTGGAGGCGTTGCGCACCGCGATCACCGGGCGTCACGCACTGCTCTGCGGCGTCTCCGGCGTCGGGAAGAGTTCGATCTTTCGCGCCCTGGGTGGGGACGCAAGCGTCGGCGACGTCTCGCGCTTCGGCCTCGGTCGCCAAACCACCACGACGGCGCGGCTCTATCGCCTCGGGGAGGGCTTCCTTATAGATAGCCCCGGCGTCAACGAATTCGGCCTGGGGGCACTCAAAGCGAGCGAGCTACTGCACGGATTTCGCGAGTTTGTCGAACCGGCGCGGAGGTGCCGCTTCACCGATTGCACGCACCTCAGGGAGCCGGACTGCGGGGTGAAGGCGGCCGTCGCCGAAGGCCGAATCGCCGAGAGCCGCTACCAAAGCTTTCGCAGGATTCTCCTGGAACCGACCTAACCCGGCCGCCTACAGGCCGCCTTGGCGGCTTGCGCCCGAGGGAAGGCCTCTGCTATACTACGGCGCGTTGCCATCCTAAGGAGTTTTTCTTTGCCGAACATCAAGGCCGCCGAAAAGTGGGCCCGTCAGTCCGAGAAGCGCACGGTCCGCAACAAAGATGCGAAGACCCGCTTGAAGACCATCTATAAGAAGGCCGTTTCGACGCAGGACGCCGAGCTCACCAAGAGCGTTGAGTCCGAGTTCGACAAAGCCGCGCAGAAGGGCATCATCCATCCGAATAAGGCAGCGCGCAAGAAGTCGCGCCTGGCCAAGGCAATCGTGCGCGCCGCCGCGGCCCCCGCGCCGAAGGCCGTCGCGAAGAAGAAAGCTTCTTCGAAGAAAGCCTCCGCGAAGAAGTAGCGCGTCGCGCTCGGACGGCATATTGGAACCCGCCTCGGCAACGAGGCGGGTTCTTCTTTTGGGCGTATAAGGCGAAGCGTGAGCGAGAGTACGAGCGACGCCATCTCCGCCATCGCCGACGATCCCAAAGCGGTCTTCGTCGCGACGATGGCGCGCGAACTGCACCTCGCGGGACTCGCGACGGACGCACTCGAGCTCACCCTGACCGATATCGCGACCGCGATCGGCCTCACCATGCAGATATTGGCGCTTCCGACGAGCATCACGATCGCGATCGGGCCGCGCTGGAATCAAAAGCTCGTGCTGATGCGCCTCGATCCGGGCCGCGTCAACCTGCGCAAGATTTCGCTGCTCAATATGATCTACGATCAGTTGCGCGCGGGCGAGATCGACTTTCGCGAAGCGAGCGTACTCGTTGCGAACATCGACCGGCGGTGGCCGGGTATTCATCCGCTCTGGCAGATTCCGGCGCTCGCCATCGTCGCGATCGCGGTCGGCATACTCCTCGGCGCGGGCGTACGCGAACTCTTAGTCTCCGGGTGCATCGGCCTCTCGACCGGTATACTCTCGGCGATCGCGACGAAGAACAACACCGTCGCGCGCCTCTTCGAGGTGATTGCGGCGTTCGTCGGCACGCTCATCGTCGCGCTGTTCACGAAATTCGTCGGCCCGACCAACATCTACATCTCGATCGTCGCCGGTGTCGTCGTCCTCTTGCCCGGCTACTCGCTCACGCTCGCGTTGCACGAGCTCGCCAACGGCGACCTCGTGGCGGGCGTCGCTCGTTTGGGTAAGGTGCTCTCGGTGCTGCTCGCCCTCAGCTGCGGTGCGCTGCTCGGTTTCGCAATCCTCGGACCCGCGCTCTTGCAGAGCGGCGACGTGCACACGCATCCGGTACCGGGACGCCTCTGGATGCTCGCGTCGATCTTGATGGCGATCGGCTTCTGCGTGGATCTCGACGCGCGCTTGCGCGACTTCGTGTGGGTCTTCGCATCGTGTTTCGTCGCGCTGCTCGTCTCACACGTGCTCGGCGGAACGTCGGTGCACGAAGTCTCCGCCTTCGCCTCGGCATTCATCTGCGGCATCGTCGCGAACCTGGGTGCTCGCTATCTGCGTATCCCGCAGGCGGTGATGCTCGTGCCGGCCCTCCTCGTACTCGTTCCTGGGAGCTTGAGTTACGAGAGCGTGCTCTTCGCCTTCCAGCAGAACATTTCGAGCGCGGTCACCTTCGGGATCAATGCAGCCTTCGCCGCCGTGCAGTTGGTCGCGGGCCTGTTGCTCTCGCAGTTGCTCTTCCCAACGCGCGCCCTGCAAGTAACGGTGGGCACGGGGCGCTTCCGCTAGGCTACGGATCCACGTTGATCGCGAGACGCGTCTCGCGATCCGCGCGAGCGAGCGGTACGATTCGTTCGCGCAGGGCGGCGCGCATGGGCCGCGGCGTTCGCGTCTTGAGCGCGATACGAAAGCGCCACTCGTCGTTGAGCCGCGCAATCGGATACGGTGCCGGGCCGAGCACCTCACCCACGTCCGCATCGCGCAGCACCTCCGCGTAGCGCGTCGCGGCATCCCACGCCTTCGCACGGCTACGCGCGATGACTCCGAGATAGACCAAGCGCGCGAAGGGCGGATAGCGCAACGCACGGCGTTCCGCCAACTCCTGCTCGGCGAAACCGTCGTAATCGTGCGCGGCCGCATGCACGATCGCGGGATGCGTCGGCGCGTAGGTCTGCACGATCGCTTCGCCGGGACGCGCGCGGCCGCTGCGTCCGCATACCTGTGCGACGAGGGCGAACGTGCGCTCGGCCGCACGAAAGTCCGGAAGGTGCAAGCCGACGTCCGCGGCGACCACACCCACGAGCGTGACGGTCGGAAAATCGAGCCCCTTGGCGACCATCTGCGTGCCGACGAGAATATCGCCGTCGTCTTCGTACGCCGCGAGAATGCGAGCGTGGTCGCCGATGCGGGTGGTCGTGTCGGAGTCCATGCGCAGCACCCGCGCGTGCGGGAAGAGACGCGAGACCTCGCTCGCCACCCGTTCCGTTCCGATGCCGAATTCACGAATCGCCGGCAACCCGCACTGCGCGCAGAGCGTCGGGAGCGGGAGCTGAAAATCGCAATAGTGGCAGCGTAAGAGGCCTTCGCTGCGATGCGCGACGAGCGAGACGTCGCAGCGCTCGCACTCGGGCACGAACCCGCACCCGCGGCAGAGGACGAAGCTGCCGCTCCCGCGCCGATTGACGAAGAGCACGCTCTTCTCGCCGCGCGCGAGCCGATCTTCGAGCGCCTGCACGAGTGCCGTCGAGAAGATTCGCTTGTTTCCGGCCTCGAATTCACGACCGAGGTCCACGACGCGCACGGCGGGCATCGGCTGCGCCGTCGCGCGCTCTTTGAGCACGATCAACTCGCACGCACCGCGACGCGCGGCCTCGAACGATTCGAGCGCCGGCGTCGCGCTGCCGAGGAGCAAAACGCCACCCTCGCGCCGCATGCGTTCGCGCGCGACGGTGACGGCGTGGTAGCGCGGCGAGGTATCTTGCTTGTAGGACGTCTCGTGCGCCTCGTCCACGACGAGCAACCGTACGTGCGCGAGCGGGGCGAAGACGGCGCTACGCGCTCCAACGACCACATCGATCTCGCCCCGCATGCAGGCCTGCCACGCGTCGAATCGCTCGCGCTCGGAGAGCGCCGAATGCAGCACCGCGACGCGCTCGCCGAAGGCCGCTTCAAATCGCCGTGCCGTCTGCGGCGTGAGCGAAATTTCGGGTACGAGCACGATGGCGCGACCGCCCTCGCGCACGACGCGCTTGATCGCCTCGACGTACACGTAGGTCTTGCCGCTCCCGGTCACGCCATGGATCACCGCCTCGCGAAAGCTTCGCGCATCGAGCCACGTCGCGATGCGCGCGAGCGCCGCGGCCTGCTCCGATGTCGCCTCGAACGGCGGCGGCGGAATCGCCGCACGCACGCGCGCGGCCGTCGGCTCGATCTCACGCTCATCGAGTGCCCCCGACTTTACCGCGCGCGCGATGACGGCGTTCGAGAAGCCCGCGAGAACCGCGTCGGCGCGCGGAACGCCGGGTTGCTCCCGGACGAACGCCACGAGCGCCTCGGCCTTCTTCCCTTTGATCGACGCGGCGCCCGGTTCGAGTACGCGCACGCGGTAGGCTTGCGTTTTTGGCGCGACGAGTCGTCGTTCGCGACGCAATTCGCCGCTCTTGACGATGGCTTGCACGTAGCGCAGCAACGCCGTGCGATCGCCCGCGCGGCGCGCGTCGGGATGGCGCAGCAACGACTCGAGCGCGAAGCCGTCGGGGAACTCATCCCAAATCGTACGCACGAGACGCGGGGGGACCGACGGATAGCGCGCGAGGTTCGGCTCCCGCACGGCGTGCGCAAAGCTATCCACGACGCGCGGAACCGCACCGGATAGCACGACGGCCCCGAGCGCCTCCCCGAGCGTGCACGCATAATACTCGCTCACGAAGCGCGCGAGGTGCAGGCCCATCTCGTCGAAGGCACGCGGAACGTCGAGGCGCTCCGCGACGGCTTTGATCCGCGCGTCGCCTTCGATCGTGCGCGGCTCGCCCACGACGAAGGCCACCACGTCGCGCGACCCGAGCGGCACGCGCACGACGTCGCCGACCCGAAGCTCGAGCTCGCCCGCATCGTACGTGAGCGGCAGATCGAAGCGCGAGGAGCGGATCGCCGCGAGCGCGTCGATCCCGCGGATGCTAGCCAACGGAGTCCGGCGAGCGCTGCAATTGGGCGAGCACCGCCTTCACGAGCCGATCCGGAACCTGCACGCCGTACTCCACGTCGCCGATCGCGCGCGGCAGCACGAAGCGCAGCGTACCGGCGCGACGCTTCTTATCGCTGCGCATCGCGGCGAAGGTCGCGTCTGGATCCACGCTCGTCTGCAACGGCATGCCGAGGAGGGCGATCGTTCCGAGCAGACGCAGATACTCGCGCTGGCTGAAGCGGCGCGTTCGCAGTGCGAGCATCGAGGCGGCGCGAAGTCCGAGCGCCACGCCGACACCGTGCGTGATGCGATAGCCGCTCGCCGTTTCGAGCGCGTGACCGAAGGTATGGCCGAGATTGAGCAACTCGCGCATTCCGCGCTCCTCGCGGTCGTCGGCCACGACCATCATCTTTACGCGTACCGACTCGGTGACGATCGAGCTCCACGGCCAACGCCAGAACGGGTGCGGCGCGAGCGTCTCCAGCGCTTCGAAAAAGTCTCCACCCTCGATCACCGCGGTCTTCACGACCTCCGCGAGCCCCTCGCGGATGTGCCGGAACGGCAAGGTCTGCAACGCATCGACGTGCGCGAACACGGCCACGGGATCGCTGAAGGTTCCGACGAGATTCTTGCCCGCGCGCAGGTCCACGCCGGTCTTTCCGCCGACGGCCGCATCGACCATCGCCACGAGCGACGTGGCGACGTGCGCGTACGGCACGCCGCGCATGTACGTCGCGGCCGCGAAGCCGAAGAGATCGCTCGCGACGCCGCCACCGATACCGAGCACGAGCGTATCGCGTCCCGCGCCGAGCCCGAGCATCGCCTCGTGCACGCGCTCGACCGTCGCTAGGCGCTTGCGTGCTTCGCCGAGTTTGAACGCACGTACGCCCATGCAGAGCGGATCCGAAGATAGGCGCGCGGCGATCGGCGCGAGCGCGCGATGCTCGTCGGCGAGCACGACGAACGCCTGTCCCCGTGCACGCAGAAAGTGCTGCACGAGCGGGAGGGCATCGTCGGCGACCGTCACCGGATAGCCGAGCGTGTTCGAGACGAACGGTTCGTCGGCGTCGTCGTCGATCAGAACGCGATCCTCTTCTTGTGCATCCACTCGACGATCGCGTCCACGATCTGCGACGTGGACATGCCGTCGGCTTCGATCACGAGATCGGCGTGCGCGTACTGCGGCATCCGCTTGAGATAGAGCTCTTTGATGCGCGAGAGCGAGGGCGTGGGGCCGAGCAGCGGGCGCACGCGGCGGCTCTTGCGCAGACGCTCCAGCACCTGCTCCGGCGTCACTTTGATGAAGACGCGATAGGTACGCTTCTTCAGCAACTTGAGCGTCGGATCGAAGGTGAGCGCGCCGCCTCCGAGCGCCATGATGCCGGGCTCGCCTTCGTCGATCACGTGCGCGATCGCGGCGTGCTCGTACTCACGAAACGCCTTCTCGCCCTCTTCGTAGAAAATATCGGAGACCTGGCCGTGGTCTTTGACGATCAGATCGTCGGTATCGAAAAACGCACATTTCAATTTGCGCGCGAGCTTCTTGCCGATGGTGGATTTGCCCGCGGCCATGAAGCCGACGAGCGCGATGTGTTGTTTCATTCGCCCTCCTGTGCGGTGTCGAAGAGTGCGGCGGCGGCGGCGTTCGCGCGCGCGAGGTTATCGCGCGTCTCTTCGATCGAATCACCGCCGTATTTATCGAGAATCGGCCCTACCAGCGCTAGGCGCACCATCGCCTCGCCCACGATACCCGCAGCCGGTACCACGCAGACGTCGCTGCGCACGATCGTCGCCGGTGCACCGGTCTTTTCGTGCAGATTGACCGACGGCAGCGCCTTCATGAGCGTCGGAATCGCTTTGACCGAGACGCGCAGCACGATCGGCTGCCCGTTGCTCATGCCGCCCTCGATCCCGCCCGCACGGTTGCTGCCGCGCACCACGTTCGTGCCGTCGAGCGCGAAGGTGTCGTGCGCTTGCGAGCCTGCGCGCGCGGCGACGTCGGCGCCGAGACCGACCTCGACGGCTTTGACGGTCTGCATGCCCATCAGCGCCCCCGCGAGCACGCCGTCGAGCCGCGTATCGGGCTGACGATTGCTGCCGATGCCAACCGGCACGCCGTCGATCTGCACGACGAAGGTGCCGCCGAGCGTATCGCCTGCGGCTTTTGCGGCGTCGATCGCCGCGATCATGCGCTGCGCGGTGGGCTCGTGCGGACAGCGCACCTCGCTCGCCTCGACCTCGTCTTGTGACCAATCCGTCAGCTCGGGCGCGGCCACGTCGCCGATGCGCTGCACGTAGCTGCGCGTGCGAACGCCGAGCGCTTCGAGGAACTGCGCGCAGATCGCGCCGAGCGCCACGCGCATCGCCGTTTCGCGCGCGCTCGCGCGCTCGAGCACGTTGCGCAGGTCCTCGTGGCGATACTTCAACGCGCCTGCATAGTCGGCGTGCCCGGGCCGCGGATTCGTGAGCGGCTTGCCGGCGCCCGTGAGCGGGTCCATCAAGGCGCGCACGTTGTCGAAATCGCGGTTGCGAATCAGGACCGCGATCGGCGAGCCGAGGGTGCGGCTGCCGCGCACACCCGAGAGAAACTCGATCTCATCGCGTTCGATCTTCATGCGACCGCCGCGACCGTAGCCGCCTTGCCGCCGCGCGAGCGTTTCGTTGATGCGTTCGACGTCGATGTGCAGATGCGCCGGGAGTCCGTCGAGAATGCCGACCAGCGCCGGGCCGTGCGATTCGCCCGCAGTGAGGTATCGAAACACCTCTGTGACCTTAGGTTCGCGTGCGCGCGTGGCCTGCTTGCGTCAGCACTCGACGACGCTCACGGCCAAACCGCCGAGCGAGGTCTCCTTGTACGCAGCCTGCATGTCGAGGCCGGTACGATACATGACCGCGATCACGCGGTCGAGCGAGACGACGTGATCGCCCGCATCTTCCATCGCCATGCGGCAGGCGTGAATCGCGCGCACCGCACCCACCGCGTTGCGCTCGATGCAGGGTATCTGAACGAGCCCGCCGATTGGATCGCACGTCATGCCGAGGCTGTGCTCCATGCCGATCTCCGCAGCGTTCTCGACCTGCTCCACGCTGCCGCCGAGCGCCGCAACCAAGCCGCCCGCCGCCATCGAGCACGCCACGCCGACTTCGCCCTGGCACCCAACCTCCGCGCCCGAGATCGACGCGTTGGCCTTATAGAGCGCGCCGATCGCGCTCGCGGTGAGCAGGAGTCGACGTTCGCCATCGCGCGTCGGCGCCTGCGAGAGGCGGCGATAGTAATGGAGCACCGCCGGAATGACGCCCGCCGCGCCGTTGGTCGGCGCGGTAACCACGCGGCCGCCGGCGGCATTCTCTTCGTTGACGGCCATCGCGCACACGTTGACGTAATCCATCATCGCGAGCGGATCGCCGGTGCGCTCGAGGTAGCGGCGATAGAGTCGCGGCGCGCGCCGTCGCACGTGGAGCCCGCCCGGCAGCACGCCTTCGGTCGCGAGGCCGCGCTCGACGCAGGCGGTCATCGTATCGAGGATGGTATCCACATACGCGAGCGTCTCGGCGCGCGGGCGCAGCGCATCCTCGTTGGCAAGCACCACGTCGGCAATCTCGCCGCCGAATTCGGCCGCGCGGCCAAGCAGTTCTGCGGCCGATCCGAAGGGGAGCGGCACCTCGCGTTCGCGTGTCAGTACCGGAGCCGCGCCTTCCACCTCCACGAAGCCGCCGCCGACCGAGTAATAGACGCGTTCGAGCAGCAGCGCATCGCCGCGCCAGGCCCGCATCCGCATGCCGTTGCTGTGCGCAGCGAGCACCTCGCTGCGATGCCACACGATCTCGCCTTCAGGATCGAACGCGATGCGGGCGCGTCCGCCGAGCAGCAGCGCGCGCTCGGCGCGGATCGCGGTAACGCGAGCCTCGGCATACGATGGCTCGATCTCGTCGGGGCGATGGGCTTCGAGCCCGAGCATGACCGCGCGGTCGGTACCGTGTCCGAGGCCGGTCAGCGCGAGCGAACCGTAGAGATCGGCTACCACCCGAACGTCCGACGCAAGCGCTCCAAGCGCGGCTAATTCGCCGACGAAGAGCGCCGCCGCGCGCATGGGGCCGACGGTGTGCGAACTCGAGGGCCCGAGTCCGATTTTAAAGAGATCGACGACCGACGTGTACGCCACGGCGCGCTCTTCGGACAAAGAAAACGAGCCGCCTGGTAGGCGGCTCGTTCGTGCGACGCGCGCACATACGGGCGACTAGCGACCCTTCTTGCGACCCGCGCTCTTCTTGGCGGCGACCTTCTTGGCCGGCGCCGCTTTGCGAGCGGGAGCCTTCTTCGCAGCGGCCTTCTTGGCCGGAGCAGCCTTGCGCGCCGGAGCCTTCTTCGCTGCGGCTTTCTTGGCCGGAGCGGCTTTCTTGGCCGCCGCGGCCTTCTTGGCGGGAGCGGCCTTCTTGGCGGCCGGCTTTGCCGCGCCGCGCTTGGCCGTTCCGACGGCTTCCTTCAGCACGCGGCCGGCGATGAATTTCAGCACGCGCTTCGCGGGCACTTTGATGGGTTCGCCCGTCTTCGGATTGCGCGCAATGCGAGCGGCGCGATCGCGAACTTTGAACTGGCCGAACGGGGTGAGTTGCACCTTATCGCCCGACTTCAGCACGTCCATCATCTTCTCGAGGATGGCCTCGATGATTTCAGCAACCTGCTTGCGCGGCAGTTCGAGCTCTTCTGCGAGCTCACGAGCTAACTCGTTCTTGGTCATACTGTCCTTTCGAACGGGGGCAGCTAATTGACGGGACGGATACGCAAAAATCGGCCTATTTCCTTGCGAAATCCCGCGCCTTACCTAGTATTTTTGGGCATTCCACGGCAATTCGGCGATCAGTTCGTCGAGGGGCACGGAGTGCGCCCGGAGCTGCGCTTCGAGCAACGCTTTGGTCTCGTCCGAAAAGAGCTCCACAGAGCGGCCGTTGACGCCTGCGTTCAGGCGCGCGTGCGAGTAATCCATCTCGGTTCCGAGGATTGCATCGAGCCGAGCGGCATCCACGCGCTCCTCGCCGATTCCATGCAGAATTTCGGTGAAAAAGCGCTGCGGATCTTCCGGCAACCGCTCGTACCGTGCCCACGTCGCAACCACCTCCGGAACGCGCTTCCAAGAACAGTAAAAGCTGACATACCAAGGCAGCGCGTAGCGAATCAAAAACTCGTATCGCGCCTGCTGCGGCATCGCCACAAATGTCTGATCGTCGATAAATGCGAGCGTGCCGCTCCCGCCCTCTTTGCGGATATGATCGTCCATCGAAACGACGACGTCCCCGAGATTGCGCCAGGTGACGACGGTGCTCATGCGCTCGCGAAGAATGGCTTGCACGTTTTGAAAGTGCGGCATGATGTGGAGTTGCAGCACGTATCGGCGCGCGCGCAGCGAGACGAGGACCGCCTCGCTGATGTCGGTGTTCCCCTGCCAATCGACCGCATAGAGGGGTGCTTCGACCAAATTATAGTAAGCGCGCAATACGTTGTGCACGTACGTCGAGCCGCTCTTCGGGGCCGCCGCGACGAGGATGCGCGGCATCATGAATGGGTCGGCCGGCGGATCGACGGTGAATTCGCCGTCGAACATGACCGCCTGCGCGTGGTCGCCTGTTTCGAAGAGCACCGTGAGGCGGTGCTTGCCGACCAATAACGCCTCCGTCGAAAACGTGGCGTCGAAGCCAGCCGATACGAATTCGGGCCGTCCCGATCGAGCCAGATCGAGTCGTTTGACGGTGCGTGCGCGCATTCGGAAGGCTCCGTCGACGATCGCATACACATTCCCGCGCAGGTCGCCGCTATCTATCCAGCCCCAAATGACAAAGCTCTGTCCCGCGGCGACGCGCAGGTGCGGCTCGCCTTCCAGGTTGCCGAGGATATCGATCCTACATCGAACCTCCATCGAAGCTATCTCTCCTTCGTTCGATTGCGCAGAGGGATGCGATGCGCGACGGTATCCCTATGGTTTATTCGTCACGGCTCGTCAGCCTGCCGCTCGTTGTCCCCTTGCATCGCGATGCTAACGCGAGCGGTTGCTCGACGTCGGTCGAATCACGTGCGGGGTGATGAAGAAGACGATCTCGTCGCGCTCGTGATGTGTCTGCTTGTTCTTGAAGAATGCGCCGAGCACGGGAATCTGCGAGAGCCCCGGCACGCGCGAGATCGTTTCGCTGGTCACGTCGCGCATGAGCCCGCCGAGCACGATCGTCTCGGCGTCTCGCACGCGCAGGACGCTATCGATCTTGCGATTGGCGATGATCGGATAGCCGCTCGACGTAAGGCCGAGCAACTCGCTGTACTCGGGATGCAGTTCGGCCGTCACGATACCATCGCTCCCGATCGTCGGCGTGAGGCGCAGCTTGACCCCGATATCGACGAACTGCACGTTCTGACCTCCGAGCACGGAAGTGTTGTACACGATCGGATAGGTCTCGCCGATCAAGAGATCGGCTTCGCGATTGTTCAGCGTCATCAGCTTTGGCGTCGCCAAGATCTGCGCGCGGCCCTGGGCGATGAGCGCGTTGAGGCGAACGTTCACCGGGATCGAGCCTCGCGCGAACGCATATGCCGTCGATCCAGCGATCGCGTCGCCGTGGAGGTCCGCTCCTCCCCACTCGAAGCCGACATTACTCTCGTCGTTCTGTGGGGTCACGTCGGCAACTTTCACCTCGAGCAGCACTTGCGGGCTCGACCGATCGATCGTTGCCAATAGCCCAGCGGCGGAGGTCTGAACGTCCTCGTCGCCTTCGACCACGACCGCATTGTGATTCGAATCGTCAACGTAGATACCGTCCGGACGTACGAGCTTCAATTGGGCGATCGCATCCGACGCGCGCACGTACTGCATCACGTACGCCTTGGTCGCCGGAGCGGTTGCACCCGCTCGCGCGTCGGCGTCGAGCGCGCGAACGAGGCTGCGGGCGCGCGCGATCGTCGGTGCATCGCCGGTGACGATCACCGATGCCGTGCGCCGGTCGGCGATCAATACCGTCCCGTCCGGAAGCGCAGGCGTCAGTTCGCGGACGACATCGTCCGGCTTCGCCCGCGCGAGCGCGATCACGGCCGTCTGTGCGCCGAGTTGAGAGTTCGCGCTCGCGTATCGACGATTCATCGCATCGGCAGATCCGACGATCAGCACGTTTCCCTCGCGCCGAACCGCGAGGCCATGCGCCTCCACCAACACGGCGAGCGCCTGCGCGAAGGTGACGTCGTGCAGATGGAGCGTGACGCGTTCGGGCTTCAACGATCCGTCGGGAACGACGTTCGTACCGCTCTCCGACGCCAGCAGCGCGATGACCGCGGAGATATCGGCATCGTGCACGTCGATCGTGATCGTTGCCGTATCGGCATGCGCGTGGCCAAGCGTAACTGCGAACGCGAGCGCGAGCGCGACGAACTGCTTCATGGGTGCTCCCGACGGAGGAGCACCCGCGCCCCGCTCGCGAGCGTGATGCCGGCCGCGTCTATGCTCGCGACGCGCGTGGTACCGATTGTATCGCCGACGCCGACGACCTCGACGGAGCCGTCGACCTCGACGAGCGCGCGCGAGTAGCGACCGAGCACGACCGCGCGAACGACGACCTGCGCGTTCGCAGCGGATGCCAAGGCGCCCGCATTCGGCGGTAACGCGATCGCGTCGTTCCCCGACGGACCGAGGCCCGAACGCGACGGCGCGCCCGGAACGTATGCGGAGACGAACGGATCGCGCCGCGGCACGACCGCGGCCCGGCTCGCATCGTGCGGCGGGACCGGCAGACCGAGGCGCACCTCGGAGCCTTCCCGCGCCGCATAGACGATCTCGCTCGGCCGCTGGGTCAACGGGAGCACGGCAAGCGATGCAACGACCAACATCGCGGAGAGCCTTCCGAGCGACGCGCGTCGCTCGTCATCGATGGCGGGCACGACGATCATTTGTCCTCCAACTCGGAGAGCGCGGGAGCGGGGTGAATCGCGACGTGGAGCGTGGCATCGAGTTCCGGCGCACCTGCGCGTCGCGCATCGCGCACTTTGAGTTCGGCGCGTGTGACCTCGATCAGGACCCGATCCAGGGTGAGCTCGCGCGTGAAGGTCAGAATCGACCGATAGTCGCCCCGCAGGCCGATCTCGAACGGATACGGCGTCGGCCCTGCGGCGATCGAATTCGACGCAGAGGTCTGTGCATCGGGATCGAAGCTCGTCAAGCGAACGCCCGCTCCGCGCGCCCGCGCGGCGATCGTTCCGAGCGCCGCCGCGATGAGCGCACCGCTCGAAGCACGGCCGGCGAGGCGGCGCGCATCGGCGGCGACCTGACTGCGAATCCGTTCGAGCGCACGGCTCCGGCGCACGATCGCATCGTTGCGTGCCGCGGCGTCATCGAGCGAACGCGCCCGGTCGCGAAGTGCGGCCACGCGCGCGCTCCCCGGAACCCAGATGCCTCCCACGCCGATTCCGAAAAACATGACGGCGGTGCAAAGCCACACCGCGCGAGCCAGGGCCACCGGAGAAATGCGCTCCTTCATCGTGCCGACGAGCCGGTGCCGAGTTCAAACTCGACGGTATCGCCACGCGCGTCCTCGGCTGCGCGCGCGAGGTGCAGTGACCCGGCGATTCCCGGCTCCGCGGCAAAGGTATGCGCCGCATCGCGCAGCGCTTCGAAATCGAGAGCAGCACCTTCGAGCGACGTCGCCTCTCGACTCGTGTCGAAAGACGTCAGCCAGGCCCGCGCGACGAGGTGATTTCCAACATCGGCGATACGATCCGCGATGCGTCCACCCGAAGCCCGGATCTCGCGCATCGTCCGATCGAGCGCGATCATCCGCTCCACATCGACGCGCTCGAGGCGCGCCCGCGCGACCGCCAGACGGCTTTGCTCGAAACGTACGCGCGCCCGCGTCGCAGCGTCGCTTGCGCGGTCGATCCAGGAGTGCTCCAGTACGGCCCACGCACTCACCACGACGGTCGCCGTCGCGAGCGCGCAGAGCGGCGTCTTGAGACGCTCGGGTAGTCGCAGCGATCGTGCGAGTTCGAGCCAACGCCACGGTGCATCGTGAACGAAATCGAATCGCATCACGCGCACCCGTGGAGCGCGAGCCCGGCGGCAAGCGCCCAATCGGGCGCCGCAGCACGGACGACATCGTCGGGATAGGCTTCGCCGCGTAAGATCTCCGGCACGCGTACCTCTGCCGCGAGACCCGTCGCGCATTCGAGCGTGCGGGTCAGTTCCGCGAGACGCGCGCCGTTGCCGGTGAGCGAGAGCACGCTCGCCGCACCGCGAGCGCGGACTCCTTCGACCACGCTGACGAGACGCGACGCGAACGCGCCGACGCTCGCGCGCCCGGCGCCGGCGGTGCCGAGGATGCGCTTGCGCTTCTCCGCGATCTCCTCACTGACGCCGAGATCGCTCGCGATCGCATCGGTGACGTCGCTTCCGCCGCTCGGTACGTGCCACGAGCGCGGCCCATCGTCGAAGAATGCGTGCAGCGTGGCGCGTCGCGTCCCGATATCGAGGACGAGCGACGCTTCGGGAAACGATCGATGCAGCGCGCATCCGTCGAAATCGACGGCGACGATGCGCAGACGCGCCGCGCGCGCGAGCGCCACTCTTCGCGCGATCGCGGACTCGCGGGCGGCGCCGAGCAGATAGCGGCCCCCACGGTCGAACGGATGCACCCGGACGACGAGCCGCTCGCCTCCGTCCCGCAACCCGGGCGTCGACTGCAGCTCGAAGGACGCTGCGCGATGCCGCTCGATCCGGCTCATCGGCGGCATCGCGACCGCGCGTACGTACGCATCGCCGGCGCCGACGCTGAAGACGCAGCGCCGTTCGCGCGTTCCGAGTTCTTTCAGCATGTCTCCGACGAGCGCCGCGAGAGCCGCTTCGTCGCCGGCTTCTTCCGCTAGGTCGCGCGAGACCACGGCGCAGAGGCGCACCTCGCCGCCGCGCGCGCGCTCCAATTGCGCGATGCGCACGCGTGACGCACCCACGTCGATACCGAGGGGCAGGCTGCGATACTTACGCATGCATGCGTTCCCACACGAGCACGCCGAACGCTCCCGCCGCGAGATAGGGCGCGAAGGCGAGTCGCTGTCCGAATCGCGCGCGCCCGAGCGCGAGCGCGACGAGCGAGACTACCGCGCCTAGGACGAAGGCCGCGCCGAGCGTCGCGAACGCCGACGCACATCCGACTCCGGCGCCGATCGTACCGGCGAGCTTCACATCCCCGAGCCCGAATCCGCGCCCCCTGGTAGCCATATGGAGCAACAATGACGCGCTTCCGGCGCTCGCACATCCCAGCAATGCCGCCGGGAACGCACCGGAACACGCGGCAAGCACGAGCAGCACGCCGCACGTGCACGCGGTCGTCGCGTCGAGGATCAGTCCGTAACCGACGTCGGTCGCCGCCGACACGACGAGCCCCGCCGCCAAACATGCGACCACGAGGGTTGCCGGACCGTCGGCAAGCGTATACGCGCCAAGTGCGGAGAACGCGAGCGCCGTCGCCACCGTATTCGACCGAAGCGGCAACCCGCGACGCCGCAGCACCAGGCCCGCAATCGTCGCTTCAACGCCGAGCGCCGCTGCATACGCGAACGCCATAGCCGTGCTCGATACGATCACGATCCGAGCGTCCGTAGCGCACGCCGCGCGACCGTTTGCCCGACATCGAGGCGTAGTGCCGCAGTTAAGTATCGACGCGCGCGCCTGCGATCCCCGGCGTGCAAAGCATCGAGACCGGCAAAGACATACGCGCGGGTGTCACCGTCACTCGCGCCGACGCGAGCGAAATCGGAGGAGGCCGCATCGTAGCGTTTCAGGAGCTGATAGGCGATCGCGCGATCCATGCGCACGCTCGTCGCATTCGGAACGCGGCGTAAGACGGCCGTCGCGACGGCGATCGCATCTTCGACGAGCGCGCGCCGGTGGCTCACGAACTCCCCAAACGCCAAACGATCCGCAGCCGTCACGTTCTCGGGATCCAGCGCAAGGGCTCGCCGATAGATCGTTCGCGCATGTGCCGAATCACCGCGATAGGTCAGGTCGTCACCGCGCGTCACCAACGCCGACGAGAGCGATCCTCGCAAGACGACGCACGCGATCGCAACGGCCACGAGCACGACGGCCGCTCGCCGCGGCGCCTCCACCGCAATCGTCATGCTAGGAGTCCGTAGTAGGCGCCGAGGGCGAAGGCAAGGCCGCACGAGATCGTTGGAAGTGTCGTTCGCACGAGCGCCGACCCGAGGATGCGTTGCGTGATGCTCGACGCGCACGCGGCGAGCGCGAGCGGAGCGGCATGCCCGCACGCGAACGCCGCCAGCAGTAGCGCGCGGGCCGCCGGGTCGCGGACGAACGCGCCGACCCCTCCGAACGCGAGGAGCAGTGGGGCGCAGCACGGCGAGATTACGAGGGTGGAGGCCGCTCCGAGCAGCAACGCGCCGCCGAGCGAACGCGATGGGCGCGCGCCGTCGCAACAGCTTCCGCTGCGCTCCGCCGCGCAGAGTCCCCACAGCGACATGCCGATCAAGCTCACGCTCAGCAGCGCGTAGATCAGACGCGAGTTCGCGAGCGCGGTTGCGAGCAACAGCCCTCCGGTGCCAAGCGCGACGAACCCTCCGATCACGCCGACGACGAAGGCAGCCCCAAGACGCAAGCGCGTGCGGCGGGACCCGACGCCGATCAATGCAGCGAGCCCGAGATATCGCGGTGCGACGCAGGGTCCGACGCTCGAGAGCAGACCGGCGGAGAAGGCACCGAGCGGCGCGAGCACGGGGTTCACTTCGATGCCGTAAGGCCGTCGGCGGATGAGTATTCGATGTGCTGGCTCCCCGCCGACCCACCGATCGCGCTCATCGTTCCGGGATCGTGCTGACCCGGACAGACGATCGTGTAGGAGGCATCGCCTGCGGTCGGGTTCGTCGTGGTGTACGTGTACTGACCGGCGGGGTTCACCGGATCCACGGGTGTCTGCTTGAGATACGGCGCGAGATTCGCGTCGCTCGCCACGACGGGAGCGGCATTCGCGCTCGGGTAGGCTTCGTGATCGGTCTGATAGAGTTCGAGTGCGGTCGCGATCTCTTTGAGATTCGCCTCGCACGCGGCCGTCTGTGCCTGCGCGCGCGCTCGAATGAAATTCGGAACGAGTATCGCCACCAAGATTGCGATGATCGCGACGACCACCATCATTTCGATCAGCGTGAACCCGCGTTCGCCTTCTTCCATCTCTTCCTCGCCTTCAAGGCTATCGTGCCTACGACGAGAGAGGTGCCCACATCAGCCCGCGCGGTGACACGCGAACGCCGCAAGTTTTTTCAAGACCGCTCGATGCATGCGCGTGACGTGGCGTCGCGAATATCCGAGCTTGCTCGCGACTTCGCAGATCGGCACGTCGTTTTCGTAGATCTCGCAGACGAGGGTTCGCTCCAGCATCGAGAGTCGCGCGACTGCGTGTGCGATCGCCATGCGGTCGATGGTGACGTCCAGGGTATAGGAAAGGTCGGCGTGCTCGCGGACGCCGATCGCATCGACCGAAAGGACGCGTTCGCTCTCGCGATACCGACCGATCTCGCGACACTCGCCGGGAGTCAAGTCGAGCGCTTCGGCGATTTCGCGATCGCTCGGCTCGGCGCCGCAGCGTTGTGCGAGGTCGGCATGCGCGGCGCTCCACCGCCGCGCGAGATCGCGGAGGCGGCGTGGGGCACGCAGCAAGCGCTCCGCGTCGCGTACGTGATGCATCAATTCGCCAAGGATATAGGTCCACGCGAACGCCTCGAACGGCGTGCCGACCTGTGGATCGAATCGATCGGCGGCTTTGATCAGGCCGATTGCGGCAGTCTGCTCGAGATCTCGCCGATCCAGACCGCCGCGCATGAACTTGCGCGCGGCGCGCGCGCAGAGGTAGTGGTGCGCCTCGACGAGACGGTCGCGCTCCGAACGGTCGTTCACTTGATACTCCCGATGATCGAGTAGAGTGGTACGAGGATCGCCGAAACGATCGTCGCGACGACCGCTCCGAGAATGAGCATGACGAGCGGTTCGATCGCGGCTGCCGCGCCTGCCAACGCCGCGTCGACCTCGCTATCGTGATTCGTCGCGATCCGCAGGAGCATCGCATCGAGTTCCCCCGTCTCAACCCCGACGTGCATGAGGTGCAAGGCTACGCTCTCGAAGAGCGCGCTCGCCGCGAACGCATCGAGGAACGGCTCGCCGCGCTGCAGCGCCTCCCGCGCATCCGAGAGCGCCGCCGCATACGGTCCCCGCCCGATCACCTCGCGCGTCGCCTCGAGCGCGGACATCAACGGCACTCCCGAACGAAGCAAGGTTCCGAGCGTTCGGACCAGACGAGCCGCGTTCGCGAGCCGCACGATGTGTCCGATGACCGGTAACGCGAGCGGCACGGCGGCGACCGCATCGGCGAGGCGCGGAAGGCGGCGAAGGAGCCCCCATGCCGCCGCCGCAACGCAACCAAAGGCGCCTGCGGCGATCCATGCCGTGCCCGAACGCAGCCACGATCCGAGCGCGATGAGCACGCGCGTCGTCAGCGGAAGCGAGATCCGTTCGTCGGCAAACATCGCCGCGAACGTTGGGAGCGTATCGGCCACGAGAAAGAGCACGAGCGCCAACGCCGCGGTCAGCACGACCAGCGGATAGATCGACGCAACGAGGGTGCGGCGCCGCAGTTCCTGGTCACATTCGAGCATGGTGGCGATGCGCTCCAAGACATCGTCTAAGCGCCCCGAGAGTTCGCCCGAACGCACGAGCGTCACCAGAAGCGAAGACCATTCGTGGGGGCGGCGCCCGAGTGCCGTCGACAACGAACTCCCCGATTCGATATCGGCACGTACCGAGGCTAACGCTTCGCGCAGACGCGCGTCGCGGCACTGTGCGATGCAGACGTCGAGCGCGCGGTGCAGCGCCACGCCGGCTTGCACGAGGGTCGCCAACGAGCGAAAGAGCACGACGCGTTCCCGGCGCCCCACGGGCAAGATCGTCGTGACGCCGGTCACGATGCCGCGCACGGAGCGTGCGGGTTCGAGCGAGGTGACGAGTAGGGCTCGCGCGCGCAAATGTGCGAGAGCCCGGTCGGCGGTCTCCGACGACAACGTTCCGGCGACGAACGCGCCTTCGACGGTGCGAGCGGTGTATCGGTACGCCGCGCTCATAGCCTCGCCGCGATCTCGCCGTCGATCTCGCGCCGCGCGAGCAGATCGCCCGCGTGCTGCGCGAAGGTCATCATGCCCTCGTGGCGAGCGGTCATGATCGCATTGCCGAGCTGATGCACGCGGCCCTCGCGGATCATCGCTCGCACCGCGTCATTCGCGACCAGGACCTCCACGACCGGACGTCGCCCTCCCCCCGGAGCGCGCGCGACCAAGCGCTGGCAGACGACCGCGGCGAGCGATTGCGCGAGTTGCGCGCGCACGTACGCCCGCTCGGCTCCATCGAAGGCATCCACCACACGATCGACCGTCTGTGCGGCGGTACCGGTATGCAGCGTCGTGAGAACCAGGTGACCCGTCTCGGCCGCGACGAGCGCGGCGCGCATCGTCGCCGGATCGCGCATCTCGCCGATGGCGATGACGTCGGGATCTGCGCGCAACGCGCCGAGTACGGCGCTCGCGAAGCTCTCGACGTCGCGCCCCACTTCGCGCTGCGTAAACATCGAGAGGTCGCTCTCGTGTCGATATTCGATCGGATCTTCAAACGTGACGATGCGGCAGGAGCGCGCGCGCGCGATTTCGGCGAGCAGCGCGGCGAGCGTCGAGGATTTTCCGCATCCCGTCGGGCCGGCGAGGACGATCAGGCCGCGTTCGCACGAAGCCAGGCGAGCCACCTCCGCGGGCAAGCCCAGTTCGTCGAGGGACGGTGCGCGAGCGCGAAGCAGGCGTAGGGCGATGCAGATGCCGTCGCTCGCGGTATAGGCGTGGACGCGCACGGCGACTCCGCTTTCGCGATCGCACCAGACGCCGGTTACGTCGTGCTCCCGCACCAGGGCGCCGCAACGGCGATCGCCGAGCAACGTACGCAGTAAGGCGGCGCTCTCCGCCGGTTCGATGGGTGCGCCTTCGAGATAGCGCAACCTGCCATGCACGCGCGTCGCCGGTCGCGCGCCCGGAGCGATATGTATGTCCGACGCACCGTCGCGATGCGCCACGTGCAACAGATCGCGTAGACGCAAGGGCACCATCGCTTCACGCATGCGCCATCCCCACGGCGCACACGCGCAGCACCTCGGAGAGATCGGTCGTTCCGCGCACGATTGCCGCACGCGCGGCGTCGACCATGGGGCGATAGCCACGTTCGCGAGCGGCGCCCGCGAGAACCACCGACGAGGCGCCGGCGCCCACGAGTCGCCGCATGTCGTCATCGAAGGCCAAATATTCGAAGATGCCGGTACGGCCAGCGTATCCGGCTCCACCGCAGGCCGCGCAGCCCGTCGCGGTATAGGCGCGACTACCGGGTTCGAGCCCGAGCAGGCGCGCCTCTTGGGGCGCGAGCGCGGTCTCACGGCGACACTCCCGGCAGAGTTTGCGCACGAGGCGTTGCGCGAGGACGCCCGAGAGCGCCGCCGCGACCGTCGCCCGTGCGACCCCGAGTTCGCTCAAGCGATCGATCGCGCGTCCGGCATCGGGCGCATGCAGCGTCGTCGCGACGAACGTTCCCGAGAGCGCCGCGCTCGCCGTTTGCGCATCGCGCATCTCCCCGACGACGATTGCATCGGGATCGTGTCGCAAGAACGAGCGTAGCGCGCTCTCGAAGGTGAGACCGGCGCGCACGTTTACTTGCACTTGCGTCATGCCGGAAACGTACGCTTCGACCGGATCCTCAACCGAGCACAGATGCTGGCTCTCGGTGTTGCGTTCCGCAAGCGCCGCATAGAGCGTCGTCGTCTTGCCGCTGCCGGTCGGACCGCACACGACGACGAACCCATGCGCTGCCTGCGTAGCCGCGCGCAGCCGCGCGAGGATCTCGTCGGGTATTCCGAGGGCATCGAGATGTGGAACACGAGCGTGCAGGTCGAGCAGGCGAACGACGAGTTTCTCGCCGCCGACGGTCGGCATGGACGACACGCGCGCCTCGACGCTACGCCCCGCGTGCTCGATACGATATCGGCCGTCCTGAGGTTGACGGCGCTCCGCGATGTCCAACGCGGCGAGCACCTTGATTCGCGATACGACCTGCGCGAACAGGTCGCCGTCGAGGCGTCGACTCTTACGCAACAGTCCGTCCACGCGCAGACGAACGCGCCCGCCGGCGTGAGCCGGCTCGATATGAACGTCGGAAGCCCCACGCTCGAGCGCCTCTCCATGGATCTCGTCGAGCGCACGCACCGCCGGAGCGGCGTCATCGAACGCTTCGCTCATAGGTTCGTTCGCAGGAGCGTATGCGGCGCGGATGCGCGCATCGAGCGAGGAGGCGGCGCGCGTTGCGTGTATGCGAAGGCCCGTCTCGGCACGAAGCGCATCGAGGACGGTCGAAGCGTCGTGCTCGACCTCCACGTAAAGTTCCGCACCGTCGAGGCGATACGGCAGCACACCGAGGCGCAGCGCCGTCGCTTGCGGGACGCGCCGCAGCGCTTCCGCTGCGGTAGAATGAAACTCACCCGCGGGCAAAGATGCCCGGGGACGTAACGAGAGAGCCACACCCGTTCTCCGTTCGCGTCGTTCAGTTCTTGCCGGCGCCGCTCGGTCGAGCAAGCGTCCGGAGCCCTGTTATCGCATATCTCCGGATTTTTGGCAACAAACCGGAAACGATCCGCGCCTTAATGTCCGCTCGAGGCCGAGCGCGGGCACTACGCGCCCGCCGCGATCTCCGCTTCGATCGCCTTGCGCATCTGCACCCAGCCGCGGAAGTTCGCGTGGAATGCCGTATCGTCGTTCGGTGTCGCGACGTGTTCGAACGGGCTCAAGTGACGATCGCTTCGCAAACGCTCGCAGAGTTCGACGTCTTTCGCGACGTCGCGATTGCCGTCGTGCGTGAGATACGAGACGCGCGCGCAGCGAGCGGCGCTAATCTTCTTCAACTCCTCGATCGGCAAACCACGCTCGTCATCTTGCACGAGCGGTAAATGCCATTCGCCGATCGCAACCGGACGCGGCGTTGATGCCGCCATCGCATCGCGCATCAGTTCCGCGGCAACGCGAATCTCGGGTTGCGCATTCGGCGCGCAACGGAGCGCGAAAAAGTTCGCCCACTCGGTCGCAGTGATGATGACCGTATGCCACATGAACGGTTCGAGAAGCCGATTGATCACTTGCTTGTGGACGTTGAATTTCTGTAATTCACGAACGTGCGCGACGGCGCTATCGCGTGCCCGCAGCCACTCCGCCTTCGCATCCTCAGCTTGCGCATCGGTGAGCGCTTCGCTCGCGGACATACCGGGTTTGTTCACGCCCCATTCCACCGGCATCGCCGGAGCATTCAGCACGCGCTCGATCATTTTGTTGGTCGGCACGGCTCTGCTGCTCGCGCTATTCCGGGAGAGAACCCTGTGAGTATTTAGCTCGCTAAGTACGAAGCGCGGGAAGCGCACTTCCATGGTCGTCAAACGAATGCCCGCGGTGCTCACCGAATCGGTGAGCACCCGCGCGCTGAAGCCGTCGTGCACGTCGTTCGTTCTTTAACCGCGGTAGCGCAAGAACGCCGGAACTTCGATGTCGTCCATGTTCATCGGCGTCACCGCATCGAGCTTGCCGGTATCGAACGTGGTCGCGCCGATCGCCGGGCGATACGCGCGCGCCGCGCCGAAACCGGCGGCGAGCACCGTCACGCGCACCTTGCCCGTCATGTTCGGATCGATCGATGCGCCGAAGATGATCTGCGCGTCGGAATCCACCGCGCGGCTGATCATTTCGGCGGCTTCGTTCACTTCGTACATCGCCATGTCAGGGCCGCCGGTGATGTTGAAGATCACGCCGCGAGCGCCTTCGATCGTCGTCTCGAGCAGCGGCGAGGCGATCGCCTTCTGCGCGGCGTCGGCGGCGCGATGCTCGCCCGTACCTTCGCCGATGCCCATCATCGCCGAACCCGCGTCGGTCATGATCGTCTTCACGTCGGCGAAGTCGAGGTTGATGAGGCCCGGTTGGGTGATCAGATCGCTGATCCCCGCAATGCCTTGGCGCAGCACGTCATCCGCGTACGAGAACGCCTCGTTGAGCGGCGTACGCTTCTCGATCACTTGCAGAATGCGCTCGTTCGGAATCGTGATCAGCGTGTCCACTTTCGTCTCGAGCTCGGCGATCGCGTGCTCGGCGGTCTGCATGCGCTTGCGACCTTCAAACGCGAACGGCTTCGTCACGACGGCGATCGTCAGGGCGCCCGATTCGCGCGCGAGTTCGGCGATCACGGGTGCCGCGCCGCTGCCGGTTCCGCCGCCCATGCCCGCGGTGATGAACACGAGATCGGCTCCGTCGAGGATCATCGAGAGATCTTCGCGCGACTCTTCGGCCGCTTCGCGTCCGAGCGAGGGGTTCGCGCCCGCGCCGAGCCCGCGGGTCATGCCGTTGCCGATGTGCACGGTGTTCTCGGTAAGCGCGTTGCGCAGCGCCTGCACGTCGGAATTGATCGCGAAGAAATCCACGCCGGCGAGCCCGGCCTCGATCATGCGATTGACCGCGTTGCAGCCGCCTCCGCCAACGCCGATCACCTTGATCGCGGCGGAGTGCTCGGGTTGGAAGCGTCGTGCGTCTGCCATGTCGTTATGCTCCTCGATGAACGAGAGTTGAGTGGGGGAGTGGGCGCGCGTTCGGTTCAGTTCCATAGGTCCGCGAACCAATGTTTGATTCGCGCGAAGAGTGCGGCGCCGCTCGGGCCGCCGCGGCGACCGCCTTCGCCGGCTTCGGTCTCGCCCGCGGCCCCGAAGAGCACGAGGCCGATCGCGGTCGCGTACTGCGGCTGCATCACCGCGTCGGTGAGGCCGCCGATCGCGCTCGGCACGCCGACGCGCGTCGGCAAGCCGAAAACCTCTTCGGCAATCGGCGTGAGGCCGGGCAGGCTCGCGCCGCCGCCGGTGATCACGACTTCGCCGAGCACGAGATCGCGCGGGACGTTCTCGATGATCTTGGCTTTGGCCATGCGCAGCGTCTCGAGCACGCGCGGAACGACGATCGCTCGCAGTTGCTGCGTCGTCACCTCTTTGGTGGTGCGCCCGTCGAGGCCGCGCACCGTGAAGCTCTGCTCGCCGTCTTCGGCCACGCCGGCCCCGAACTGCTTCTTCACCTCTTCGGCCTCCGCGAGCGACGTCTTCAAGCCGAGCGAAATGTCGTTGGTGAGAATGTTGCCGCCGACGGGAATGGTCGCGGTGTAGATGGCGCTGCCGAGCGAGTACACGGCGATGTCGGTCGTGCCGCCGCCGATGTCGAGCAGCACCACGCCGACCTGTTTCTCTTCGCTGTAGAGCGTCGCGTGCGAGCTGGCGAGCGGTTCGAAGACGAGCCCCGCCGCCTCCAATCCCGCGCGATGCACGCACTTGAGCACGTTCGTGATGAACGTCGTGCCGCCGGTGATGATGTGCGTGTCGACCTCGAGCCGTCCGCCCGCCATGCCGACCGGATCCTCGACGCCTTCCTGGCCGTCGACGGTGAAGTAGCGCGGCAGCGCGTGGATGATCTGGCGATCGGCGGGCAGATTGATGATCTTGCTGGCGTCGATGACGCGTCGCACGTCGGCCGCGGAGACTTCGCGATCCTCGCTCGTCGTGGCGACGACGGCGCGGTTGTTGGTCGAGCGAATGTGGTCGCCGGTGATCCCGACGTACACATCGCTCACGTGGACCCCCGCCATGCGCTCCGCGCGCTCGGTAGCGGCCTCGATCGACTTGATCGTCTGCTCGAGGTCGACCACGACCCCCTTGCGCATCCCGAGCGACGGTGCCTCGCCGACCCCGACGATCTCGAGCCCGTTCGGGCCGTCCACGGCGACGACCGCGCAGGTCTTGGTCGTGCCGATATCGAGGCCGCAGACGGTCTCGTGCTTCATCCGTTCGTTCCTGTTACTCCAGCGAGCGCGTTAACCGCTATATATTGGGTTCAACCCTCGTAAACCCTACTAGCCCTAGTCTCTCGCGCCGAATTTTCGTGGAGCATTATGCGAGGGCGAGGCGAGTCCTTGGGGATAGGATGTGCACAATTTCCTGTCAGCGGGAGTGCCAGATGACGGCACCTTAACTGAACGACCCCAGCAGCCGATGCTTTTTGTGATATGGAAGCGCGCCGCACGAGTCTCGAACGTGGGCTCACGCTGGCTTTTGGCCTCGTGATCCTCGTCATGCTCCTCAACGTCCCCGTGATGCTCTGGGCCATGAACGGCATTACGAGCCAGGCACAGATCCTGAACGATCGCGTGATCACGGGCCAGCAACGCTACGCGAAGGTCGCCTCAGATGCGGACACGCTGCGTGCGGCGACGCTCGAAGCGGCGACGTCGAGCGATACCGTGCAGGCCGCAAAACAACTCGCGATCGCGAAGACGCTCATCAAGCAGTTTCCGGACGACGCGCGCAAGATGACCGACATCTTCTGCCCGCCGAACCTCGTCAAGACGAGTGCCGACGATCTCACGGCAACGCAGTGCTCGAAGAATCCCGACTCCATCGCAAAAGAGATCGGGAGCCTCGTCGACACGTTCGGCACGAGCGCGAGCGCCTACGACTTCCAAGCGCTCTCCGCGGTGAGCTTGCTGCAGCAAGGCAAACGCGCCGAAGCGCTCGCGCAAATCAACGGTCCCTCCGGCGCCGCGTACTCCAAACAGAGCGACGACGGCGACGCCATGCTCAACGCACTTAACGCACTCGCGAAGAAGCGCTACAACGCGCTCATCCAAGCACGCAACGTCGGGTTGATCGTGCTCGTCGCGGGTCTCGTCGGCGCGATCCTCCTCGCGATCCTTTCGATGGCGTGGCTGCGCTCGATCGTGCTGCGCAGCGTCGGCCGCTGTGTCGAAGTGTTCGAAGCGATGGGCACGGGCGATCTCTCGCAGCGCATCAACTGGCACGGCTCCGATCTTCTCGGTCGCCTCGGCCAGGCCATCGACGAATTCTCCGAACGCATCTCGCGCATGATCGGACAGATTCAGCACGCGTCGATCACCGTGAACGACGCATCGGTGAAGAACAGCTCGATCGCACTCGAGGTTGACGGCCGCGTCAACGAAGAGCTCTCCGCGCTCTCGCAGGCGCTCACGTACTCGCACGATCTCGCGAACACCGCGGGCACCGTCGCCGACAACGCGGAGGCCGTGGCTCGCCGCGTCTCCGATATCTCGAGCGCCGTCGCGGAGATGACCGCATCCATTCAAGAGATGGATCAGAATCTGCTCAATCTCGCGACCGTCGTCGAACAAGCCGTCGCGAACACCCAAGAGATGTCGGCATCCATCGTTCAGGTGGCCGGCAACGCCGACCGCGTGCGCTCCGAATCGAACGTCACCGATCAGCAGGTGCGCGAAGGCCGCAACGAAGTGCTCGCGCTCTCGAAGGGCATGGGCTCGATCAGCGACACCGTCGCCGACGTCGTGACCGAAATGCAGAGCCTCGACGGCGCGTCGCGACAGATCGGCGAGATTCTCGGCCTGATCGAAGAGATCGCCGACCAAACGAACCTCCTCGCGCTCAACGCCGCCATCGAAGCGGCGCGCGCGGGCGAGCACGGCCGCGGCTTCGCGGTCGTGGCCGACGAAGTACGCAAACTCGCCGAGAACTCGGCGAGCTCGACGAAGCAGATCGGCTCGCTCGTGGGCGACATTCAACGCCGCACGTCGGCGGTGCTCGAGCGTACCGCGCGCGCCAACTCGCTCGTGCAGAGCAACGCCGAGAGCGCGCGCAACGTGACGCAGATGATCGAAACGATCAGCACGCGCGTCACCGAGGTTGCCCAGCTCGTGAGCGAGATATCGGTCGCGACGACGGAGCAGGCCCGCGCCTCGGAAGAGCTCGCGAAGGCGAGCGAACAGATGGGCGCGATGACGCACGAGGCCGCGGCCACCATGCGCGAGCAGGCGATCACCTCGAATCAGATTCTGGAGAGCGTCTCCGAAATCGAGAATCGCACCGCCCAGGTCGCCCGTGCCTCGACCGAGCAGCAAGGGTCGATCGAAGCGCTCGGCACCCGCATCCAGCAGTCCGCCGATCTCGGCCGCCTCAACGTCGAGGCCGTGGGCGGCATGGCGAGCACGGCCGACGAAGTCCGCTCGCAGGCCAACTCCCTGCGCGACCTGGTCGGACAGTTCCAAACCGGCCAGCTTGCCTTTGGGGAAGAGCAAAAAACCGGCCCCCAGGCACTAGAAGACCCGGGCGCCCTTGCGCTATCATCATAGACTGTACCTCGTTCCCACCTACGAACTTGGCTTTTTCCGATTTCTTGGAGACACCGTGTACAAACCGCTAACGCTCATCGCCCTCGCAGTCGCGCTCGCCGCACCGACGGTCGCGCTTGCCGCCCCCATTGACGCCTCGCTGATCCCCGACGGCACCTACACCGTCAAGGTCAACAAGGTCGTGGACAACACGCACATTCAAGTGACGATGGATAATGGCGCGGACACGACGCTCTCGGCGGGTCGCCCGTCCGTGGACTTCAGCAAAGTGAAGCCCGGAGATCAAGTGAAGCTCTCGCTTTCGAAAGGCACCGTGCTCGTCTATCTCGATATGACGAGCCACTAGTTCGGAATCGGTTCCGTCCAAATAGCGAAGGCGGCTCGAAAGAGCCGCCTTCGCTATTTATACACGACGACCGGCGCGCTCAACGAACGCAAATCGATGGCCGAGATCGGCCGGCCGGCGCGCCCGACTTGCGTGAGGATCGGATTCACGAGTGGAATCGCCTTGGCGAGATCCGTTTCGTCGCCGAAGAGAATCCGCACCCCGCTACGCAGCGTCGCCACGAGATCGCCGTATTTGTCGTGCGCGAGCATGGCGGGCGCGATGTGCGCGTCGAGCAGCGCGAGTTCGTCGTCGCGCAGCGCGACGATGGCGGGATCGGTAACGAAACTCCCCGCATCGAGCGTAGGCGTGGCGCCGACGAGAAAGACCGGGAGGGCGCGAGCGCTGGTACCCTCAGCCGGCGCGAGTACGCGCAGGTGAACGTCCGCGAGCACCGCCCCATCGCCGCTGCGTAGCACCGCGAACGGCGCGCGCTCGGTGACGCTTAGCACGAGCGTCGCCGGAAGGCGACGCGTGACGCGCACGTCATCGATGTATGGGATCGCCGCAATCCGCTTGCGCATCGCTTGCGTGTTCTGCAGCCAGATATTCTGATCGAGGGCGACCGCGGCGCGCGCGAGGATCTCGCCTTTGGGCACGACGTGGTTGCCTTCGACCAGTACGTCGTGGGGGCGCAGTGCGGGCCACGTCGCGAGCGCATAGCCGCCGATGCTCGCCAGCACGAGTGCGAGTAGGAAGAGCAGCCAAAAGGGACGCACGCGGCGCGCGGGGGATGGACGGCGCCGTTTGCCGGTGGGACGGCGTTCGCTCACGCGAGCACGTACCGTTCGATCGCTTCGGCGACGCCGTCGCCTTCGACGTCGGCGACCACCGCGTGTGCGACCGCGCGCAGCTCCGGCGGTGCCGAGCCCATCGCGACGCCGATGCCCGCGGCCGCAAGCAGCGGCGTGTCGTTCCACGAATCGCCGATCGCAAGTACCTCGCTCGCATCGAAGCCCAGGTGCTCCGCGACGTAGCGCAACGCATCGCCCTTATCGACGGCCGGATTCAAGACCTCAACGAACTCCGGATAGCTGCGGGTGACGTACGCGCGCTCGCCGAGCGCGTCGCGCAAGCGTTGCTCGTATGCCTTCGTCTGCGACGCATCGTCGATCACGACCGCTTTCGTGGCGGGACTGAAGGCAAAGGTTTCCCGCAACGACGGCACGATGACCGGCTGCACGCGCGCGAGACTCGCGTAGAGGTCGGAGAAGCGATTGCGCGCCTCGCAATAATATTCGTCGTTACGATAGAGCTGCAGGTGTCGGCGATCGCGCTCCACCACGTCGATCAACTCCCGCACGGTCTCCACCGGAAGCGGCGCATCACGCAGCACCGTATCGCTCACCGGATCCACGATCGCGGCGCCCTGATAGCAGACGAGCGGCGCATCGAGCCCCAAGCGACGGGCAAATGGGACGGCCGCGCGATACATGCGACCGGTCACGATGCAGCCGCGCACGCCCGCCGCACGCATCTTCGCGATCGCGGCCTCGACTCTCGGACGCAGTTCGACGTCGCGACCGACGAGCGTGCCGTCGAGGTCGAACGCCACGAGTCTGATCGCAACGCTCACGCCAATCCTCCCCGCATGCGAGCGCTCTGCGCGTGGAACGGCAGGCCTTCGAGTTCGGCGAGCGCGGCGAGCATCTGCGCGTCGAGCGCGGTGCGTTCGACGCTCGAGTTCACCGCCACGTGCGGATGCGCGAACTCACCGTACGCATACGTGCACGGCAGGGAAAATTCGCCCGCGACGAGCGACGACGACTCGCCGATAAAGAGCGCGTTCGCCGCGCGTGCGGACGCGAGATACGGCTGTGGATCCATCACGTGGAGCGTCACGCGATCCGGCCGGATCCGCGCGAGCATCTCGAGCGTTTCGCGACGCGCGCCGGCGTGAACGAGCGAACACGAGCGCAGCAGATTCGCGGCACCGAACGTATCGAGCAACTGCGCCACGGCGTCCAGCAGTGGTCGCGACTCCGAAATCATGACCACGCTCGCGTCGGCGGCGCGCTCGGCCAGCGCCAAAACGTCGGCAGCGACGAACTCGCTGCTCGCCGCGTCGTCGGCCACGACCAGCGCGGCCGGCGACGCGGCGATCGCATCGATCGCGCAGATGCCGTTCACCTGACGCTTCGCCTCAAGCACCCAGGGGCTGCGGCCGCCGACGAGCTTTTGCACGGCCGCGACCGACGACGTACCAAGCGCCGCCGCGGCGATCGCTTGCGCGCCGCCGAGGGCGTAGAGTTCGTCGACATCGCAGAGGCTGCAGGCATAGAGCACGGCAGGATGCACGGTACCGTCCGCGCGCGGCGGCGTGAAGACGATCGTGCGCGATACGCCGGCCAAGCGCGCGGGGACGGCGCCGGCAAGGATCGCCGACGGATGCGGATGGATACCGCCCGGCGCGTAGATCGCGACGCTTTCGAACGGCTCGGCGTGGAGCGTCGTGGTCGAACCGTCGGCATCGCTCCAGCTTCGCTCGCGTTCGCGCTCGTACACCTGCGTCATGCGCGCCTTGGCGTCGTGAAGCGCGCGCGCGATCTCGGGCGCGACGAGTGCGCGCGCCGCCTCGTGCATCGGAATCGGTACGCGCAGCTTCGAGAGATCGAAGCGCGGATCATCGAGCCGACGGGTCCAGTCGACGAGCGCCGCGTCACCGCGTACGCGCACGTCGGCGACGATCTCGGCGACGCGCTCGATCACGTCGGGCGTCGGCACGAACGCGCGCGATGCGGCCGCGAGCCACGAGCGGTCGCGCGCGGAGCTCACCTGAAGCATCAGGATCGCTCGCTCTCCACGCTGCCCTCGCGTACGTTGCCGCGCCCGAAGATGCGTTCGAGTTCGCCTTGCAGGCGACGATCGGACGAAACCGAGCGCGCCAACGGCTGCGCGCGCCCGCGCGCGTGCATCACGAGCGATACGTCGCCCGGCCACTCGTCCACCAGCGCCGCCAGACGGTCGATCTGCTCGCGCGACGTGACGTCGACGTGCCAGCCGCGCGCGGGCGCGAGCAGCGCGCTGCTGCCGCGTGCCGGCGGCTCGAAGATCGTCACGTCGTTCGCGCTCACCGAGAGCTCGATCGGCGTCTCCTCGCTCACCGCCCCTGGGCGCTCGCGCAGGCGTAGACGACCCTTGACAATGAGGATCGCGTCGTCGGTGAAGAGCTGCTGCACCACCGGATAGAGCTTTGAGAACACGACCACGTCGCTTTGACCGGTCGTGTCCTCGATCTGCGCGATCAGCATCTGCTGGCCGCTCTTGGTCAGCGTCCGGCGCACGCTCGTCACCATGCCGGCAATCGTCACCGCCGCGTCGTCGTCCACGCTGCGCAGGTCCTTGATCGGCGTCGCGCCCTGGCGTACGAGCAGCTCTTGATACTCCGAGAGCGGATGTCCGGAGACGAAGATGCCCAGCGTCTCCTTCTCCCACGCGAGTTGCTCGCGATTTCCGGGCGCCGGGACCAGCGGGAGCGTCGGCACGAGCGCGGGCGCGTGCTCGGCGACGTCGCCGAAAAGCGAGAACTGCCCGGTCTCCGCCTCGCGCGTCGCGTGCGCCGCCAAATCCATCGCGGCCTCGAGCGCCGCGAGCTTCTGCGCGCGATTGCCCGGCAGTTCGTCGAGCGCGCCGCACTTGATCAATGCTTCGAAGACGCGGCGATTGACTTGCTTTGCGTCCACGCGTTTGGCGAGGTCGAAGAGATCGGTGAATTTGCCGCCGGCGTCGCGTGCCTCGATGATGCTGCGCACCGCGCCCTCGCCGACGCCCTTGACCGCCGCCAGACCGAAGCGAATGCGATCGCCGACCACGGCGAAGTCGATCAGCGATTCGTTGACGTCGGGCGGCAGCACGGTGATGCCGACCTTCTTCGCCTCGTCGATGTACTCGACGAGTTTATCGGTCTTGTCTTTGACCGACGTCATCAGCGCGGTGAGGTACTGCAGCGGGTGATTCGCTTTGAGGAACGCCGTCTGATACGAGATCCACGCGTATGCCGCTGCGTGCGACTTGTTGAAGCCGTATCCCGCGAACGGCTCGATGAAGGCGAAGATCTGCTCGGCGAGCTCGGGTTCGATCCCCGACGTCTCCTTCGCGCCGTCGATGAATTTCTGGCGATAGACCGGAATCTTGTCCTTCTGCTTCTTTCCCATGACCTTGCGAAGTTCGTCCGCCTGGCCCATCGTGAAGCCCGAAATATCGCGCGCCATCTGCATGACCTGTTCTTGAAAGCAGGCGATGCCGTAGGTGTCTTTGAGAATCGGCTCGAGCTTTGGATGCAGGTACGTCGCCTTCGTACGGCCATGTTTGTTGCTGATGTACTGCGGAATCCAGTCCATCGGGCCCGGGCGATAGAGCGCAACGAGCGCAATGATGTCGTCGAAACGCGACGGCTTTAATTCGACGCAGATGCGCTTCATGCCGTCGGATTCGAGTTGGAAGACGCCCATCGTTTCGCCGCGGCCGAGCATCGCGAAGGTCTTTTCGTCGTCGTCGGGGATGCGCTCCAATTCGAAGTCGCCGTTCACGGTGCGGCGAATCTCGCGCACCGCGTCGTTCATCACCGTGAGGTTGCGCAGGCCCAAGAAGTCCATCTTGAGCAGGCCGATCTTCTCGACCCAGACCATGTCGAATTGCGTGTTGACGCCGCCATCCGAAAACTTCACGAGCGGCGCGTAATCGATGAGCGGACCGGCCGAAATCACGACGCCCGCCGCGTGCGTGCCCGCGTTGCGAGCGAGGCCTTCGATGTCGCGCGCGGTGTCGAGCAGCTTGCGAATCTGCGGCGAGCCCGCGTAGGCGAGTTTCAGCTCCGGAATCTGATCGAGCGCCTGCACGATCGAGAGCCCACCCGGACCCGACGGGATCATCTTCGCGACCTTGTCCACCTCGGGCAACGGTACGGCGAGCGCGCGACCGGCGTCGCGCACCGCGGCGCGCGCGGCCATCGTACCGAACGTCACGATCTGCGCGACGCGATCCTTGCCGTACTTTTCGGTGACGTAGGCGATCACTTCGTCGCGGCGCTCGACACAGAAATCCGTATCGATATCGGGCATCGAGATACGATCCGGATTCAAGAATCGTTCGAAGAAGAGATTGAACTTGAGCGGATCGAGATCGGTGATCTTCAAGCAGTACGCGACGAGCGATCCGACGGCGGAGCCGCGGCCCGGGCCGACCGGAATCTCGTGATCGCGCGCATATTTGATAAAGTCCCACACGATCAAAAAGTACGAAGCGAAGCCCATCGTATTGATGACGTTGAGCTCGTAATCGAGCCGCTCGCGCAGCGCCGGCTCATGCGCGGCGCGCTCGGCACCGTAGCGCTCGATCAGGCCCGCTTCGCAGATGTCGCGCAGGTACTGCTCGGCCGTGAGATCGTCCGCGCGCGGCTCCGGCGGCTGCGGCACCGGGAATTGCGGCAGGTGAAAGATCTTCTCGGGAATCTTGATGTCGATCCGGTTGGCGATCTTGACCGTGTTCTCGCAGGCCTCGGGCAGGTCGCGCCAGAGGTCGTACATCTCCTCGGGCGACTTCACGTAGAACTGGTCCGAGTAGAACTTCATCCGGCTCGTGTCGGAGACGGTCTTGCCGGTGCCGATGCAGAGGAGTACGTCGTGCGCCGGGGCATCGCGCTGCTCGAGGTAGTGCGAGTCGTTGGTCGCCACGATCGGGATGTTCAGTTGCCGAGCCACCTTCACGAGGCCGTCGTTGATGACGTCCTCCTCCGGCATACCGTGGCGCATCACCTCGATATAGAACCGATCGCCGAAGATGTCGGTGAAGGTCTTGGCGTTCTTGACCGACGTCTCGTAGTCGTTCTTGAGCAGCGGGGCCGCGACCATGCCGGACATGCAGCCGGAGAGGACGATCAGGCCGTCGTTGTGCTCGGCCAGGAGGTCGAGATCGATCCGCGGCTTGTAGTAGTACCCCTCCAAAAAGCCCTTCGAGATGAGGGCGGTCAGGTTGCGGTACCCCACCAGGTCGGCCGCCAGGAGCGTCACGTGGGCTTCGTCGCGCACGGTGCGGTCGAAGCGCCCCCGCGGGGCGATGTAGGCCTCGCATCCGATGATCGGAGTTAATTTCGTATCCCGGGCGGCGTAGTAGAACTCCATGGCGCCGTACATGACGCCGTGATCGGTCAACGCCACGGCGGGCGCCCCGTCCTCGGCGGCCCGGCGGCAGAGCCGGTCGACCCGGCAGGCGCCGTCGAGCAGGGAGTACTCGGAGTGAACGTGGAGATGGACGAACTGCTTCAACTACCGACCAGACCTAAAGAAAACTAGCAAGCGAGACGTTACCTTAAACGATGGGCGCCAACCTGTCCGATGGTCCGACCCAAGACGCCGACCTCCTAGAGGAGATCGAGCGGCTTCGTCGTCGCATTACCATCCTCGAGGCCGAGCGAGACGAGTACGCACAGCAGAACGCGGAACTCTTCGTCCTGCAGCAAGTCTTCTCCACCATCAACTCGACGCTCGACATCAACGACATCCTCTCGATGGTGCTTCGCGGCGTGGTCGAAGCGCTCAAGTTCAAGCGCGTCGTTCTCTTCGACGTGATCGAGGGAACTACTATCGTGCGGCGCCTCGAGTGCGATTCGAACGGCACGGTCAATCACGCGCTCGATCCGCGCGCCTACCGCAGTGCCTCCACCATCGTGGACGTCGCGCACGGCGACCTGCAACTCGCCTACGGCAACGGCGACGACGAAGACGCGCCGCTCGAAGACGCGCGCGGGGCCTACTGCGTCGCACCGCTCGTCGCGCGCGACGTGGTGCGCGGCATGCTCTATGCCGACGATCCGCCGGGCACCGAAATTACCGAGAATCAGCTGCGCGTACTGCTCGATTTCGCCTCGCAAGCCGCGATCGCCGTGGAAAACGCGCGCCTGTACGAAGAGACGCGTCGACTGCTCGAAGAGACGCAGCGCATGGCGAACACCGACGCGCTCACCGGCATCTTCAACCGTCGCGCCCTCTCCGAGATGCTGGACCGCGAGCTTCACACGTCGGAGCGTTACGACACGCCCTTCGCGTTCGTGATCCTCGACCTCGACGATCTCAAAAAGATCAACGATTCGGGCGGGCACAGCCTGGGCGATCTCGCGCTCAAACGTTTCGCGCAAGTGCTCAAAAAGAACGCGCGCAAGGGCGACATCGTCGCGCGCTATGCGGGCGACGAATTCGTGCTCATCATGGCGCAGAGCGATCGCGAGCAGGCGACGCGGGGCGTGGAGCGCATCATGTCGGCACTGCGCCGCAACGGACTCTCGAGCTCGATCGGCGTCGCCATGTTCCCCAACGACGGCACCGACGGGCAGACGCTCTTCTTCTCGGCCGACGAAGCGCTCTACAAGGCAAAACAAGCCGGCAAGAACCAGTATCGCTTCTTCTCACGCAACCCGCTGGATAAGGGGGAGACCCCTGCCGGAACGGCCGACGCGACCGCCTGAAGCGGCCTCGGCCGATAATTGTCGTGAGGTTCCCTTCGACCCGGATAGTATAAAGAAGCAAACCGTTCTTCTCACCTGTCCCGGGAAAGGCTCACGTGATCAAGCACGACGTAGTCGTTATCGGTGGCGGTCTTGCCGGCATGCGCGCCGCGGTCGAAGCCGCGGAGCTGGGTGCCGACGTCGCCATCGTCTCCAAGATGCATCCGGTGCGCAGCCACTCGGGTGCCGCGCAGGGCGGCATCAACGCAGCCCTCGGCAACCGCGAAGAAGACAGCCCCGACTCGCACACCTACGACACCGTCAAAGGCTCCGATTATCTCGGTGACCAAGACGCCGCCGCGGCGATGTGCGAGGATGCGCCCAAGCAGATCATCTGGCTCGAGCATCGCGGCTGTATCTTCTCCCGCATGCCCGACGGCCGTATCGCGCAGCGCCCCTTCGGCGGCGCGGGCGCGCCCCGTACGTGCTACTCGGCCGACGTCACGGGCCTCGTCATCCTGCACACCCTGTGGGAGCAGCTCGAGCGCTTCGGCGTCAAGGTGTATGAAGAGTACTTCTGCACGGCGCTCGCGGTCGAAGACGGCATCGGCACGGGCGTGGTCGCCTACAACATGCGCAACGGCCAGCTCGAACTGATCACCGCGAAGGCCACGATCTTCGCGACCGGCGGCGCGGGCCGTATGTACGCGAAGACGACCAACGGCTACGCCTCGACCGCCGACGGCATGGCGATCGCCTACAAAGCGGGCATCCCGCTCATGGACATGGAGTTCATGCAGTTCCACCCGACGACGCTCAAAGAGAACGGCGTGCTCATGACCGAGGGCGCGCGCGGTGAGGGCGGATACCTGCTCAACGCCGCGGGCGAACGCTTCATGTTCAAGTACGCGCCGAACAAGGGCGAGCTCGCTTCGCGCGACGTCGTCTCCCGCGCCGAGTGGACCGAGATTCTCGAAGGCCGCGGCGTTGACGGCTGCGTGCTGCTCGACCTGCGCCACCTCGGGCGTGAAAAGATCCTCGAACGCCTCCCGCAGATCCGCGAGCTTGCGCTCGACGCGACCGGCAAGGATGCGATTCACGAGCCGATTCCGATTCTTCCCGGTGCCCACTACACGATGGGCGGCATCGAGACCGACAAGTGGGGCGCCACGCGCGTGCCCGGCGTCTATGCCGCCGGCGAGTGCGCCTGCGTCAGCGTTCACGGAGCGAACCGCCTCGGCGGCAACTCGCTGCTCGAGACGATCGTCTTCGGTGCGCGCGCCGCGCGTCACGCCGTGGATTACATCAAGACGGTCGGCGACGTGCGCCCCTCGGAGCGTACGCTCAAAGCCGAGCAGGATCGCGTCAAGGAGCTGCTCGCCCGTACCGGCGGCACGCGCGCGCCGAAGTTGCGCAGCGCGATGAACGAAACGATGAGCAAGAACACGTTCATCTTCCGCGACGAGCAGGGCCTCGCCGAAGCCGTCGCCGAGATGGATCGCGTTCGCAAGGAATTCGACGCGAACGTGTACGTGATGGACAAGTCTTCGACGTTCAACACCGATCTGGTGTCGACGTTCGAGACGGACTTCCTCATCGACGCGGCGTATGCGCTCGCCAAGAGTGCGCTCGAGCGCCGCGAATCGCGCGGTGCCCAGTCGCGCACCGACTTCCCCGACCGCGACGACGCGAATTGGCTCAAGCACACGCTCGCCTTCCGCGAAGCGGACGGCACGCCGCGCATGGACTACTCGCGCAAGGTCACGATCACCAAGTATGAACCGCAGGTGAGAACGTACTAAACGATGGCGAAGATCAAACTTGACTTGTTCCGCTTCGATGAAGCGGTCGACACGGTTCCCCACCGCGACCTCATCGAGGTCGAGGTTCCCGAAGCGACGACGGTGCTCGATGCACTCGAGACCGCGAAGGCCGAAATCGACGGCTCGATCTCGTTCCGTCGTTCGTGCCGCTCGGCGATCTGCGGTTCGTGCTCGATGAGCATCAACGGCGTCACCGCGCTCGCCTGCAAGACCAACTGCCGGGACGTCGTCAAAGACGACGGCACCATCGCGGTCGATCCGATGCAGAACTTCCAGCCCATGAAGGACATGGTCGTGCATATGGACCCGTTCTGGGACAAGTATGCGCGCCTCAAGCCCTACCTTCAGCCGAAGGATAAGGACTCCGAGCACGAGATCGAACGACGCGTCTCGCCCGACGACATGAAGAAGCTCGTCGACGTCGCGAACTGCATCATGTGCGCCACGTGTTATTCGCTCTGCCCGGTCGTCAGCGTCGATCCGGCCTTCGCGGGTCCCGCGGCGATCGCGTACGCGTATCGCTTCATCGAAGACGTGCGCGACGCCAAGCGCGACGAGCGCATCGCGCAGATCTCGGAAGACTATCTCTGGCTCTGCGCGCACTGCTATGCGTGTTCGTACTGCCCGAAGCACGTCGAGCCGAACAATCGCATCGTGGACGTCAAGCGCGCCGCGATCAAGGATCGCGTGATGATGAACGAGCGCGGTCCGCGCCACGCACTCGTCGTCTCGAAGACGATCAAACAGACCGGCATGCTCGCCGAAACCGAGGTCATTCTCGGAACGGTCGGACGCTTCAACGTCGTCGGCCTCATCAAGGCGCTCGCGCCGCTCGGCCCCCGCATGGCGCTGCGCGGTAAGCAGCCGCCCGTCTTCGTCAAACCGATTCCGAAGGTGGACGAAGTCCGCACCATTTTCGAAGCCCTGGAGGTTCCGGTCAGCTAATGTCTGCTACGCTTCTTCCCGAAGAGCGCCCGCTCGACGCGCACCGCGCGTCGCGCTCGCGCGAAACCAAACGCTACGGCTTCTTCCCGGGCTGCGTCGCCAAAGAGTCGTGCAAGGAGCTTTTCAACTCGACGATGCTCCTCGCCGACAAACTCGGCATCGAACTGATCGAACTCACCGCCGCGTCGTGCTGCGGTGCGTCGGTCGTGAACGACGTCAATCGCGACGTCGCGCGCGTCCTCAACGCCCGCACCTACGCGCAGGCCGAGGCGCTCGGACTCGACGACGTCATCACGATCTGCTCGACCTGCACGGGTCACATGCGCGCCGCGAACAAAGAGCTCCTCGAGAGCGAAGAGCGCATGGACCAGGCCAACGCCATCCTCGGCAAGTTCGGCGCGAAGTACTCGGGCGGCGTCATGGTGCGCCACCTCCTGTGGATGCTCATCGACGATGTCGGCCTCGACAACCTTCGTTCGATGGTCGTGCGCCCGCTCAACGGCCTCAAGGTTGCGCCGTTCTACGGTTGCCACATCATTCGCCCCGAGAACGTCAACGGCTGGGAGTCGGCGCGCAATCCGCACTCGCTCGAGGATCTCATCGAAGCCCTCGGCGGCGAAGCGGTCGATTATGCCGGCAAGACGCGTTGCTGCGGTTTCCACGTGCAGCTCGAAAAAGACGGCATCGCGACGAACATGGTCGGCCAGAACATGCGCATGGCGAAGGATAACGGCGCCGAAGCCGTCATCACGCCCTGCCCGCTCTGCCACCTCGCGCTCGACGGCTATCAGCAGGATGCCGGCGCGCGCTGGGGCCGCACCGATCTTCCCACCTTCCACCTGCCGCAGCTCGTCGCGTACGCCCTCGGCGTCGCGCCGGAGAAGCTCGGCCTCAACAAGCACCTGGTCAGCCCCCGCGAGATCATGGTGCAGCGCGAACTGATCAGCTAAACGCCGATCGGAGCAAATGGAAAGCCGCTCTCGGCATCGCGCCGGAGAGCGGCTTTTTCGCGTTTGCGGTCGTAGTGCGTGCGGTCCTCATGGGCACCGGCCGGGCGCAGGTTCTGCGGCGGTCCGATGCGCGGCACGAGGCCCCGACGCTTCGCGCGTCGTTTTTTGGCCATCGTCAGGCACCTCCGAGCGCATTCTACCACGCGGGGAGACTCCGAGTTGCAACCGGAGCGTGCAGACAAAGGTCGAAGCACGCAAGATGACTGCCGTTGCAACCTCCGACGAGATTGACCGCTCCCTTAGCGACCTGCACGAGGGCGCCAAACGCTGGCTCACCCTGACTGCATCCGCCAAGGCCGACCTACTCGAACGCGTGCGCGAGAGCACCTACGCACAGGCCCCTTCGTGGGCCGCTGAGGCCGCTCGAGCCAAAGGGGTGGCCGGAACCCCGCTCGCGGGCGAGGAGTGGGTCAGCGGCCCGTGGGCGCTGCTCTACGCGCTCAATCGCTATATCGCGAGCATGCGCGAGATCGCGCGCGAAGGCGTGCCGCACCTCGCCGAGCGCCAGATCCGCGTACGTCCCGACGGCCAGACGGTCGTCGACGTGTTCCCCGGGGGGCCGTACGATCGGCTGCTGTTGAACGGCGTGCGCGGCGAGGTCTGGATGCAGCCCGGGGTCACCCCGGCGACGCTGCGCGAGACGATGGCCGTTTGGTATAAGGAGCCGAACCCGCAGCCGCGCGTGGCACTCGTGCTCGGCGCTGGCAATATCGCCGCGATTCCCCCGCTCGACGTGCTCTACGAACTGCTCGCGAAGGGCGCCGTCTGCATCCTCAAGATGAATCCGGTCAACGAGTATCTCGGACCGATCTTCGAGCGGGCCCTCGCGCCGCTCGTCGAGGGCGGATTCTTGCGCTTCGCCTACGGCGGTCCGGAGATCGGCAAGGAACTCTGCGCGCACCCGCTCGTGGACCAGATCCACATCACCGGGAGCGACAAGACGCACGATAAGATCGTCTTCGGCGACGGACCCGATATGGAAGACCGCAAGCGCCGCAACGACCCGGTGCTGAAGAAACAGATCACCTCGGAGCTCGGCAACGTGAGCCCGACGATCGTCGTTCCGGGGCCGTGGAGCGCCGCGGACTTCCGCTACCAAGCGGAGCAGATCGTCACGCAAAAGATGCACAACGGCGGCTTCAACTGCATCGCCTCGCAGGTCGTGATTCTGCCGAGCGATTGGGACGGCACGCCGAAGCTGCTCGCGCAGATCGAGGCGGTGCTCGCCGAGCTGCGCGATCGCCCCGCGTACTATCCCGGTGCCGCGCAGCGCTGCGAGCGGCTCTCGTCGGGCGACGCGAAACGTTTCGGCGCCAACGAAGCGGGCTTCACGCCGCGCACGCTCGTGCGCGTGGACGCCGACTCGGCCTCACCCAATTTCGAGGTCGAGGCCTTTGCGAGTCTGCTTACCGTCACGACTCTGCCGGGCGACACCGGAACGTATCTGCGCGACGCGACATCGTTCGCGAACGAGCGGCTCTGGGGAACGCTCGGCGGCAACGTCGTCGTGCATCCGCGCACGATGCGCGAGTTCGCATCCGAACTCGATGCGGCGATCGCGGCGCTGCGCTTCGGGTGCGTCGCGGTCAACGCATGGACGGGTGTCGGGTTTCTGCTCACCGAGACGACGTGGGGCGCCTATCCCGGGCATACGCTCGACGACGTGCGTAGCGGCATCGGCGTGGTACACAATCGCTATCTGTTCGACAAAGCGCAGAAGAGCGTGATCTACGCGCCCTTCGCGCCCTTTCCGCGCAGCCTCTTCGGCTACGGCGCGACGCTGCTGCCCAAGCCGCCGTGGTTCGTCACGAATAAGACCGCGGATCGCACCGCGCAGGCGTTGATCGAGTTCGAGATGCAGCCGTCGCTCGCACGCGCGATGAAGGTGGCGCTGCTCGCGATGCAAGGGTGATCGCGCTCGCGCTCTGCGGGCTGCTCGCCGGCACCTGGTCGTTCGTCGGCACCGGCGCACCGATCACGCCCACGTACAGCGTGCAGCGCGATGCATCCGAGGTGCGTGTGGGCGACATGGCCGGCGATCGAATGTTCACGGACTCGCGAGCGACCTACGATGACACCACGCTCGTGCTGCTCTCGTACCGCTCGCATGCGAGTTGTTGCGGGGGTACGTGGACGTCCTCACTCACACGTGCCGAAGACGGCTCCTATACGATCCGCGCGCAGAGCGATGGGCCCGCGGGTATCTACACCGAGCAACTGCGACGCTATTCTGCGCAGCCGGATACCGTGCTCATCGCCGGCGCGGGCTACGATCTTCTTCCCTGGTTGCTCGCCAAGCGCCCCAAAGCGCATTTTCTGCAGTTGCGCGTCGGCCCGATCGCCTGGGCGCCGTTGGAGGTTCATGCGGCCGGGGTGCCGCGCCCCGCGGGCGTGCCCGTCGGCGATCGTACGCTCGAGATCGTGACGCGCGATGCGGCCGGCATCAACCAGGTCTCGTATCTCTGGTACGACCCGTGCACCTTCGTGCTCGACGCCGAAGGCCCGCGCGATCATCCGATGCTGCGCGGCGCGCGAGCGACGCCATCGCCAATGACGAAGGGCGTCGCGATCGCGACGCCCTTCTCTTCGTAGGTTCTAGCGTGGAGATCGGTTAGCGGAAGAGTCCGAGGACCGATTGCGCGTTCGCGTTCGATTGCGAGAGGACCGACGTGCCGACTTGCACGAGGATCTGCAGCTTCGTGAACTCCGTCGTCGCTTGCCCGACGTTGAGATCGCGAATCGACGACTCCGACGCCTGCAGGTTTACCGCGGCGACATTGTCGTTGCTCGCGTCCTCGTTGAGCCGCACGATGACCGAGCCGAGTTGCGCGCGCTGGTTGAGCAGACGTTCGAGCGCGTTGTCGATCTGCCCGATCGCGTCTTCCGCGCCGATCGACGGATTGTTCCCTGCCGAGAGCGCGAGATTGATGTTCGAGATACGCAGCGTCGCGGTATTGGTTGCCTCGATGCCGACCTGAATGACGTCGCCTTCGTTTGCGGCGGATTGGAAGTTGAACGCCGGGTTCGACGGATTGGTCAGCGCTGCAACGTGCTGGCTAATCTTGACGTACGCGGTCGTGCCGACGTCGAGATTCGAGATACCGCCGATCGTGACGGCGACATTATCGAAATCGGAGGCGACGCCGTACGCTCCGTAGAGGTTCGCATCGACGGAGACCGCCCCGGTCGCGCTGTTGATGAACGTCTCTTGAACGGCGATCGAAACCCCGGTATTGATCACCTGAAGTTCGATCGAACCGTCAACGGTCGCGTAAGTTCCAGCCGCGTTATACGCCTGCGTACCGATCGTCGTCTGAAAGTTCGCGTTTGCCGCGGAGATACTGGCGACCAAGAAGTTTGAGTTGATGCCCGCGGAGCCGGTGCCGACGGCGTTGAGCGTAACGCCGGTAAATTGCGCGTTGCCGCCGGCCTGAATGTTATTAAAGGCCAGCGTGACCGACGTACTCGACGCGACGAACGTGTTGGTCGTAAACTGCGTGTATGTTCCCGGCGGGGTTATCGTACCGTTGGTGATATCGACGCCGTTTGCAAGAACCTGGATGTGGCTGGCCGGATTGCCGTTGACTGCCGCAAGGTAGCTGACCGAGTAGGTGTTCCCGACGGTGAGGCCGGTGAGCGTCGTCTGAGCGCTCGCACCCGCGGTAAAGCCACCAAGTGCCTGATACCCCGCGGGAACAGTCGGATCGGCGCCGTCGTTACCGTTGATCAGCACAAAACCGCCGGAAAGCGTCCACCCGGGGATCGCCGGTGCCAAAACCGCCGAATTCGAGGCAATCGGCGGCTGAGTGAAGTTGGCGTTCGTGATCTGCACCGAAGCCTGCGAGACGCCTCCCGCAAGCGCGGCATTCGCGGTCACGGTCGCCGTCGCATCAACGGCCGCCTGGAAACCGGCATGGCTTCCATCGAGCAACGCCTGCCCGTTGAAGTTCGTGTTCTGCGAGATGCGGTTGACTTCGAGCAGTAGCTGCGAGACTTCGGTCTGCAGATTCTGCCGATCGCTGTTCGAGTTGACGTCGGACGCCGCTTCGACCGCGAGCGCACGGATGCGCTACAGGATATCGGTCGTCGTCTGGAGCGCGCCTTCGGCTACCTGCGCCGCGTTGTTCGCGTTCTGCACGTTTTGGACGGCTTGGTTGAAGCCGTCTACTTGCGTCTGCAGATTCGTCGCGATTGCAAGACCGGAAGGGTCGTCCGCCGCCGTGTTGATCCGCAAGCCCGACGAGAGCTGCGTGACCGTATTCTTCAGCGCTTCCTGGTTCTTGTTGAGGTTGAGCGAAACGTTGTTTGCCAACAGATTGTTGGCGATGCTCAAACCTTGTCCCATCCGTGAGTCCTCCATGAACTGCCGCTGGGGCGCGACGCTGAGGAGGGCTCCATCCCTCTCCTAACTCTTGTTATCGATTTTTGGCACAAAAACTTTAGCCCCTTTCCCGTGCTCGAGCGATCCATCGAGCTCGACGCGGGCCGACCGGAGGCGCGGAGGACCTTACCGGGGCGCCGCTTCGCCCGACACCGTGCAATGACGAAGGGCGTCGCGATCGCGACGCCCTTCTCTTCGTAGGTTCTAGCGTGGAAATCGGTTAGCGGAAGAGTCCGAGTACCGATTGCGCGTTTGCGTTCGACTGCGCCAAGACCGACGTGCCGACTTGCACGAGGATCTGCAGCTTGGTGAACTCGGTCGTCGCCTGACCGACGTTGAGATCGCGAATCGAGGATTCCGACGCCTGCAGGTTGACCGCGGCGACGTTGTCGTTGCTCGCATCCTCGTTCAACCGAACGATCACCGACCCAAGCTGCGCGCGCTGATTCAAGATGCGTTCGAGCGCGTTGTCAATCTGCCCGATCGCGTCCTCGGCGCCGATGGAGGGGTTGTTGGACGCGGAGAGCGCGAGGTTGATGTTCGAGACGCGCAGCGTTGCCGTATTGGTCGCTTCGATGCCGACCTGAATGACATCGCCTTCGTTGGCTGCCGACTGGAAGTTGAACGCCGGATTGCCCGGGTTCGTCAGTGCGGCGACATTCTGGCTCACCTTGATATACGCGGTCGTACCGACGTCGGCAGTCGTGAGGTAGCCAAGCACGATCTTCACGTTGTCGAATCCGGAGCCGTTGGTGAGCGCCTTATTCGCGGTGATCGTACGGAGGCTGGTTGTGCCGCCGGCCGCGGTCGTAGCCGGCGTGGCCGACGCACCCTGGCCGCCCCAAAGCGTCGAGGAGACGCAGACGTACCCGGTAGCGCTCTGGATGAACGTCTCCTGCACTGCGATGGACACGCCGGTATTGATCACCTGCAGCTGGATCGTACCGTCCACGGTGTCCTGCCCGCTACCGATGCCCTGGACGCCGCCGCCGTTGCCGCTCGTGGTATTGAAGTAATTCCCGGCGCCATACACGCCGACCGCACTTGCGATGAGAAACCCGTAATTGACGCCGCTGACTTGCGCGAAGTTGCCGTTCGTCGCAAGCGCGGCATTCGCAGTTACCGAAAGGAACGCGTTCTGCTCGGCCTGGAAACCGGCGTGCGTGCCGTCGAGCAACGACTGACCGTTGAAATTCGTGTTTTGCGAGATGCGATTGACTTCGAGAAGTAACTGCGTTACTTCGACCTGAAGATTCTGTCGATCGCTGTTTGAATTGACGTCGGATGCCGCCTCGACCGCAAGCGCGCGAATGCGCTGCAAAATGTCGGTGGTCGTCTGCAGCGCGCCCTCGGCCACTTGTGCCGCATTGTTCGCGTTCTGAACGTTCTGAACGGCTTCGTTGAAGCCGTCGACCTGCGTCTGCAGATTCGTTGCGATGGCGAGACCGGACGGATCGTCCGCGGCCGTGTTGATCCGCAAGCCCGATGAGAGCTGCGTGACCGTATTCTTCAGCGCTTCTTGGTTTTTATTGAGGTTAAGAGAAACGTTGTTGGCCAACAAATTGTTGGCAATCGACAGGCCCTGTCCCACGGCAATCCTCCATGCTACCTATTCGCGGTACGCGAAACGCGAAGAGATCCTTCCCTTCGCCTCATTCAGACCATCGGCAGTACCGATAGCCTACTTGAGTCCTTACAACGTCCATGGAGGTTACTCCTCGCCTTTCCGATGAGCACACCGATGGCAGATAGCGCAGAGCTTACAAATCGTAGCCTGATGGCGGCCAGCGACGGGCGCCTCGAAGAGGCCCTTGCGCTGGCGAACGCCGCGATCGCCCTCGACGCGAGCTCGCCCCGCGCGCTTACGTTGGCCGGCTCGCTCCTCACCCTCTTGGGTCGCCACGTCGAGGCCGCTGCGCAGCTCGCCCGCGCTCTGGAGCTCGATCCCGAGAACGTCGTGGCCCTCAACGGCTTCGGCGCGCTGTTACGCTCGACCGGGAAGGCACGGGAAGCGCAGCCCTACTTCGAGCGGGCGCTCGACCTGGACCCGACATTCCATGAAGCGCTCGCCAACGCGCTCGGCCACTACCTGGAAACGCGCGCCTTCGAGCGAGGCATCGCCCGTGTCTACGCGGCGGTCGGGGCTGGCGACCAACAGGCCGAGACCTGGGTCTTTCTCGGAACGCTCCTGAGCCGGGCCGGCGACGACCGAGGGGCCCGGGACGCGTTCGCGCGCGCGACCGCGCTCGAGCCGGGAAACGCGGACGCGTGGCACGACCTCGCCGACACATCCCTCTCACTCGGCGACCTCGACACGGCTCGCGCCGCGATGCTCAAGGCCATCGAACTCGCTCCCGATCGCCCGGAATTTTACCGTCGCGTGGCGGCGCATCTGCGCGACGCGCTTACGCCGGCGCACCGCGCAGCACTCGAGGCGTTCGTCGGCGACACAAGCCTCTCGTCCGAAGCACGGCTCGAGGCGCACTTCGCACTCGGCGACCTCGAACAAGCGGCCGGACATCGACGAGAGGCCTTCGACCATTACGTCTGCGGGAACGCGCTGCTGCGCGAGCTGATCCCCTACGACGAGGGCTCGCTGCTCCAGCGGTTCGAGGATGTCGCCCGCGTATTCACCGGCGACATGATCGCAAAGGGAAGCATCGGCCTGAACGACTCCGACCTTCCGGTCTTCATCATCGGGATGCCGCGCTCCGGGACGACGCTCGTGGAACAGATCGTCGCGAGCCATCCGCTCGCTTTTGCCGGCGGAGAACTGGAACTCTTCCATGACCTCGCGCTCGAAGAGTTCGCCGTCGCCGGACCGGTGCGCGCTGCCCTCGCACATCGGTACGAGGTCGCACTCCGCCGACTCTCGCCGACCGCTGCGCGCATCACCGACAAGATGCCGGGCAATTTCATTCACGTCGGTTTGATTCGGATGATCTTTCCGCGCGCGCGGATCATCCACGTGCGCCGCGATCCGCTCGATGCCTGTTGGTCGTGCTTCTCGACGCGTTTCACGGAGGCGCCGATGATCTGGTCCTCAGATTTAGGAACCCTCGGCCGCTACTACCGCGCCTATGCCGGGTTGATGAGCCACTGGCGAAGCGTTCTGCCGGCGGAGTCCATGCTCGAGGTCCGGTACGAAGAGATCGTCGCCGATTTCGAGGCCCAAGCACGGCGCATCATCGCGTACTGCGGCCTCCCGTGGGACGAGCGCTGCCTGGAGTTCCATAAAACGGAGCGCTCGGTTCGTACGGCAAGCCTCTCGCAGGTGCGGCGCCCGCTCTACGCAAGCTCCGTGCGCGCCTCACGCGCGTACGGCAACCTGCTCGATCCGCTACGCGAGGCGCTCGGACCGTACGCGCCGGTCGATTAGCGCCAGTCGCGCGTCGGCAAGAGCGCGTGGCTGAACGCGTCGTCGCTCGGGCGTTCGCGCCGACGCGGACGCGACTCGTAGCGGCGCACCGCGAGCATCGCAAGCCATACCACGCCCAAAATCACGAAAGCGTTCATCGTCCACTCCTTGACGCGTCTCTCCCGCGCCGAACTTCTTCGCGCACCGCACTCACGATCTGCGTTCCTTCGTAACCGAGCGAGCGCGCGTGCGCCACAAAGCGCTCGACGATCTGCTGCAGCCGACCCGAATCGCCCACCCTCTTGCGCGCCTGCGCGACGAACGTGCCGCGACCGCGCTTGGTCGCGACGACCCCGCCCCGCTCGAGCTCCGCGTACGCGCGGTTGACGGTGTTCGGGTTCACCCCGAGCGACGCCGCGAGGTCGCGAACGCTCGGCAATCGTTCGCCGCGAACGAGCTCGCCGCGCGCGATAGCCGCGAGCAGCTGTTCTTGCAACTGCGCGTACACCGGCAGTACGGAGGCGTCGTCGACGAAAAGAGTCGCGAGATTCATGCGTTTTCAATGTGTCTTTGTGTCTTAATACACTAGGACACTTACACCATAGCGAAAGACGCTCGCGTTGTCAACGCACGAGCGCCGCTTGACGTTAGGCGATGTACCTCAGCAGATCGCGGCGATAGGCGCGCACCACGCGATCGAAGCGCATGCCTAGTCGATGCGTCACGCCGATCGAACGCGCGTTACGCGGATCCACGAGCGCGACGACGCGGGCAAGATGCCGCTCGTCGCGCGCGAACGCGAGCGCCGCACGCGCGGCCTCGGTCGCGTAGCCGGCGCCCCAGACGTTTCGATCGAATGCCCAGGCGATCTCCACATCGCCGTCGGCCATGCGGTGCAAACCGCACCGCCCGACGAGCGCGCCGTCGGCCTTTCGCACGACGGGCCAGCACGAAAACCCCTCGCGCTCTTCTTCTTCCATCTGCCGAGCGAGCCACGCCTCGACGTCGGAGCGCGTCGGCTCGGCGACACCCGGCAGATAACGCGCAACGTCCGGCTGCGCGGCGATCGCGAGCCACGCAGCGGCGTCGCTCGGCATCCACGTGCGCAGCAACAGGCGCTCGGTCTCGATGAACGCCATACGCGCCGCGTTAAATCGCGCCGGCAGCCCGGAGCATCTGCAGCACGCGCTCGTCGGGAAGCCCGAAGACCGTGGCTCCGCCCTGTCCCGTCATCGTCTTGGCCTCGAAGAGCGCGTCGTAGATGGCGGCCTGGGTCGCCTCCGCGGTCGCGCGATAGAGCGCGTTGAGCTCGGCGTCGCCTTCGACGATCGGCACGGTCGGCGGCGTGATCTCAAAGTTTCCGGTGCGCTTGAAGACTTCGGTGGTCGAGAAGGCGATGAAGAGATCGCCGCTGCCGACGTCGCTGGTGAGGCCGGTGCGGCCCATACCGAGCCCGGCGCGCAACGCGAGGGCGTGCAGTTGGCGACTGTCGAGTGGCGCGTCGGTCGCGACCACGATGATGATGGACCCGCTCTCCATGCGTCCGTGCAGCATCGCCTCGGAGACGTGCTTCGGATAGATCGTCTTGTACTCGTTCTTCAGCCGCTCGCCGACCGGCACGCCGACGATCGTGAGCGCGGCGCGTGAACTCCCCGTGTTGTCGTTCACGAGCACGCCGACGTGATAGCCGCCGAGCGATGCCGGCAGCACGCGCGATGCCGATCCGATGCCGCCCTTGAATCCGAAGGCGTGCATGCCGGTGCCCGCCCCCACGTTTCCGCGCGTGAACTGCCCCGGCTTGGCGTCGTCGAGCATGCGCACGACGTCGCGCTGCGTGACGCTGCGAAGTTGAATGTTGTTGAGCATCTGATCGTCGCACTCCGCGACGACCGGCAACGGCACGTCGTCGGTGCGACCCACGTTCGGATAGTGCTCGATCATCCAATCCACGACGCCGTCATCGGCCTTGCCGACGTTGAGCGTATTGGTCAGCACGATCGGCTCTTCGAGATACCCCGAGGTATTGATCCAATGCGTGCCGGTCATCTCGCCGTTGCCGTTGAAGGCGAGCGTCGCGGCGGCGACCTTGTCGTTCCACGGATCGCCGTTGGCCAAAATGCCGGTCGCGCCGGTGCGAACGTCGCTCCCTTCGACCAAAGTCACATGCCCCACTCGCACGCCCGGTACGTCGGTAATGGCGTCGAGCGGCCCCGAGGCGAAGGCCCCGAAGTGAAACGGCAGCACCGCGCGGGCGCGCCCGGCCAGGGTGAAGCAAGCGGCGGTCGCAAGGGCGACCGCGAGGAGCAGCGAGCGTTTGGGCATGGGCGGTGCTTTGGGAACCGGCGCTTGGGGGGCCTGCTTGCAGGCGCCGTTCCACGACGCGAAAAAGCATCCAGAAACGCCATTTTCACTCAACGTACGAGGGTTACGACCATTCTTACCGTTCCGGAAAAATTGCAGGCCAAGACGCTGTGGGAGAACCTCACGGCGCCTGCGCTGATCGAACACGCGCTTCGCAATCGCGAGGGCGTGCTCGGCCGCGACGGTCAGTTCATCGTCGACACGCGTCCGCACACGGGCCGTTCGCCAAAGGATAAGGCCTTCGTCAAAGAGCCGGCGAGCGAGGCGCACATCGATTGGGGCGACACGAACGCGCCCGTCGACGCTGCCGTCTTCGATGCGCTCTTCGAGCGCGTCGAGGAGTATCTGCGCGACCGCGACGTGTACATGCTCGACGCGTACGTCGGCGCGGACGAGCGTTATCGCGTTCCGATTCGCGTGTATACCGAGTTTGCTTGGCACAATCTCTTCGCGCGACACCTCTTCATCTCGAGCGATGAGGCGCAACCGGGCTTCGTGCCGGAGTTCACGGTGGTGGATGCGGCGCTCTTCCAGGCCGATCCGCAGCGCGACGGCGTGCGCGGATCCACGTTCATCCTTGTCAATTTCGCGCGGCGCATCATCCTCATCGGCGGTACGAAGTACGCGGGCGAGATCAAGAAGTCGATCTTCACGGTCATGAACTACTTGCTGCCGCTGCGCGATACGCTGCCGATGCACTGCTCGGCGAACGTCGGGAAAGACGGCGACGTCGCCATCTTCTTCGGCCTCTCGGGCACGGGCAAGACGACGCTCTCCTCCGATCCGCACCGACCGCTCATCGGCGACGACGAGCATGGTTGGTCGAGCGACGGCGTCTTCAACTTCGAGGGCGGCTGCTATGCGAAGGTCATTCGCCTCTCGCCGAGCGCGGAGCCCGAGATCTGGGCTGCGACGAATCGCTTCTCGAGCGTGCTCGAGAACGTCGCCTACGACGCGCGCACGCGCGTGCTGGACGTGGATTCCGACGAGAAGACCGAGAACACGCGCTCGGCCTATCCGCTCGAATTCATTCCGAACATCGTGCCGGGCAGCAAGGGCGGTCATCCGAACACCATCATCATGCTCACCGCCGACGCCTTCGGCGTGCTGCCGCCGATCTCGAAGCTCAGCCCCGAGCAGGCGATGTATCATTTCCTCTCGGGCTACACCGCCAAGCTCGCCGGCACCGAGAAGGGTCTCGGCAGCGAGCCGCAGGCGACCTTCTCCACCTGTTTCGGCGCGCCCTTCATGCCGCGCCACCCGGCCGTCTATGCCAAGCTTCTGGGCGAGAACATCGCCCGCCACAAGGTGAATTGCTGGCTGGTCAATACCGGCTGGACGGGCGGCGCCTTCGGCACTGGCTATCGCATGCCGATCGCCCATACCCGCGCGCTCGTCAGCGCCGCGCTCGAAGGCCGCCTCGAAGGCGTGCCGGTGCGGCTCGATCCC